>NZ_CAKQBI010000042.1:0-18117 GCF_934216135.1 uncultured Rummeliibacillus sp. | reverse complement strand
TCCTTTTGCACAACTCACTTCCTTTTGCACAACTCGAACTCCTTTTTGCACAACTCGTACCCTCTTTTGCACAACTCGTACCCTCTTTTGCACAACTCAAATTCTTTTTTGCACAACTCAAGCTTCCTTTTGCACAACTCACTTCCTTTTGCACAACTCGAACTCCTTTTTGCACAACTCGTACCCTCTTTTGCACAACTCAAATTCTCTTTTGCACAACTCAAGCTTCCTTTTGCACAACTCACTTCCTTTTGCACAACTCGCAGCTCCTTTTGCACAACTCGAACTCCTTTTTGCACAACTCGTACCCTCTTTTGCACAACTCAAGCTTCCTTTTGCACAACTCAAGCTCCCTTTTGCACAACTCAAACTCCCTTTTACACAACTCACTTCCCTAGCGGCAAATCCAACCATCTTTCCCCATCAATTATTTCCATTTTTCATCCAATTTATCTGAATAAAATTCGATTGCTTTGCTATATGCCAATATTTGTTTATCTTTTGTTGTTTCGATTATGCATTTTAATAATAATTCCATTGATTCTTGATGTTGTTCAAGGTTATATAGTGTCATAGCAAAAAATACTTGAATGGCTTTGTTTGAAGGAAAGAGTTGGATTGCTTTTTGAAAGGTTTGGGCTGATTTTTCGTATTGACCTAATGTTCTGTATGTACTGCCTAATCCTAGTAATGCACCTTCGAGATTTTCATGATCTAATCCTAGACTTATGGCTCTTTCATAATAAGGAACTGCTTTTGCTTCTTCACCTAATACATCGAAACTCCATGCACATTGATAATGGATCTGAGCATTATTTGGAAATTGATCAGCTAAGTCTACTAAAAGTAAATTTGACTTTTTATAGAAACCATTATTTCGTAATTCTATTGCAGTTTGTATACTTTCTTCCATATAAATTCCTCCATATTCAAATTCAACTGTTGTATCCATTTTAATGCATATAGACTTTCCGCATCCAACCAAAAAAGCTGCACAACTATTAATTGCGCAGCTCTTTCAACCTTTTTATCTAAAACATTGAAATGACCAAATATTATTTCTGCTAATAATTCTGAAACTCCAACGATTGTTACGAGTACTCCAACGATAGCCCATTACTTGATCTCTTGTTACGGCAATAGGATAGAACCAGAAGTTACTTCCTCCAAAGGTCCAGATATACGTATTCCTAAACAAACATGAGCTTATTCCACTAGATCCTTGTCTGCTTGAATCCCTTGCAGGTGCGAATGCTGGTGGTGCCGCAGTTGGCATTTGTCCAGTTGGACCTCCTCCTGGTGTTCCTGGTGGAAAACCTGGTTGCCCTCCTGGTGGAAAAGCTGGTGGATAACCCGGTTGCCCTCCCGGCGGAAATCCTGGTGGGAATCCCGGTGGGAATCCCGGTGAACCCCCTGGGAATCCTGGTTGCCCTCCCGGTGGTCCAAATGGTGGAGGCATCGAAGGTCTTCCAGGGAAATTTTGAGGCGAAGTCAATTAAATCCCTCCTTTCATCATAAAGTAATATATGAAAAGTGGGTGACTAGCCCTCCACGTTAGCCCTGTTTTAAAAATTAGTTACCTAAAAAACATGACTAAGAAACCTGGACAATTATCCTTCTATTACTTCTTGATAAAGATTGAAGAATTCACTTAATCTTTCAAAAATCTTTTCAAAACCAATGGATATAACAGAAATCTGAACAATATTATGTTTTTTAAGATAAGAACTTTCGTCATGCAACAAGAATCCATTCAATTTTGCATCTTCGCTAAAATTAGAAAGCGCTTTGGGTAATTTTAACGTAACAATCATTGGATAAGTTGCTTTTTCGACAATACAATATTGTGAAAAAGGAGAATTACGTAATTGGTCAAAGCGTGATTTAAGAGTATCAAAACGCGTTGGGTACATCTGTAATGCCGAGAGTGTATTCGAAACCAAATACGCAGGTAATGTAAAAGGAACAGGATGATTAAAATAATGTTCCAAGTTTACATATAATGGTGCATCATTAGTACCTGGTTTTTGATTTAAAAAGACAAATGCAAGACCACTTAATGCACCAATTGCTTTTCCACTTACAGCTGTTGCTAAATATAACTGCTCCATTGAAAAAGGAAATGCCCCAAAGGTGCTGATGCAATCTACACAAACATTTACATTGTATTTTCTTGTTAACTTTAATACTGGTTCTAAATCATTGCACATTCCAGTTGAAGTTTCTCCGTGTACAAAACTAATCCATTTATATTCCCCAGTACATAAATGTTGTTCTAATTCTAGTAAATTAAAAGCCTCTCCCCATTTATACGTACAACTATCAAATGATAACTTCCAATTTTCCGCTTGTCTTATTAGCCGTTCACCAAACTCTCCATTTGCTAACATTAAACCTTTGGAATCTTTAAAATCTGCTTTGATTTGCCCTAACATCACGTCATTTGCTAATGTACCTGTACCAACGAAGGGGGTAACGTATTTTGCACTAGAAAGATGCAATAATTGGTTATTCATCTCTTTATAGAGAGTGAAAAACTTGGTCGATCGATGGGATGTTCCAGTATGTTCTAAAGGTTGAAGTTGTTCAACTGGACCAGGAAAGAAATTATGTTGCTTCAATCGTATTTGTTCACTCATCACATCACAGTTTTCCCTTGTTAAGATCATTGGCAAAAATGTCGCCTCAGCTGTTCCAATCATTTCTCCAAATTGTTGGAATCCTAACCGTCGATATAGTTTTTCTTCTTTTGTAATTCCGGAAATAACTGCTGCTGAATATTCCTTGTTATATACGTAAGTATAAATTGCTTTTGCTAATTGACTAAACACGCGACCATTTCGATAGTCTTTTTTAACAGCTAACAACCGAATTTCGCAAAGCTTTTCACATACCTCTTTGTCAAGTTTCAACTCTACTTTTCCAATCTTTTCATCCAATGAAAATGGCCTTTTATCACGAAAAGCTAACATCCCTACCATTTCTGTATCTTTATAAACAACTAAGTATGTATTTTCATCATGAAATCGGTCAACCAATCTTCTTTCTTCATTTGATTGGTGTTGAGGAATCTCTTCTACAAATGTTTCGTAATTTAGTTTTGCTATCTCATCAAATTCCTTATCAGTTGTTGCAATTTTACACCAATACATCGTCATCTCCACCTTATCATTAAGCTTTCTCTATGTTTCCAAGTAATCATTACTAAAGCAAATATTATCGGGAAGTACATTTGTTTATGTAGCAGAAAAATTGAAGCACTATATACGATAAAACCAAACACCATACTTTTGGTTAAACTTTTGGTAAAAGGTAATGCTACGATCGTACCGATAGCTAATGTTAAAAATAGGATTGGATTTAAACTGATCAATCCTCCAATCATTGTTGCTACGCCCTTTCCTCCTTTAAGACGTAGGAATATTGGGAAAAGATGCCCTAAAATACAAAATAAAACACCAAAAGAAATAATCATCTCATCAAGCCCTAAATATTTACCATATAAAAATGCCACAACACCCTTTAATGCATCCCCAAAGAAAACAAAACAAAATGCTAGTTTACCAAGCGTTCGCCCGGCATTACGTGCTCCCACATTTCCACTATTCTCGTTCTGCAAGGATACTCCATACCATTTACCAACAATCCAGCCAGTCATAAAATTACCTATAAAATAACATATGACAAAATACATTATTATCTCCAAATAATCACCGCTACTTTTTTATTTTTGCGTCACTGTTTTATTTATTTCGCTATATTTTGATAAAAACCTTCCTACTAACTAAGTACATTAGAATCGATATTATTTTCCTATTAATATGACAAATTGCTTAAGCATTATTGACTAATTATAGTGAACGGTCTATTATTTAAATTGCACAAATCAATTTTATGAAAATTAATGTCATGAAATGATTTTTTATTTTAATGGAGGTATTGAGATGGCTGATAAGAAAAATGTAGATTCAACTTCACGTCGTGCATTTCTGAAAACTTCAGGAGTTGCATTGGGCGGTCTAATCGTTGGTGGTGGCGTTACTTCTTTACTTACAGGTAAGGCTTCTACAGAAAAAAAACAAACGAAAACAACTAAAGTGGATTATTCTGAAGCACTTCAATTTTTCAAAAGAAGTTCAGATTTTGACGCATTGAGTGCTGCTACTGAGGCTATTTATCCAGAGGATGAAAATGGACCAGGTGCTATTAAACTAGGCGTTCCATACTATATCGATAAACAACTAGCAGGTAGTTATGGCCATAATGTTAACGACTATATGAAAATACCTTTCCAAGAAGGTGAAGCTCCCCTTTACAATGCTGATATCATCTTGCAAGGCGTTCGTCGTCTAAACGAAGTAAGTAATACTCAACACAAAAAATTATTCAAAGAGCTTACTGAAGATCAACAAATTGAAATCTTAACACAATTTGAACAAGGTAAAGTAAAAATGCGTCTAGTCAACTCTGCTTTATTCTTTGCATTACTTCGCAAAATGACACTAGAAGGTTGTTACTGTGATCCAGTTTACGGTGGAAACAAGAACATGGCCGGATGGAAAATGAAAGAATATCCAGGTGCGCAAATGTCATATGCCAATATTGTTGAAGAAGAAAAGTTTGTTAAAATGCAACCGGTTAGCTTAGCAAGTCATAAATAAAAACTTACATAAATGGAGGAACTTAAAATGGTTAAAAAACTACCAAAAGTGGATGTTGTCACTACAGGTATGGGCTGGACAGGCGGTATTGTTTCAGCTGAATTAACAAAAGCCGGATTTAAAGTAGTCGGTTTAGAACGAGGCGAGGAACGCACAACAGAAGACTATCTACATGGTCACGATGAAGTAAAATATACTGTACGCAAAGAGTTAATGCATAAACTAAGCAAAGATACGATTACATTCCGTAATAATTTAAATGAAGTTGCAAAACCCGTACGTAATATTGCTTCTCTAACTATCGGTGAAGGTACTGGGGGCGGCGGCGCTCACTGGGGTGCACAAACACACCGCTATTACCCTTATGATTTTGAAATCCGTACCCTAACAGAAAAAAAATATGGAAAAAATAAAATTCCAAAAGACATGCTTATTCAAGACTGGGGCATCACTTATGATGAACTAGAACCTTATTATGTTAAATTCGAAGAAATGGCTGGAATTTCTGGGGAAGTTGACCCTCTTGCTGGTAAACGATCAAAAGATTACCCTAACCCTCCAATGAAAAAAACACCATCTATGAAACTATTCCAAAAAGCATGTGAAGACCTTGGATATCATCCATATACTGTTCCATCTGCTACTGCTTCTCAATTTTATAAAAACCCTGATGGTGAACAGCTAAGCGCATGTCAATATTGCTCTTTCTGTGGTAACTATGGCTGTGAATATGGCGCAAAAGCTGATCCAATTGTTACTGTTATTCCAACAGCTAAAAAGACAGGCAATTTCGAATTACGTACAAATTCAGAAGTAACTCGTGTTTTATATGAAAACGGGAAAGCAACTGGTGTCCTTTATCGCGATACACGCACTGGTGTCGAATACGAACAACCAGCTGATTTAGTCGTTCTAACAAGTTATACATTTAATAATGTTCGTTTATTGCTTTTATCAGGAATTGGCACACCTTATAATCCTAAAACTGGTACAGGTATAATCGGGAAAAACTACTGTGATCACCATACTATTATGGGAGCTACAGGTTTCTTTGACGATGAAAAATTCAATTTATTCATTGGTACAGGTTCTCTAGGAATGGCATGTTCTGACTTTACTGTTGATAACTTTGACCATTCAAACGTTGACTTCATCCATGGTGGTCAAATTGAGATGCACCAATTTGGAAATGAGCCAATTAGTAATAATGCGGTTCCTATGGGCACACCAACATGGGGAAAAGAATTTAAAAAAGCTTCTTTAAAATATTCAAACCGTCAAATTTCTGTTGTCGCTCAACGCGGTATTATGCCTTGGAAACAACACTATCTTGATCTTGACCCTAATTACAAAGATGCATATGGTGATCCATTAATCCGTGCAACTTTTGACTACACAGACCAAGACCGCAATTTAAATGAATTTTTAGTCGAAAAATGTGCAGGCGTCCTTAAAAAAATGGGTGCTTCTAAAATTGACAAACACGTAATGCCTGAACATTTTGGTGGTAATTTCACTTACCAACATGATGCTGGTGGCGCTATCATGGGGAATGACCCTAAAACTTCTGCAGTCAATAAATATTTACAAATGTGGGATTGTGAAAATCTATTCGTTTGCGGAGCATCTGCATTCCCTCACTTCGGAACAACTAACCCAACAACAACTTTAGGTGCACTTACTTACCATGCAACTGAAGGTATGATTAAATACTTAAAAAAAGGCGGACAATTAGTAAAATAATAGTTTCCTATTCGAAAAGACCACTTCAATCATAATTAGAAGTGGTCTTTTTACTATATTTGTAAACAGAGGAAGTATATTTAGATTGACCTACGAATTTTAAATGTCTTATGATTAAGTAAAACTTCCATTTGTGGAGGTCATACTTCCTACAAAATGTGTTGTTTTTAATTAGATTTATTTTTCACTTTATTTTTTAGTGACATACTACCTATTAAGATGTAGGATAAATCTATTAAGAGCGAGGTGTAAGCGATGACAAAAAAGGACGCAAAACAAAATATCATCCATGCTGCTTCTTATTTATTTCAATCGCAAGGATATCATGCAACAGGTATTAATGAGATTATTGAAGTCAGTGGTTGCCCAAAAGGTTCACTCTACTATCACTTTCCAAATGGTAAAGAGGAAATCGTACTTGCATTTTTAGAATCTACTAAAATAAATGCAGCCGAAGAAATGCAAGAAATCTTTGATAAATATCCTATAAAAATGGCTGTTGCTTACTATGTAAAGCATATTGCAACTCAAGTAATGGATAGTAATCGTAAAGCTTATCGAATCGGTTTAGTCGCACTTGAATCTTCTAGTATTAGTGAAGCTGTACGCCAAAAATGTATAGAAACGTTTGATTATTGGAAAGCGATTTTTCAAGGATATTTTGCCAAAGCAGGATATAGCGAGAAGGATTCAGAAAGGCTCGCTGATTTATTTATTGTATCAATGGAAGGAAATTTAACGATAAGCGTGACGTATCAAGATAGTTCGATCATGCTAAAATGGTTAGAACAATTTCTTATAATTATGGATACATATCATCCATCACACTAATATTGTGAGTATCAATTTTTGATGTAAATCATTAATTGTTACTCCTTTATTTCCTCATTTAATCGTACCCCCTCTTCCTACCCACTAAAACTTTACATATAGTTTTAAAAAAATTTTTTCAAATATGTATGCCCATCTAAAATCTGAAGCATATCCTTATAAAGACGACTAATATAAAGGTGGCGGTTCTTTGTTTATCTACGTCGTAAATTATGGTGATTCGATCTTTTCTATTGCCAATAAGTTTAATGTGACAATGGATAGCATTCGGATTACAAACGGATTATCTTCGGACAGAATAGTTCCGGGGCAAGATTTACTAATACCTACTGACCAATATATTGTTCAACCTGGCGATTCTTTATATACGATTTCTCAGATGGCGATGGTACCTGTTGATCGGATTAAAGCTTATAACGGTCTTCAGTCTAATATGCTAAGTGTTGGAACACTACTTTACCTTCCACCTAGAGAAAAATATACCGCATACAGCTTTGGTTATATCTTCCCTACCACGCCCGAAAATGATGAAATGATTACACGAACTTTTGCACCAATTACCACATACTATGGCATTTTCGAACACCATGTAGATGCCAATGGCAATTTAAGTCCACTTAACGATCAAGGCATCGTAAATCTGTCTCGGCAAAATTATGTTGCACCCATTGCTGTCATTACAAACTTAACAAGTACTGGCTTTAGCTCTGCTATTCTGCGTAAAATTCTACCCTCCCCTTCTTTAAGACAAAATCTTATTGAAAATATCTATCTATTATTGACAAGTACAAATTACGCAGGCGTCAATATCGATTTTGAATTAGTGCCTGAATCAGAAAGAGATAATTACACTACCTTCTTAAGAGAATTACGAGATCGCATAAAACCAGAAGGATATTCTCTATCAGTAGCAATTCCTTATAAAACCAGTGCGACAGAACCAGAATGGAATAAGGGATATGATTATGGTGGAATAGGTGCGGTAGTCGATTTTGCATTTCTCATGGCTTATGATTGGCACGAAGCAGGAAGTGAACCTGGTCCTGTTGCACCGTTCAACGAAGTAAGAAAGACGGTCAACTATGCCATTGAAACAATGGGAGCTAACAAAGTAATTCTAGGAACTCCTCGTTATGGCTATGACTGGACAATGTCAGATGGCTCAGTAGAAAGTGCAAGAGCTCTTTCAGTAGCAGATGCCTATAGAACAGCAATGGATAATAACGTACCCATTTCGTATTCAGCCGAATATCAACAACCCTTCTTCACTTATTGGGATGTAGAAGGAAAACGACATATTGTCTGGTTTGAAGATGCTAGAGCTCTTGCCCAAAAACTACAACTCGTTACAGATCGGCGTTTAAGAGGTATCGGGTCATGGCATCTAGGTCTACCATTTACACAATTCGCTGTGTTAATAAGAGAATTTTTTAACATTAGAAAAATTTTATAATTGATCTTTTTAAGGAATATCTTATAAAAATATTAGATATTCCTTTCTTTTTCATGATTCAGCACATGGTTAGCATTTATCCGCATAACTAATTATTCTACAATAACGTCTTTTCCAGTTTTCTAATCAATTAATCCCTTTCTTTAATTATCAATATCTTACGAATGACGAACAGCAGACTTTAATTATATAATTCGATTAGAAGTAAATTAGGAGAAGATTACATGAGCAAACTTTTAAAAATATTGTTTTTACTATTTGTCATTATTGCTGGATATAAATTCAGTCAAGATATAGAGATGGATTCAAATACGAAGGAAAAAATTTCAACCGCCGCCGAAACTATAAAAACACAAACGAAGGAAACGGTGGAAAAACTACAGAAACAAAAAGAAGTCATTGAGGAGCAAAATCAGGAAAGAAAAGTAGCAGATACGAACATTCCTCAAACTTCAAACAAAAAGAAAATGACGGTTGCAAGTGAGTATGGTCAAGATTGGCATTTATACGAACAACAATACAAAAACTTCACTTTAAAACTTCCTGATAAAAACGGTGGATATATAGCCGGGAAAGGCCGTACCATTTTCGGTGCAACTACTGGTAAAACAACTTATAGCCAATTAAAAGCTGAGCTTGGTAAACCGTTAACAAATATCAGAAAAGGAAACGACATTTATCAGCTTCAAAATAACAAGGAACAATTAGTCTATCCTATCGATGGTTATTTCGTGACGTTCTTCTTTGATGTACACAATAACAATAAGTTACGCTCTGTCCAATATATAAAGAAAAGTGTTGAAATGCAAAAAGACGGCTATTATGGCGAGGCATCCAATAAGCTGAGAGCAGGATATGAAGCGTTAATGGTTGAACTGATCAACGAAAGCCGCGTTGAGTTTGGTTTAAAACCATTAGCATACGATAAAGGACTCACCGTTGAAACTCGTCAACATAGCCAAGATATGATTGACCATCAATTCTTCTCTCACACCGGAAGCGATGGAAGCCAACCACACGAACGGATGCAAGCAGCAGGCTATCAAGAAAGAATGTATGCTGAAAATATTGCCTACGGGCAATATAGCAGTATTTATGCGCACGAAGGACTCATGAATAGTCTCGGTCACAGAAAAAATATCCTAAACCCTGATTTAACCCATGTTGGTGTCGGAGTTGCCTTTGACGCAAATAATGTTCCGTATTATACCATTAACTTTTATACGCCTTTTTAAATAGAAAAAATGCAGCTGGACAATGAAAATTTCATCCAGTTGCATTTTTATTTGACCTAAAATCTATCAATTTTCACTAAAAGCTATTTTTATTCCAATCAACATAAAGATTACGCCTTGTATCTTGTTTAAACGTTTTGCAACGGCTGGTTTTCCAATAAGCCATTTTCGTAAAGTACTCGCAAATATACTGAAGAGACAAAATAAAATAAATGCCGCCACTAAAAAGACAATTCCTAACGTAAACATTTGAAGAGAAACATGTCCAGCTTTTGGATTGACAAATTGCGGTAATAAGGCAAGGAAGAACAGGGACACTTTCGGATTTAATACATTCATCAATATTCCTCTTTTATATAAAGTCCAATATGCCATTTTAGAATGTTTGCTAATCGAAAAAGGCTCACTTTTTGCTAGGAAGGACTGCCACGCTAAATAGATTAAATAGCCCGCCCCCGCAAATTTCACAACGGTAAAAATAAGCGTTGACTGATAAATAATCGCTGAAATACCGAGCACTGCTGCCGATATATGAACGAGTAACCCCGTACATAATCCCAATGTTATATAAATTCCCGCTTTCCAACTCTGCGTTAAGCTTTGTGCCAACACAAACAAATTGTCAGGGCCTGGCATTATGCAAAGAATGATTGATGCGCCTAAAAAAGAGAATAAAATAGACAATGATATCATTTGAATTTCACATCCTTCGATCAAATCTATGTTTCTATTATGCATTAAATAGAATATTCCGTCATTAATATCTCTATTTCTTCAATATCGATAAAAAGAAAATACAAATTCTATTTGGGATTCATTCTTTTTTCTATTTTCTTGAATTCTTCACTATCAATCTTAGGTGGTTCTTCATCGTTCTCTTTTAATATCCAACTAATCATTCCAGTGATTATTGAAAATATTATAACACCTTGCCATTCTATCTTAATATCCACCATAAATTTATCAAGTAATTGAATTAAGATCAATGTCAATCCTGTATCCAATAAAAAAGATAACAGCCCTTTACTAGAACGAATTATACCAACAGAATACAATGCTTTCGGTATTGCATTTGATAGTAATGAGAGGGGTATTTCAAGTACTAAATAGAAAACAAAGAAGAACACTAAAGAACCTATTGAAGCATACTGCAATCCAAGTAATCTCAAAACCATCAATTCAAAAAAGCTAATACCTAGTAAAAAAATTAGTACAATTGACAAACAAATTACGATTGTTTTTATACTGCTGATCGTAAACACTTCCCATTAATAATTATGAATGATACGTTTCGTTGATTGATTGCAAACACCTTTTCTTTCATGCATTATTCCCTTACCCTATCCACGAATTAGGATTTATCTTAAGTCCAGTTTTCATTTCAACTAGTCGTCTATTTTTGATTTAACTAAATATTCACCCAGATTATATCAAGAAAATCTAATTTACAAGAATAATTTAATAGTTCTCAAGATAATTGTCCATCGCTTGTTACAACTTAAGAATACTCTATAACAGCAAGACAAAACAAAATGGAAAGGAGTGAATCATTTATGTCAAGTAGCAAAAGAAGCAGAAGTAGCGAACGTAGCAAAAGTAGAGATAGAGATAGAGATAGAGAAAGACCTGCTAGACAAACAACTGAAAATTCGGAAGATATAACTCAAGTTCAAGATCAAAAGTTAGTTATCAAAAATTCTCACGCTGTTAATGTAACACAAACTGAAGTTCAAGGTCTTGTTGTCATTCAAGCTGCCCTACAAGCTGCGATCGAAGCTGTAGTTTCAGTATTAAGTTCCGACGAAAATGCTAACGTTGAAAAGCTTCAAAAAATAGCACAAGATTTAGATGTTACACAAGTAGAATCTCAAAAAGTTGTGATTATTGACTCTGGTGAAGTAACAGTTAGTCAAACAGAACTTCAAATTGATGTAGTAGTACAAGCAGCTATCCAATTACTCGCTCAGTTAGCTTTAAGAGTTGGTTCTACCTCTTCACTTAACGAATAACCAATTAATCGTAAAAGCCATCCTATAAAATATCGGATGGCTTTTACGGGATCTCTTTCACTCTACCCACTTGAAAACACTACATGGCAGCAACAGATTGGCCACCTCAAGGATGCAAAAAACATTATCGTAGAAGATGGCTATATTAAACAGGTCTCAGCAAAAGGTACTTGGATCATTTCCACTTTTGCTCATACTTTATAACAGCCACCGAACGCTTTTTAGAAGACTTTTCCCCCTACTTTGCTATTAGAGAAATTTAGACATTGTTATAGAAAAAGACCTTGTACTCAGGCAAGGTCTTCTATTTTATATATCAATCAGTACTTTGAAAATATTCTTTACATAATATATACAAACCTATTAACCAAATCCCTATCAAAAACAAAATAAAATATTGCAAGTGAAAGGTTTTAATAAAATTTAATATAAGCCATTTCTTATGATATCCATCATAACTTAAAACATATTTGCTGGTTTTAAATTTTCATCATATGATTTGTGGAAGAATTGCTCACTTCCTAAAGTTTCAAGTTCATCGTTTAACCAATCAAATAATTCTTTATTACCTTTTTTCACTGCAGGTGCAACCTTGTGCGCTTTCCTCCTTTTTCATATTGATGATTATTAAGATAATCGTTTACCAGAAAAAGTAACTTTTAATCTATCTTCTGTATAACCTGCTTGCATTTCAATATTTGCTTTTTTCATTGTAAACAAAATAATAATGCCCACGACTAATAATATAGCAAGTACGATCATACCCGTTGTTAATGAAAACATCCCTAATAATGTAGGACCAACAAAACCACCTAATGCTGCAAATGAATTAACAAGTGCAATGCCAACAGGTGCTGTTGATTCTGTAAAGAAGAATGTTAAATATGCAAAGAAGCAACCCGTGAAACCGTATAAACCAGCTGATGCTAATGATAACATTGCAATCATTGGCCAGACAGTTGTCATAAGTGCACATCCTATGAAACCAATTGTAGCAACACCTAAACAGATGAGTAAATGAAGTTTATGCTTACCCGTACGGTCAGCGCTTATCCCTGTGAAAATAATTGCTGGTATACCAATTAATGAAGGAAGCATAGACAGCCAACCAATTTGCATTGTAGATGAGCTTTCGGATAATGATTGAATAATAGTCGGAACCCAGAATGATAAACCATAAATGCCTGTATAGCCAGCGAAGTAAAAAGCAGCTAATTTGTATCAGCCGTATTGCCAATCATTAATACAAGCGCTGACGTAGGTTATGGCTCTGTTATTGCCATTACTACAGGTTTTTCTGTATTTAGTGAAGCGATGGCGAACATTCCGGGAAGTCCATTCATTTCATTGTTTTTAGCAACAACTGCACTAGCTGGTATTACAGGCTCTTCTAGCGGTGGTTTAGGAATAGCTTTGGAAACGCTTTCAAGCACTTATTTGAAGCTTGGTTTAAATCCGAATGCGATGCACCGTGTGATGTCTATTGCCTCAGGTGGCTTAGATTCTTTACCACATAATGGTGCGGTTATTACAATTTTAGTAGCTTCAAAATTAACGCATAAAGATGCATATAAACATATTTTCGCAGTTTCTGTTATTGCGCCACTCATTGCAAGTATTCCAATGTTAATTGCAGCAGTATTATTCTATTAATTTTTATAGGAGGCGTTTGTATGATTCAAGAAGTTGGTGTTATCGGTGCTGGTACGATGGGATTTGGGATTGCCTTTCAATTTATTACAAATGGTACAAAGGTGATTTTGCAAGATATTAACGAACAATCCTTAAATTTAGTGGAAGATAAATTGAATCAGTATTTAAAAATTTACAAAGAAGAAGGCTTTACGTTCAAAGAAACTGATAAACAAATTTTAAATTTATTAACATTAACTACACATATAGAAGATTTATCTAATTGTGATCTTGTGATTGAATCGGCAACTGAAAGTTTACAATTAAAACAACAAATCTTTAAGCAATTAGACGAGCTGTGTAATGAGCATACGATTTTAACATCAAATACGTCTAGCTTAAAGTTATCTGATATTGTGAAAGACGTAGATAAGCATCGCGAAAGAGTAATGCTTACGCACTTCTTCAATCCAGCACATATTGTTCCACTCGTAGAATTGCTTAGAGCACCAGATACGTCAGATGAAGTCTTTAAAACTGTGAAAGAATTTATGGAAACGATGAAGAAGGTTACGATCGAAGTTCGCAAAGAAGTTCCTGGATTAGTAGCCAATCGTATTCAAGTTGCTTTAGCAAGGGAAGCATTATCTTTATTAGAAGATGGCGTCGTTTCTGAGGAAGATTTAGAAGATGCAATTTTCGCAGGACCTGGATTCCGATTTTCTTCGAGCGGTTTATTAAAAATTATGGATTTCGGTGGATTAGATGTATGGGCAATCGTACTAGAACAACTGCAATCTAAAATCGAATCTGAGGTAAGAGCATTCCCTTCATTAAGAAATAAAGTATCTGTAGGTAATTTAGGTGTGAAATCATCGAAAGGATATTTTGAATATCCAGGTAAAGGTTTAGATGAATATGTAATCGAACGAGATCGTTCTTTGATCCAACAGTTAAAAACTTTTGAAAAATTAAAAGGAGGGTTAACGAATGCGTAATGTGCTCGTTACTGGTGCTGCAGGAGGATTAGGTAAGGCAATTGTAAAGAAATTTATTGAAGAGGGCGATTTTGTATATGTAACCGATTTAAAGCTAGAAGATGCAGAAACTGTCGCACAGAAATATGCTGGTAAGGCTGAAGCATTAGCGTTAAACGTAGCAGATAGTGATTCTGTTCACCAAGTGATTGAATATGTGATTGAAAAAGGGCCACTGCATGTTCTAATCAATAACGCTGGATTACAGCATCGCGATAAAATAGAAGATTTCCCTGAAGAAAAATGGGATTTACTCCAAGATGTGATGCTAAAGGGCCCATTTTTAATGACAAAATATGCATTTCCACATATGAAAGAAGCAGGAATTGGTCGGATTATTAACATTTCTTCTGTCCACGGTGAGACAGCAACACCTGAAAAAGCAGCTTATGTAGCTGCAAAGCATGGCGTAATAGGTTTGACGAAAGTAACAGCATTAGAAGGGGCGGCACATAACATTACAGCCAATGCTGTTTTGCCAGGCCCCGTGAAAACTCCTTTATTAATTAAACAATTAAAAGATTTAGAGGAACAACAAGGATTATCTGAAAAACAAGCGCTAGCAAAAATTGTGTATCCGAGACAAGCGATGGAGCGCTTTATTGATGAATCAGAAGTTGCAGATGGTGTGTACTTTTTAGCATCTAATAGTGCATCTGCCATTACAGGAGAAACATTAAGCATATCTGGTGGTATTTAGAAGGAGGGATAACATGTCAGTTTATTTAATCAACGGTAGTCGTACAGCATTCGGTAAATTCGGTGGTATCTTTGCAAATACGACTGATATAGAGTTAGGGGTTACTGCTGTAAAAGGAGCATTAAGTCGTTCAAATGTTGATCCAACAAATATCGATGAAATTGTATTTGGCAATATCATTCAAACGACAAAGGCATCTGCTTATTTATCACGACATATTGGATTGAAGAGTGGATTATCTAAAGAAAGTACGGCACTCACAGTAAATCGTCTATGCGGATCAGGTTTGCAAGCGATTGTGACAGCGAGTGAACAAATAAAACTAGGCAATATTCAAGCTGCCGTTGCTGGTGGAACTGAAAATATGAGTCAAGCACCACAAGTTTTACGCGGGACACGATTTGGTTCACCTAATAAAGCACCAATAGTCGAAGACATGCTCTGGTCAACTTTATATGATGAGTTAGCAGATTGTGGTATGGGAATGACTGCTGAAAATCTTGCGGATCAATACATTATTTCAAGAGAAGAACAAGATGTTTTTTCATATGAATCTCATAAACGAGCTGCTGTGGCTCAAAAAAATGGGCGATTTGCAAAAGAAATTGTCGGTGTAAACGTGAAAACGAAAAAAGGTGATATTGAAGTAATTGTTGATGAGCATGTACGCCCAAACATTGAGCAGGATGATTTAGCAAAGTTAAAGCCTGCTTTCAGAAAAAATGGCACAGTAACAGCCGGAAATGCAAGTGGTATTAATGATGGTGCAGCTGCAGTAGTGTTAGTATCAGAACAATTTTTAAATGAGCACGGATTAACACCACTTGTAAAAGTTGTAGATTCAGCAGTTGCTGGCGTAGATCCAAAAATCATGGGGATTGGCCCTGCTCCAGCTATTCGTAAATTGTTAGAGAAAACAAATTTAACATTGGCGGATATTGATTTATTTGAACTGAATGAAGCTTTTGCAGCCCAATCATTAGCTGTTGTAAAAGAATTAGGATTAGATACTGAAAAAGTAAATGTAAATGGCGGAGCCGTCGCTTTAGGCCATCCAGTCGGTGCTAGTGGTGCACGTATTGCATATTCACTCGCGTTAGAAATGAATGATAGAAATGTTCGTTATGGTATTGCTAGCTTATGTATTGGTGGCGGTCAAGGTATCGCTGTATTATTTGAAAACGCCTCTTTAGTTTAATATGAAGCAAAAGATAATAATGAAATGAACTAAACATACGCTTAACAAAAAACTAGCATTGGCTATTGAAATAAAATACCTTCTTGTTGAAAATGGTATTCGTTATCGTTAGCAAGAAGGTTTTTGATGCAATAAATGATTTTTTTAACTGCAATACTTCCAGTGATACTTATCACAAACTGTTTTATGTCTAACATTGGACAAATTTGAATATAGGTAAATGTATCTATAAATTTCGAGAAGTAAAGTCTAATTTATTATTCGATTTTTCACTTCCCTTGATTTTTTCACAAATATAGCCAACTACATATTCTCGTGCTGTCATTTCTTCTAGGTCATTATTTTCAGCTAACTCTTCAATTGCCGTCCAGACAGAGCACCATATTGAAGTTTGTTCGTATTTTTTATATGGATGATTCAAAGGTCTCACTCCCCTAATTTTAGTATTTGTTGTATATATCTATGAGGCTAATCTTCTTTCTTAAATATCAGTAAAAATCTATGTATTCTTTGGCTGCAATTTGAGCTTTACATATTAATTGATAAGATGGCCAATGTTTAAAATCCAATTTGCAAGATAATCACTAATCAGAGTGAAAATAGATAAAAAATAAATCTTCGTCTTATCCATTAATCTACCTGACATTACGATAGAAAAAAGAATACAAACAGTTGATAAAATGATTGTAATAATGCTTATATTATTTTTATCCCATGTAGCCTGCAAGTAATTGGCAGAAAATATAAAAATAAAGATAAAAAGTTGTAAATATTTCATTATGTAGAACTCCTTTCGTTACCTATTCTTGTTTTTGCAACAGAGGATCCATAGATTCCCAACATAAAAAAGATACTGAGATCCTACAACTTACATTAAAGCCTATTATCAGAAATATTTTTGGGACGTGCACTTATTCTTAAAAAAACTGTATTTTTAGTTAATCCAACCAAAATCATAAAGAATTTTAGATACCATTGCATATAGCAAGAAGATTGAACCTCCAAAGATAAAAATCATCCACAGATAAAAGTTCACCTTAGTAGAAAAAGGTGTGATTCGTCTAAATGGTTCCCAATCAGGATGACTATAATAAAGATCTCTTGTTTTTCGTCGCGTTCCAAAAAATAATAGACTAATAGGTATTAAAAGAAATGGAATACCTGTATATGGACTTTCCCACAAGTTTATCACTTCCTTTATTTAATGTTGATATATGTATAATTTCTAGTGATTTAAATATTTTTCATCTAATAAGTACAATTTTCTTCTTGAAGATATAGATAGCTTTCTTCTATAGATGGCATCCATTTATATTACTTTAATAAAGAGAATCTATTTTTAAAATAACTTTTGATAATCCATCACTAATTATGATAAAAATAAACATCCAATAAATACGAAAATTTTGTTTTAACTCATATATTTTAGGAATAGCGTACATTGCACAAAATATAATTAAAATTATTACACTTAATTTATAAGGAAACTGTGGTTCTATCACTCTAGTTCCTACATTTAAAGTAAATATTACAATGAAGATGTGATTGTAGTATAGATGTATGGACACACTCTAGTTAAATTATTTATGATAGAACAAACGAGAGGACGTGTCCGAAT
>NZ_CAKQBI010000041.1:0-18707 GCF_934216135.1 uncultured Rummeliibacillus sp. | reverse complement strand
TACTCAAGCAGCCCTTATACATTACGGAGCTCATTCATATGTCGGCAGGGTTATCACATTAGGATCACCTCATTATGGATCCGAATTAGCAGACCTTTCATACAGCTGGTATGCAGGATGGCTTGGGGAACTGCTCGGGCAAAATGATGCAGGTACCTATTCATTACAGGTTGGGGAAATGGCAAAATTCCGCTCCGTAACTGACAGCAATTCTAACCGCAGTAAAAATAAATACTATACGGTAGCTGGAACAAACAAAGGACCGGCCCTTTCTGCACTATCCCTCGGTGGAGCCTATTTATCTATCTATGGGGCAAATGACGGACTCGTTACAGAGACCAGCGCAAAGCTGCCTTATGGCACACACTTATTCACCGATAGCACAATTGATCATGATAATATCCGTCAAGGTTCCAAAGTTTTTTCTAGGATTGAACCTTATTTACGCAGTGCTACCGTCAGCCAATTGTCCACTAATAACGAAACATCGAGTCAAACAGACACGGCTATCCACAGTGAATCCTCCAACTATATCACGGGAGGCAAGCTATCAGATAACCAAATCACCAAAAAAGAAATCTATGTTCCTGCCAAAACAAATGGCACTATCTCCGTCTATACAGCCAGCAATGATACGACTGTTGAGTTAGTTGCACCAGACGGAACAATTATGAAAGCTACAGGCCCAGTAAAAGATGAAATGATTCTCTCTGGCGCAAACGTTTATACATTCCAACCAGATGAACTCGTCGAAGGTTCCTGGACAGTACAAATGAAGGCAGCGAATGACAAGGATGCCTACTTACTAGTCTCCTCCTTTGATGAACCTGGGAAGCTGGAACTCGACATGGCTGGCAAAGGTAAGGCAGATCAAACATCATTCACCTTAAAAACGCCAAAGCAAGCAGGAACAACAAAACTTTCCTTCAAATTCAAAGATCCGGATGGAAAGGAACTAAAGCAAACGATTAATCCTAAGAGCACAAACGGAACCAAGTTCACCTCCAAGCTACCGAAAGTTTCAAAACCCGGCGTATATAACATGACTGTTGACATGAAAACAAAACACCCGAATGGCAAAGAATCAATCCGGACTTTGGTTCGCTCAGTTTATATTGAATAGATAGGCAAAAAGAGCCCTCTTATGAATATAAGAGGGCTTGTTTATGGTGTTAAAAAGGACTAGCGATAAATATAGAAGCGTAAGATTAAGCATTTTTGGAATCACTATGCCGAGGAAAATGTGAATATATGGAATATCTAAATTCAAAAGGTATTATAAGAGATATTACCATCAAAATGACAGCGGTGTTAGAAAGAAATTAGGGCTATACCCGATGGAACATATACTTTATTAAATAATAAATTAGTTAAATTCCCCAATTAGATAAATGGTCTAAAAAAGTAGCTTCTAATATTCGCGCTGATTGGCAAAAAGGAGCAAATTACAATTGAGCTCCAGTAAAAAAATTAGAAATGAATACGAAAAGAAGTATAACGTGCAACCAGATTTGGCCAGGAGATAAAATTGACTTACATCATATAAAAACTGTAGCATATGGAGGAAGATCAAAATTAAATAATTGTATAGGAATTACTAGAAAAACATCAAAAAATCACCTCGAGGTTTGCTAATTATTAAATAGTCGGGAGGTAACAACATATGCCAGAAATCAAAAAAGTTTTAGACAATTTAAAAAGTAAATTAGATGAAAACTTTTCTCGATTAGATCCAGATGGCTTAATCGGACGTGATGGTACTGTTTTACGTGAAAAGTGTATTTTTAATCCCCCAGCAAAAGAAGAAGATATTCGTTCACTTGAGAAAGAATTAGGGATAAAAGTCCCGCAAGATTATAGGGAATTTCTATTGCTACATAATGGTATGACACTTTTCAAAAGTTATCTTATGGAATTTAAATTTTTTAGTCTAGACGAAATTCGTGAAGGATTTAAAGATGTTCAAGAATTTAAGAAAGAAGAAGATCTAAAGACTACAAAAGATTATCCTATTGGAGAATTTCAAGATGTAGGATATATAATGGTGGACGCGCATAAGCTTAAAAAGCATTCTTCGCAAGGTGCAATTTATGTAGGACATATAATGCCTGAGGCAACAGAAGAATCGTTTGTAACTTTTGTTGAGAATGTTATAGAAAACACTGGAGAACTTTTTTGGGAAGATTCTAACCTTCCAGAATATTAATTATTTCATAATGATATAAAACACCAGGACTCTTATTTAGTGAGTAACTGGTGTTTGTTTAGCAGAGATAAGCTACAAGCATACTTTAATTATTAATAACGGTCTTGCAGTGGTACATGTGACTTATAGGGCGTGTGAAGTTATATGATGAATGAAGAACAAAAGAACAAATCCGTTAATCTATTTTAGTCTGCTTTAGAATTTTATTGTGGTGTAAGAGGAATAAGCCTGCCAAATCGTTAATTTTTTATCATATTCGATAGCCTAGGTGACTCATCTGAAATGGTGTTAAAAGCATATATTCACGCTTGCAAGAAAATAAAAATGCACCACCCGAAATGTTAATAACACACTTCAAAGTGATACATTTTTCAACTCAATTTTGGGAACTTCCCTGTTTTCTATCTTTTAATTTTCTTGCCAAACGCCGATATGATGGTCTTATTCCTTTAAAATCTTTCTTAATGACAAGGTATCGATCCATCTCTTCGATGAATTGGTATAGTGACGCCATGGCTAAGAACTTTTCGTGAGTTGTCGGCAATGGGAGCTTTGCAAATTCTATCCTTACATCTTCTAATTTACTACGGTATTTTTGAGTTGTATTACCTGAATGGACGTTTTCAGAAAGTTCTTCCATAAAATCTGCTACAAGTTCCGCCTGTTCTACGATGACCGGCAAGTTTGTGATTTTCGGTAAAACTCTTTCAATAATTTCTAGTTGTCGTTCACGTATATCAAAATATTGATAATAGAGATTTTCATGTCTCGTCAGGTGATTTTCTACATCTTGATAAGCAAGTGCCTTACCTTTGTTGATGATTGTATCCGCTTCAACAAGTTCTTTACCATCCCAACTAGTGTCTCCATTACGCAAGTATTTTGTAATTTCCTTAAATATTTTGCTAAATAATTCTTCTATTTTCAAACGGTATTCATCTAACTTAATTTGTATATCTGGCATATACATATTCACCGCTAAGGCCGTTCCAAAACCGATCAGCATTAATAATAATTCATTTATCAACAAGCCCCATGTGAAATGGGCTGTAGAGAAAATATGTAAAATAATAACGACAGAGGATACAAAACCAGGTGTAACCTTTATCATAACAAGTATAGGCAAGAAGAAGAGCACCATCAACCCTAGTATCCACGGGTGATAGCCTAGTAATTCAAAGAAAGCAACGGACATGACAATACCTATTAATGTTGCCATAACCCTCGTATAAACTGCATGAATAGATTTACGCTTTGTAGGTTGAATACAAAGGATTGTTAAAATACCTGCTGATGAGAAAAAATCTAAATGACAATATTGTGCAATACCGATTGACAATCCTGCACCTAGTGCCGTTTTTAATATTCGATAGCCAATATGAAATTTTTTCACAGAAACCACCTCCTAAAAAAAGAGCACTATAGAAAATAGCGCTCTTCTCTTTAAAAAAGATTAAATTTCTTCACAGAATTCTTCGAAATAACCTTGAATATTTGTAATAACAGACATTGGGTCATGTCCTTCGATTTCGTGACGACCAATTTCAGCTACTGGTTTACCATCTTTTAATAGCACGAATGATGGAGATGAAGGAATATGATCTTCACCAAAGTGCATACGTGCTTGTGCAGTAGCCTCTTTATCTTGACCTGCAAATACTGTAACTAAATGATCTGGACGTTTATCATAATTTAATGCATGAACAGCTGCTGGGCGAGCAATACCGCCTGCACAACCACATACTGAGTTCACCATTACAAAAGTTGTACCTTCACGTTTAAATGCTTCGTCTACTTCTTCAGCTGTTTTTAGTTCTTCATAACCATTATCAGTCATTTCACTGCGTGCTTGACGTAGCATATCTTGCATAAATAAATCATAATCCTTATTCATAGAATAATCGCTCCTTTCAATATCAATTATTACTATAACAGTTGTGGCAATGGTTTTCAAAGTAGTTGTTTCAAAAACGTATCAATTTAATAGGAATATCGGAGTTTTCATCAATTAAATGGTGTAACGAGCAAATTAATAGCTCTATCATATTTCATCACAATTCCTCAGCCATTACTTCTACAATCTCATCAATCGCTGGAACTGTTCCTTTTTGGTTCTGTACTAAAATACTGAAAATATATTTTTTCCCACTTTTCCCTATGAGATAGCCACTTAATGTATTGACACCTTCGATTGCACCTGTTTTTGCAAAAACTTTTTCTCTAGTTAATGGCGTGGTGAATCGATTTCTGAGTGATCCTCCGGTGATTCGATCTGAATGTGCAGCAACTGGTAAACTGTCAAAGAATGTACCATACCACCTCTTTTCTTTCTGAACGACAAACAAGAGATGTGTTAAATCTACACTCGATACACGATTATTATGCGACATCCCCGAGCCATCTTCAAAGGTCCAATGATCAATACGTAAATGTCTCGAATATGCATATTGTTTTAGGACACTTAAACCTGCTTTTGTACTTCCTTGATCCATTCTTACTTTCCCCATTGTTTTGACCAAAATATCTGCAATACTATTGTTACTTAACTTCATATAAGGAATCATAATTTCAGCAAGTGGAATGGACTGTTTTTGAACGATTAACCTTGCTTTTGTTGGCGTTTTTTCGCGATAGAATTCTTCTTTTGAAAATTGTATACCATATTTCTCTAATACGTGTTTAAACAAAGTAATGGTATGTTCAGTTGGATTTTGAACTGTAATCCACTCTTTCACATCTTTCCCTAATGGTAAATAGCCACTAATCGTAATTTTATTTGTTCGATATTCTCTTTTTATCTTAAGGGTGCTATATTGATTGGCATAAACGGTTTTAGCATTATTTTCAATCTTTAGGTCGCCTAATTCAGGGGTTATTTTAATCTTTGGTTTCTGCCCGACTTTTTTGCCTATTGCTTCTACAATGATTGATCCAGAATCGTAATCACTGTCAGGGGACATCGTTAGAGCAGTGACAGGTGCTGCGTAATAATAGGACTCATCCTCTTTTTTAATATCTGGTGTCAATAAGTCTTGATCAAACCAAAAATCATCTGCTACGATACGTCCATCTATTTTCTTTAATCCTGAGTATGCAAAAAAGCGTGCAAATTCTTCTAGGTCCTCAATTGTTAAAGTAGGATCGCCTTTCCCTTGTATATATAAATCCCCATGAAGTATACCATTTTTCACCTTTCCAGTTGTATAGATATTCGTAAGAAAACGATAATCTAGTCCCAATTCTGTTAAAGCGGCAGCACCCGTTAATAATTTCATATTCGATGCAGGTTTTTGTTGCCGATTTCCATTTAAATTGTAAATGACTTTTCCTTTTTCATCACGAACTGCAAGACTTACCTCAGCATTTGCCATTTTACTTTTCACAATTTTTTCTATGGATGTATTTAATTTTTCTAATTTTGGAGTAGCAGCTTCTGTAGGAATTTGTAAGCCCAATAAACTGAAGATCATCATACAAGTAACGAGAAGTATACGGATTCTTTTTGGCATTCTTTGACCCCTTGTCGCTAAACTATGGTATTTGTTATTGAAATCGAATTGCAAATTTTATTTGAATTACTAACGCTAAACTTATCATAATTCTTTCCATTTTTAGTTTTGTTGATACTGATATATATATTCATCTTGAAAGGAATTTAGTAATTTTGTTTCCGATAAATTAATATGGTACTTCTATGTCAATAAAGGTTATCATCTACAGCATTTAAAATAATTTGACATCCTCATTATGTTAAAAAGTATTTTATGTAATATAGTTTGGGGCTTTTCAATATTCACATAATCATTTTCCAAGAAAAATTTACGTATACTGCTATTCAAGGAGGTATTAACATAAGAAAGGTTATTTTCATCCTGTTTTCATTATTCATCGTAGGGAGTATTTTTGTTTTCACTAATCAACTTAATGCTAAAGAAAACACTAGACCTTCAGATAAAGAAATAGTTAATATCTTAGAAAAGCTAAAAGAAAAAACATCAAAAAAATACAAAATAGGTACATATAAAATTAGTTTAAATGAGATAAAAATCGAAGTAGTTGGAAGTCAAGAGTACTATGACTCAGTAAAAGATGAAGTGAAAGAGTTTGTAGAAAATACCATTAAATCAACACCATTTGAAAAGTATGTTGTCAAAGTGACCAAAAGTGAAATAAGTAAACTAGTTAGCAAAGAAGTTATAGAAGAACACCATCTAATGCAAGAAATAAGCACAACAATAGAGGATGCGTTATCAAAGTTTTATCCAAAACAAATGGACCAAATAAATTTAGAGAATACACCCACAGAGTTAAATATTGGAATAAAGACTTTGTTAAGTAGAAAACAAAAAAAGTCTACTATGGGTAAAGAAATGGAAAAGAAAATATTTCTAGAATTAGATAAGTTACATTCAAATAAACTTATAAAAGAAAGAAACATTCAAATAACCATTTATAACAAAAGTGGTGAAAAAATAAATTAAAACAAAAAAAGTTTAAGAGAGTAACAATCGCTACTTTCTTAAACTTATTTCACTTTATCATCTATCTATTTGATTAAACTTTTAACAGCTTTTGCAATCATTGAACCTTCTGCTTTACCAGCTAGCAAAGGTTTTGCGATTTTCATCGCATCGCCCATGTTCATACCTGAAGTAATGCCAGCTTCTTTTAAAGCTTCGATTACTTTTTCTTCGGATAATTGTTCAGGTAAAAATGATTTCAAAATTTCAAGCTTTCTATTTTCTTTTTCGATTAAATCACTGCGGTTCGCTTTTTCAGCACCTTCTAAAGCTTGATGCGTTTGTTTTACTTCACGGTTTAAAATGGCAATTTCTTCTTCGTGTGTCAATTCAGAGCCTTTTTCTTTTTGAGCCAAATCAAGTGATGATTTCACAATAGATAATACACCTTTTGCTACTACATCTTTTTCCTTCATGGCTTTTTTTAATTGATCAAAAACAACTGTTTTTAACATATTACTCATTCCTTCTTTATTCAATTATATCTATTATAACACTTTTGTTGGTTATCCAATCTTAGTGTCAAATAATATATTGAATCTAATTCTCGGTAATCTTCACAGTTGCCCCATTTTCAATGGTATTTCCAATAGTACAACCCCTTTTCACACTTTTGAGTAATTTTCTTTTATAGGATTCATCTAATGTGTCAGGTAACTGAACTTGAATATCAAAAGCTGTTAAACGATTTACACCAGAGCCTTTAGTAGATTGTACTGTAACGGTTAGATCATCCAAGTTATAGTTAATTTCATCACGTTTTAAAATTTGACGAGTAGTTAATGCAATACATAGACCAACAGATGCTTCGATTAACTCTTTAGGATTTAATCCTTCTAAATTACTTGCAGTTGAACCTTTCGCCTGTATCCCTGCGCCATTTAAAATATCAATTTGTCGATTTGTATGTTTAATAATCGTCATGTCTCATTCTCCTTTTAAACTATACTTTACTCTTTAGAATTCATAAATTCTCAGCCATTACTTCCACAATTTCATCAATAGCTGAGATTGTACCGGATTTGTTCTGTACTAAAATACTAAATGTAAAGTTTTTACCACTACTTCCTATTATATATCCACTTAGTGTATTAACACCCGTCAATGACCCTGTTTTTGCAAAAACTTTTTCTGCTGTGAGTGGTGATTTGAGACGATTACGTAGCGTTCCTCCAACCATTCTTTCTGAGTTTGCAGCAACTGGCAGACTATTAAAATAGGTACTAAACCAATTTTCCTTTTGAACGACGAACAAAAGTTCTGTTAAATTATTACTGGAAACCCGATTGCTATGTGACATACCTGAGCCATCTTCAAAAATCCATTCTTCTATATTCAATTCACGAGATTTTGCATATTGCCTTAAAACCTTTAATCCTGCTTCTGTGCTACCTTTTTGCATTTTTACTTTCCCCATAGTTTTCACTAAAATATCGGCAATTCCATTATTGCTCAACTTCATATAAGGAATCATCAATTGTGAAAGTGGTGCTGACTGCTTTTGAGCAATTAGTTTGGCACTTTTAGGTGTTTTTGCACGATAAAGCTTGACCTTTGAGTATTGAATATGGTTTTGTTTTAGTAAATTTTTAAACATTGTAAGTGTATGAGTTGTTGGATTTTGTACAGTTACCCATTCTTTTAAACTCTTATTAATAGGCAAATTTCCACTTACAACAATTTTATTTGTTCTAAATTGACGCTCTATCGTTAACGTATTGGGCTCGTTAGCCTCTACTGTTTTCCCTTTATTCTCAATAACTAAATCCCCTAATTCTGGCGTTATTGTAAGAGATGGTTTCTTTCCTACTTTTTCACCTTTTGCTTCTACTATGATCGTACCAGAATCATAGTCACTATTTGGAGAAGTGGTTAATGCTGTGATTGGTGCAGCATAATAATAAGACTCATCCTCTTTAGCAATCCCTGGTGTTAACAAATCTTGGTCAAACCAAAAATCATCTGCCACAATTCTTCCATCAATTCGCTTAATTCCTTGAGCTGCAATACTACTAACAAATTGTTCAAGGTCTTCCTTATTGAAAGTCGGATCACCTTTACCCTGAAGATAAAGATCTCCTTTTAAAACACCATTTTTTACTTTTCCATTAGCATAAATACTAGTTTTAAATCGATAATTTTGCCCTAAGACGTTTAAAGCTGCGGCACTTGTTAATAACTTCATATTAGATGCTGGTTTTTGTTTTTGATTTCCATTCAAACCATAAATTATTTTCCCCTTGTCGTCCCTAATCGCTACACTGACATCGGCTCCAGCCATTTTATCGTTGACAATTTTTTTAATAGATTGGTCAAGAGTTTGAGTTTGAATCGTACTAGCCTCAGCTGACATGTTGGCACCAAACAAACCAAACGTGATAATACAAGAAGTTAGAAAAATACTTAATCTTTTTTTCATATGATTTCCCCTTTGCGAAAGAATATTCTAGCTCTATATTAGAATTCAATATTGTTATAACCTTTTCCTATTAAGATTAGAAAATCCGTTCTATCGATAGAGTTTTTCGCATTTTATAGGGTATTTCTAATTAGAATAAATTAAGATTTTAAAATTTATTTACTATCAATACTTAATCAAAAAACAAAAAACCCCTAACCTCAAAAATAGAGATTAGGAGTTATTCATAATTACCTAAAAATACTATTATTTTCGTTAAAATGGCACTAGTTATTTTAAGTGACATTATTTAAATTGAATAGATTGACTAACCACCACTAATCGGTGGGATTAACGCTACTGTATCACCTGATTTTACAATCGTTTCATCGGTTGCAAATTCCTCGTTTACGGCAGTCATCGTTTGGTTTAAAGATGTTAAAGTATACTGCTTCTCTAACCACTCTTTTACTTGTTGAACTGTTACTTCTGAGGCATCCATTGTAACTTGTGATTGACTGGCTGCCTCTTGTAGTTGTGCAAAAAGTAGAATGTTAATCATCCTTTTCCCCTCCCTCAAAAGGTGTTCCTGTCGGATAAGGTACATTCTCAAGCTGATCGCCTATCCAAGCTGTACCATCTTCCCAAAATTCCTTCTTCCATATCGGTACAATTTGTTTTATACGATCAATGGCGTATTCATTTGCCTCATAGGCTATTTTTCGATGTGGTGAAGAAACAGCAATTACAACCGCAATATCTGAAATTTCTAGACGTCCTGTACGATGTGTAATAGCAATTTGTACTTCTGGCCATTTTTCTTTTATTTCTTTTTCTATTTGTTGGAACATTTTAATGGCCATTGGTGGATACGCTTGATACTCTAAATGCAACGTTTTTTTACCCTTTGTCAATTCTCGAACCGTTCCAATAAAAACAGTGATAGCCCCTGCATTACGACTTTCAACTTTTTTTGTGACTTCCTCTACACATATAGGCTGATCTGTAATAATAAATAAATTTTCTTCCATTCTAATTCCTCACTTTTTCCAGCAAAAGATTCACATAAAGATCTTCTTGCTTTATCGGATAGACAGGGCATGTAAAAATAGATGCATCTACATCTTGCCAATAAAGCACGCAAATAATATTTGTCAATTTCTTTAAACTATCGATATCCTCTTGACGACGGATTAATACGACTTTTGGATAATCTTCGTTCTTATAGCCCTCTACTAAAATTAAATTAGGCTGAAATTGTTGATATAATTCAACGAGCTCCTTTAGTTTCCAAGATGCTTGCTGGATAGTCAAAAACAATGTACCTGCTCCTTCGACCCCCGCAATCACCGCGCCTGCTTGTTCATGACGCTGACTGTCTTTTCGATTTACAGCTGTTGGAGCTCCACCATGACCATGATGTTTAATCGTTGCAACACGTGCACCTTCTGCTGTAGCTGCAACAATTAGTTTCTCCATTAATGTTGTCTTGCCACTATTTTGGTAACCTACTATCTGTAGGACGGCACAATGTTGTCCCAAGGCCACTCACTCCCTAGTCCATCCTCTAGTAATAATACGTCTACACGCATGCCCTTCTCATAACCACGCGTACCCCCAGGAAGTACGATGAAAGCTTGAGCTTTTGCTAAAGAGGAAACAGCACTCGATTTATTGAAGCCTGATGGTGCTGCAATAAGCTGTCCATTTTCAAAGGAAATACTTGCCCGGATAAAGCGCGTAAATGGATTTGCCTTTTTGAAATCTTCTCCTAAAATTGCCTGCTCTCTGTGCAAATGCGGTGCTGGATTTGAAAATGCTGTTCGTACAATTGGACGAACAAATAACTCAAAACCAACATAGCAAGCAGAAGGATTTCCTGAAAGTCCATATAATAGCTGTCCATCACGTTGTGCAACGGTTGTCACACTACCGGGACGCATTGCTACTTTATTAAATAACACTTCTGCACCAAGAGCTTTATAAATTGCAGGCAAGTAGTCATAGTCCCCTACTGAAACACCACCTGTTGTTATGAGTATGTCCACTTCCGATAAAGCTGATTTCACTGCATCAATACAAATATCAAGATTATCACTAAATTTTCCAAAGTAACGTGCTTCGGCTCCAACACGTTCAATTTGGGCTAATATCATATAAGCATTACTATTACGAATTTTACCAGGTTGAAGTGCTTCATCTGTTTCTAACAGTTCGCTCCCAGTTGCGATTACTCCAATGACTGGTTTACGTGTTACAGGTACTTCATGATAACCAAAAGTAGCTAATAATGCAGAGACACCAGGATTAATATACGTTCCTTTTTGAACAAGCGTTTCTCCTTTTTTCATATCTTCTCCTTGATACGAAATGTTGTCGCCCTCTTTATAAGCACGTTTAATTTCCATATAAGACTTACCGTCTTTTTCATATGTCTTGGTTAGTTCCAGCATTACAACTGCATTACAACCTTTGGGAATTGGAGCTCCAGTCATAATACGAACAGCTTGTCCCTGTTGTACTTGTTCTGGAAAAACAAAGCCAGCTCCAATTTCTCCTACCACTTCAAAAGTGACAGGTTGATCAGCTGAAGCAAATTCGCTGTCCTCAGCACATATTGCAAAACCGTCATAAGGTGAACGATCAAAGGCTGGTACGTCATGATCTGCTTTTAAATCTTCTGCTAAAAAACGACCATATGACTTAGTTAACGGTACCATTTCTTTTTTTCCTGTAAAAGCAAATTGCATTATTCGACCAACAGCCTCACCGACTGCAATAGGTGTTCTTTTTTCTAACATTTCTTTACGCTCCTTAACCTAATAAACTGTAATATAAATTTTTTGCTTGCTGTACATCATTTGTACCATGTACAAGTACTCGACCATCCTTAAAAATCACCAGGCGATAATCTTTTAATTGACATGATAATAAATAAGGATTTTGTTGAATAGTGCCATGCTTTTGAAGCTGCTGGGCTAGGTAATCTAAATTATATCCATCTAGTCGAACAGGTCGAATTTGTACAGCATTCCGTCCACATAATACATCCACTTTTGTTTGATTTTCGTAAGATAGATAGGGATGATCTGCGTGTTCACCACATGATGGACAATCATCTTTTTTCGCGTTTTGTACGCGCATCTCATAATGCTGGTTATTCCAAACATCAAAGGTTCGATATGTCTTACATACAGCGTTCCAATCTCCGACTAAAATTTTCAATGCCTCTGCTACTTGATAAGCTGCTACCATTTGTACAGTTGGACTAATGATACCCGCTGTATCACAAGTTATCGTCATATTTGGCACTGACTGCATTAAGCAATGAAGACATGGAGTCTTTTCAGGAATAATCGTATAAGTTGTACCGTAACTTCCAACGCATGAGCCGTATATCCAAGGAATTTTGTATTTTTGTGATAAATCATTTATAACAAATCGAATATCAAAATTATCCGTACCATCAATCATAACATCCACATCATGTACGATACCCTCTAACGATTCTGCTCTTGCATCCATGACGATTCCATGAATCTCCACGTTCGAATTAATACGTTTTAATCTATCCTGTGCTGCAACTGCCTTAGGTATTTTTTGCTCAGCTTCTTCTTCACTATACAATTGTTGACGTTGTAAATTACTCCATTCAACATAATCTCGGTCCACAATTGTCACTTTACCTACACCGGCTCGTACAATAGCCTCTGCACTAGCACTACCTAATGCTCCAGCTCCTACAATAAGTACATGTTTTTGTTGCAATAGTTCCTGCCCTTTTTCACCAATCGGCTGAAACAATTGTTGTCTAGAATATCGATCATTCATTTAAAACTCTGCCTTTCTCTTATTAAATTTTATTTGACCTTTCATTTTATATCGTTATAATTAATCATTGATTCTATCAATAGGAGGATTCACAATGCATCCAACCCATAAAGATCGTGACATACATGCTGCAGTTTTAACTGTTAGTGATACCCGCACAATAGAGACAGATAAGGGTGGCCAACAAATTAAAGCACTTCTTGAAGAAGTTGGATTTCACACTGCTGATTATTGTATTGTAAAAGATGATGCTGCTACAATTACTGAAAAAGTACAAGCATGGTGTGATGATCCTAATATTAATACTATCATTGTAACAGGTGGCACAGGATTTACATCACGTGATGTCACTTACGAAGCAGTAACACCGCTTTTTGAAAAAGAAATGCACGGTTTTGGTGAACTATTTCGCTCATTAAGCTATGAAGAAATAGGTCCGCGTGCCATGTTTAGTCGTGCTGTTGCCGGTTGTTTAAAACAAACTGCGATTTATGCTTTACCTGGTTCAACAAATGCAGTTAAACTTGGGATGAGTAAACTCATCATTCCTACAGTGCAACATTTTATAGGTGAGTTACATCGATGACAAAAATTGCAGGTGTCGTATTAGCTGGTGGTCAATCCTCTAGATATGGAAAACCCAAAATGTTCGAAAATTTCAACGGGCAATTATTATATCAATATAGCTTACAAGCATTGAAAAAGAATGAACTTAAGCCACTTATCATTTCAACAAACGCATCATTATCCACGAAATTCAAAGACAAGGATGTTCGCTTGAGTATTGAGAAAACAGTACATCAAGGACCGCTTTTTGCGATACATCATCTTATATCCAACACACCAGATGCCGATTGGTTTTTCGTACTTGCATGTGATATGCCTTTTATAACATCATCTTTTGTTAACAAGGTGTTATCCGTTGTAGACGATACATATGATGCTATCGTACCTATGCAATCGGATAAAATACAGCCACTAGCTGCACTCTACCATCGTAGTGTATTGCAAAAAACAGAAAAATTATTGCAGCAAAATAAAAGAAGTATGCAATCATTACTCGACCAACTGAATGTTTGCTATGTATCTATCCCAGATGATGAGCAAGTATTCATCAATATTAACGCCATAACTGATTGGCCCAATTACTCAATACAGCACAAAAAAGGAGATTATCATGACTGAATTTACGCATTGGAATGAAGAAGGTCGTCCTAAAATGGTCGATATTTCCTAAAAAAGCGAAACGAAACGAACAGCTATTGCACGAAGTACTGTTCTATTATCAACTAAATTATACGAAGTCATTCAACAAGGGAATATTAAAAAGGGAGATCCCACACAAGTTGCACAAATTGCAGGAATTATGGGCGCAAAGAAAACCTCTGATCTTATTCCGATGTGTCACACTATAATGTTACAGGGGACGGATTTTACATTTAACTACGAAAAAACAGATTCAGGGTACGCACTTCATATAGAAGTACTTGTAAAATGTAAAGGAAATACAGGGGTTGAGATGGAAGCATTAACAGCTGTGTCCATTGCTGCTTTAACCTTCTACGATATGTGCAAGGCTGTCGATAAATCGATGGTGATTCAAGACACTTATCTTGTACAAAAAACTGGTGGTAAAAGCGGTACCTTTTTAAATGAACGTTTTTAAAAAACCGGCATAAGCCGGTTTTTTTTTGTGTTCTTTATTTTGTTTTATTTTGTTGTAGTTTTTGATTTTGCATATGAAATATAGTAGAATAAGCCAACAAAAATGGCACCACCAACAACATTTCCTAAGAAAGCTGGAATAACATTTCCTACGAATGCTCCCCAAGTAACTTGTCCTGCAAAAATTGCAGCTGGAATAACGAACATATTCGCAACAACGTGTTGGAAACCAATTGCAACAAACGCTGTAACAGGGAACCAAATACCTGCAACTTTACCACCAAAATCAGTCGCACCGAAAGATAACCAAACAGCTAAACATACAAGCCAGTTACAACCAGCAGCAGAAATAAATGTTTGTAAGAAAGAATCAGCAGTTTTTGCTTTTGCAATAGCTACTGTTTTATCTAAAAATGGTCCTGTTTCTGTTAAACCAACAACATGTCCAAAGAAGTAAGCTACAAATAAAGCACCAACTAAGTTGGCAAGTGTTACCCAAAACCAGTTTTTTAATAATGCTGGAATTGAAATTTTCTTAGCATATAAAGCCATTGCTACAGACATCATATTTCCTGTGATCAATTCAGCACCTGCTAATAATACTAAAATAAGGCCTAATGGGAATACTGTTGCACCTACAAATGTTGAGAAGCTTCCCCATGCTTCTGGCATACTACCACTAACTCGAATATCGAGTAAAAAACCTAAGGCGATAAATGCGCCCCCTAAAAACCCTAAGATTAACATCTTTAATATTGAACTATTTACTTTAGTTACACCTGCATTAATGGCGATTTGTGTAATTTCTTCTGGTTTATTAACTGCCATTCTATAAATCCTCTTTTCTATCAATTTATCATCCACCAATATGAGACATTTCTATCTTTCTCTTAGGGGATGAAGTGTGCTCTTTTCGCTCATCAGAATAGCGATCTGTCCTATTCTGCCAGACGTCGGCAATGCATTTTGCAATTGTCTCATCAGTTTCTCCAGAGCGTAAAAGCTTAAGTAAATCTGTACCTTCTGTTGCAAATAAGCAAGTATAAAGCTTTCCTTCAGCTGAAATACGTGCTCGTGAACAAGTAGAACAAAATGAATCGGTCACAGAAGAAATAATACCTATTTCTTGATCACTATCTTTGTACTGATAACGAGTAGCCACTTCTCCTTTATAATTAGGACTTAATGGCTCTATCGGTGAAAATTGCTGAATCGCATGAAGAATTTCTTTTTTCGATACAACATCATCTAGGCGCCAGCCATTGGAATTTCCTACATCCATATATTCTATAAATCTTAATGTATGTTTTTTGTCTTTAAAGAATTGAGCCATAGGAATGATATCTTGTTCATTTTTTCCCTTTTGTACAACCATATTGACTTTGACCTGGATTCCTGCTTGAGCTGCTTTTTCAATTCCAGCAAGAACATTTTTCACTTTACCACGTTGACCATTCATGGATAAAAAGCGTTCTTCATTTAAAGAATCTAGACTAACAGATACACGTGACAATCCTGCTTTTGCTAAATCCTCTGCAAAACTTTTTAATAGTGAACCATTTGTCGTCATCGCAATATCTTCTACGCCAGGCAAAAGATGAAGTCTCTCAATAAGTTCTACAATATTTTTTCGCAATAAAGGCTCACCGCCTGTAATACGAATCTTTTTTACACCAAAAGAAACAAAGATTTTAACAAGTCGCTCAATTTCATCAAATGACAATATTTGTTGAGATGGTAAAAAGGCATAGTCCGGTCCAAAAATTTCCGCTGGCATGCAATAGCGGCAACGAAAATTGCAACGATCCGTTACGGAAATACGTAAATCTCTCAATGGGCGCTTATATTGATCTTGTATCAAATTCATGCTTTTCATCTCCTTGTTCAGATACTGCTAAACTTATACATCTAATAGAATTCGTTCTGGATGTGTATATACATTTAACGAATTTTGACGAATAAATCCTACAGTTGTTATTCCTAATTGTTCTGCTAATTGTAAAGCTAATTCAGTTGGAGCTGACTTAGAAAGAATGATTTCACATCCGATTTTAGACACCTTAACTAAAATTTCCGATGAAATACGGCCACTAAATACAATAACCTTATCGTGAATCGAAATATCATTTTGTAAGCAATAGCCATAAATTTTATCAAGCGCATTGTGGCGGCCAATATCCTTACGACTCAAAATAATGTCTTTAGCATCACATAAGGCTGCATTGTGAACCCCACCTGTTTTTTGAAAGGTCACTGCATTGTCCAGCTTACATTTATATGATGGCGATACAGGCGAATATAATGTACCGTATGTGAAGAAGTTTTTCGTTAGCCAACCTTATATTTTATTTAACGTTGTATCGCGCAAAGCTGGATTTTACGTTCAAAAGGACAATCCCCTAAACATTCGTTCCTTTAAAGATTTAGCAAATCCAAATGTTTTCATCATGAACCGTGAAAAAGGTTCTGGTGCACGCACACTTCTAGATGAACAGCTCCGCATCAATCATATTATACCTTCGACAATAAATGGCTATAACAGAGAAGAAGCGAATCATTTGGGTGTTGCAACTGCAGTAGCAAATGGTGAAGCAAATGTTGGGATTGGTATAGAAAAAACAGCTAAATTGGTGGATGTAGATTTTGTGCCGTTTATTGATGAAAGTTATGATATTGTTCTATTAAAAACTAAAAAAAATAACCTGCTTATTGAAGAAGTAAAGAATATATTAACTTCTGAAGCATTCCACTCTGAATTGAGTTCAATTGGAGGTTATGACTTTTCTAAAACAGGAACAATTATTCACGAAACGTTTTGAGTATCTTCTATTATATATCAATTTAGTGGAGGCAAGATGTATGGCTTTTATAGAGCTCAAGCATTTACAGAAAACCTATAATCAGCAGCAATTCGTTCTAAAGGATATTCATGTTGATATTCAAAAGGGAGAATTTTTTGTGCTCGTTGGTCCATCAGGTTCTGGTAAAAGTACATTATTAAATATGATTGCTGGATTAGAAAGTATTTCAGACGGTGAGCTTATCATCAATGATCAGAGAATGAACGAAATACCACCCCGTAACCGCCATATTTCGATGGTTTTTCAACAATATGCGCTTTACCCACACCTAACAGTAAAGCAAAATATTCTATTTAATTTAAAAATGAGGAAGAAAGCAAAGAAAGAACAAGAAGAACGACTTAAAGATGCTGTAGTATTAACTGGATTAGAAAGCTTTTTATCCCGTAAACCACATGAATTATCAGGTGGCCAGCAACAGCGCGTTGCATTAGCACGTGCAATCGTCAACGATGCACCTATTTGCTTAATGGATGAACCTTTATCAAATTTGGATGCTCAGCTTCGAACACAAATGAGGACTGAAATTCGCCGTATTCAACAAAAGCTCGGACTAACGATTCTTTACGTCACCCATGACCAAACGGAAGCTATGACCATGGGTGATCGCATTATGGTCCTTCACGAAGGCATCGTTCAACAAATCGGAAAGCCGCTTGATTTATACAATCATCCTCAGAATGTATTTGTCGCCCGTTTTATCGGCTCACCAAAAATGAATATCGCGAAAGCCATCTGTAATAAGCAACACTTAGTTATTGAAGAGAAATGGGAAATTGAATTACCACAGTCAATCTCCTCTTCCCTTCCTCAACTAAAGGAATTTCTTGTAGGTATACGTCCTGAGCATATCCAACTAGGTGGGAACTTACAAATGCAAGTTCGAAGTATTGAACAACTCGGACATGAAACGCACGTTACCTTTGACATGCCCGGCGAATCATGGAATGCCAAATGGAGTGGGCAGCATCCAATAGACATTGGAACACCCCTCTCCATCAGCATCGATCCTCAAAATATCTATTTTTTTGATAGAGAAACTCAAAAAGTTTTACTATAGTTTTTGTAAAAAGGGTAATATAAAAAACTAAATATCGATATAAGTGCTAGATAGCATTTATGCCGTTTAAACACTCTTACTAACAAAATACAAAATCGAGTAGGAGGGAGTAATTAACTCCCGACCTCTCACACCACCGTACGTACGGTTCCGTATACGGCGGTTC
>NZ_CAKQBI010000040.1:0-20996 GCF_934216135.1 uncultured Rummeliibacillus sp. | reverse complement strand
TATAAAGATATAGGTAACACAATAGGATAAGGGTGGAGAATTGTGTCCCCACCCCAACTATTTACAAAGAGCCATTAGAATGAAATCAGATAAAAACCACTGAAACGAAAAAAGTGCCAAAACCCTTATCTATCAAGGATTTTGACACTCATTGAAACTCTATTATTTCGTAATATGGAGACGGCGGGAATCGAACCCGCGTCCAGAAACTCTGATACTTCAGTTACTACGCGTGTAGTTTGTCTATTTAGGATTCGCACAGCATTATGCCGACAAACAGGCGTCCTGTGTGCTAACTTGGAAATCTCTTGCTACTAGCTCAAGTGGCACTAGCAACCGTATCCCACTAAAGTTGAGCCTAGCTACGCTACATGGGCGATAGAGCAGTTAGGCAGTTTCGAGCTTACGCTGCGAAAGCTAAGTTATTGTTTGTTTTGCCAGTTATTATATAACTTCCGTTGTTGACGAAGCCGAGACCTCCGACGCGCAACTCAAGCTCAGACCATCCCTGTCGAATCCGTAACGTCCCCTTAATATCGAATTTTTATACACGGCGTATTTCTTCGTCAACTTCTTTCAGTCACATCCTCATGCACCTAAGTGCACTCCGGTGTTCCTTCATTCGTTTCCTCGAACTACTTGTGTCTAAAAATTCTGCGGAGAGTAGTATTATTTGGTGTAACATTCTCTACGCATTCGGATTTTTATATACTGCGTACTACTTCGTCAGTTTCGCTCGTTCACATCCTCACGTACTCAAGTACGCTCTGGTGCTCACTCACTCTCTTCCTCGTATTACTTGCATCTAAAAATCCTACGGAGAGTAGTTATACTTAATGTACCCTTCTCTACGTAACCGGATTTTTATACACGGCGTATTTCTTCGTCAATTTCTTTCAGTCACATCTTCATGTACCTAAGTGCATTCCGGTGTTCCTTCAATCAATCAACTAAACTACGAAAAGGCATGTATATATCATCCATTAAGGTGCTGATGTTATCAGCGTTTCGGATCAGTATGATTACTCATACTGTGAACTGGCTTATTTGCTATACATAGAGTATATGACAAATTAGGTCATACTTCAAGTGGTATATCTTAGTATTGATTTTTTGCTTTTACGGCACGTGCCATATCGCGTTTTGCTTCTTTTTTCTTCATGTCTGCACGTTTATCGTAATTTTTCTTACCTTTACCAAGGCCGATTAATAGTTTAGCGTAGCCATCTTTTATGTACATTTTAAGCGGTACAATTGTGTAGCCATCGCGTTTGACATCTATATTCAATTGTTGGATTTGCTTTTTATGTAGCAATAATTTACGGACGCGTACTGGATCATGGTTGAAAATATTTCCTTGTTCGTAAGTACTAATGTGCATATTGGAAATCCAAGCTTCTCCATTTCGGATTAAGATGAACGAGTCTTTTAATTGGACTTTTCCTTTTCGGATGGATTTGATTTCTGTACCACTTAGTACGATTCCAGCTTCGATTGTTTCTTCGATGTAATAATCAAAACCAGCTTTTTTGTTTTGTGCTAAAACTTTACCTGTTCCTTTTGGCATCTGGCGTCACCTCTTCAATATCGGGTTGAGAAGAGCGAGAAGCTCTTCTCTTATTTTCTCTTTCTACGACGTTTTTGCTGTTTCTTTGCAATGCCTTCGTAGAATGCTTTCTTTTTGTTTTTTCCACTGCCGTTTTTGCCAGCAACTTTACGTTCTTGTTTACGAGTTTTACCGTTTACTCTTGGACCACTTGGTGTACGTTTTCGTTTCTTGTCGTTTCCACCTTTTTCTCTACCATGTTCACCATCTCTTGATTTTGCGCGAATAACAACTGGTGCTTGACGGCGGGTACGTCTTTGAGCTTTCGGCATTCCTACAATTTCAAAGTCGATTGCGGATTCTTCCACATTCACTTCAAGTACACTAATCTCTACCTCGTCACCGATGTGGAAAATACGTCCTGTTCTTTCCCCAATCATCACCATTTGACGATCATCGAAGTTATAGTAATCGTCTGTCATATTACTAATATGCACAAGGCCTTCAATTGTGTTTTCTAATTCGATAAACATACCAAAATTCGTAATGGAGCTAACAATACCTGTGAATTTTTCACCGATTTTATCAGCCATATATTGAGCTTTCTTCAATGATTCCGTGTCACGTTCCGCATCTACTGCACGGCGTTCACGATTAGAAGTGTGCTCAGCAATTTCATCCATATGAGCGCCCCAATAGCTTACTGTTTCTTTACTCTTATCACCATTGATCAAATACGTACGGATCAATCGATGGACGATTAAGTCTGGGTAACGTCTAATTGGAGAAGTGAAGTGTGTATAATAATCTGTTGATAAACCAAAGTGTCCTAAACATTCTGGACTATATTTTGCCTGTTGCATAGAGCGTAACATCATAGTTGAAATTACAGGATATTCAGGTTCATCTTTTACAGAATCTAAAATTTCTTGTAATGCTCTAGGTTCAACGGTATTTCCTGTACCGCGAATGACTAATCCAAAATTCGTGATAAACTCGAAGAATCTTTGTAGCTTTTCTGGTTTTGGATCTTCGTGAATACGATAGATAAACGGTAAATCCAAACGATTAACATGTTCTGCAACTGTTTCATTTGCAACTAACATAAATTCTTCGATAATACGTTCTGCAACAGTTCTGTCACGCAATGCAATATCGATTGGCCATCCATTTTCATCGACGATTACATATGATTCTTTAAAGTCAAAGTCGACTGCTCCTCGTTTCATACGACGACTGTTTAAAACCCCAGCCAATTCTTTCATATTTTTAAACATTGGCACAAGTTGTGCATAACGTTCTTTTAACGCTTCATCGTCTTCTTCTAAGATCTTATAAACATCTGTATAAGTCATACGCTCAGTTGTACGAATCACACTTTGGAAAATTTCATGGTCAATTACTTGTCCGCTTCCATTGATAGTCATTTCACAAGAAAGTGTTAAACGATCCACTTGAGGATTTAAAGAACAAATCCCATTGGATAGACGGTGCGGAATCATTGGGATTACGCGGTCTGTTAAATACACACTTGTTGCACGATCATATGCTTCACGGTCTAAAGTAGAACCATCTGTCACATAATAACTTACATCAGCAATATGGACGCCCAATTTATATGTGCCATCTTCATTTTTTGTCACTGTAACGGCATCATCCAAGTCTTTTGCTGTTTCGCCGTCAATTGTTACAATCATTTGGTCACGTAAATCTCGGCGACCTTCGCGATCTTTTTCGGAAATTTCATCAGGTACTGCACTTGCAGCATCTATAACTTCTTGTGGGAAATCTACGGTAATATCGTGTTTGTGGATAATCGAAAGAATATCTACTCCAGGATCATTCTTGTGTCCTAATATTTTCGTTATAATCCCTGTCGCAGAACGGTGTTCACCTGGCCATTCAATAATTTCTGCAACTACTTTATGACCATCCATAGCACCTAATGTATTTTCTTTTGGAATAAAAAGATCCATCGGTAATTTTTTATCATCGGGTACAACAAATCCAAATCCTCGGTTAGCTTGGAAAGTTCCTACTACTTTTGTGATTCCACGTTCAATAATTTTAATGATAGAGCCTTCGCGTCTATCTCCAGAAGTTGTCTTTGAAACATGGATAAGAACTTTATCTCCATTTACAGCACCATTAACCTCTGTAGGTGGAATAAATACATCATCCATACCTTCTTCTTCAGGTGCAACAAATCCAAATCCTTTAGCATGTCCTATAAAACGACCTTGTATATAATTCATACGTTCTGGTAAACCATAACGATTTGTACGTGTTCGTACAACCTCACCTTGTTGCTCAAGTTTTACAAGAGTCTTTACGAGTTCTTTGAATTCTTCAGCATCTCGAAAGCCGAACTGATCTTCAAATTCTGCTACCGTTAATGGTTTATAGGCTTCTTCTCTCATAAATTCCAATAATCTTGTTTCTAATGTTGGTTCTTCGAAATTCATCGTTCTTCCCTCCTTCTACTAGCATTTGCAATCATTACTTTTTTACTCATGCCAATCGAGTGACTCTAAAAAAGTATATATATCTTCATGCAATTGTTTTCTTTCTTGATCTAATGTAATAACATGCCCAGATTCTTCATACCATTTTATCTGTTTATCATTAGATTCTACTTGTTCATAAATATACTCTGCAGATTTTATGTCGATGACATTATCTTTTCGTCCTTGAACAACAAAAAGGGGCGCATAGATTTCATCAACATGTTCTCTTACTTCATATATTAATTCACTTAGTTCTTTTAATGATGGCATACCAGTTTTTTTGATGTAGTCCAAACTTGCCTCAGACTCTTCTTTACTTTTAGCAAAGTTCTGATTGAATCTTTCTGCATATTGGACGACGCCCTCAAACATTTTATCCGTTGAACGCATTGTCATCGGTGCACACATTGTTATGATAGCCTTAACTGGATAAGAATAACCTAATTTTAGTGAGTATACGCCACCAAGAGATAATCCTGCTACGGCAATTTCTTTATATCCAGCATTTTGTAATGTTTGATAACCATCAAGTACACTTTGCCACCATTGTTGTGGGTTGGTATGTATAAGTTCTTCTGGCGGAACACCATGACCTTTATAATGTGGAGCCAGTGATGTATAACCTTTTTTCTCTAGAAAACGCCCAAGCATACGTACATCCGCTGAATTTCCAGTAAATCCATGTAAAAGTAATACCGCTCTTGGTCCAGCTTCAAAGAAAAATGGTTGTGGTAATGTAGGTTTCATGATGAGGTGGCCTCCTACTACTTTGATATCTATAATTAAACGCTCCGCTTTTAATCTATCTAGCTCCTCCGGCTTGCCCCTCGTGTCATTTCGGTCCCTCGGTCGAAAGTTGAAAAGACACTTTCGATTCGGGCCCTCCAATGCATGTCGGGGCAGTTCGAGCCAGCTCTGCTTTTAATATCCTATAGAAAACGCCTAACCATGAGTGGCCAGGCGGTTTTTTAGTGTGCATTAGATTCTTGCGATAGCGATTGCTAACACGAAGAATAAGATTGATAATACAACAGTAATACGGTGTAATACTAAGTCTACCCCGCGGGCTTTTGTTTTCCCAAAAAGTTGTTCAGCTCCACCAGAGATGGCTCCTGAAAGACCAGCACTCTTACTAGATTGCAACAATACTACGATAATCAAGGCAACTGACACGATAAGAAGTAAAGTCATAATTGCTGTATGCATATGTTCCACCTCCTGATTCGAAACATCACAACAGTCTTATCTTACCAAAAACTGTACGTAATGACAACGAAGTTCTACTTTTAGCAGTAAACAAACCAATACAATACACACTTTTCTATTATTTTATCATTGTTACTATATTTTGACGATAAAAAATATTTAAACTGGCCTCTGAAAGCATTTATCCATCATCGTATGTAGTTCACGATAGGATGCGAACACCTGTGATGGTGAATGTATTTTCCTTCCTAGTTAACTGCTTAACTTGTTTAAAAAAATCATCTTTTTTCCATAGAGAACATTTTATCCTCCTTTACATAAACTAGAACTGAAAAAAATGAAATGATAAGGAGGATTTTTAATATTTGATTTTATGATTTGGACATTAGTAGATGATTATATTACAGATAGATTAATTCCTTTTGATGCTTCACTTGATCAAGTACAAAAGACAAATAAGCAAGCAGGTATTCCTGATATCAATGTCTCCGCAACACATGGAAAACTCTTATACCTTTTAGCTAAAACAAAAGGGGCAGAGAATATTTTAGAAATTGGTACACTCGGTGGATATAGTAGTATTTGGATGGCTCGTGCTCTTTCTGAAACAGGAAAAGTCTATACACTAGAATTCAATCCACAGTATGCAAAAATTGCCGAGCAAAACATCCGTGAAGCTGGCTATGAAAATAAAGTAGAAGTTATTGTTGGGAAGGCTTTGGATACATTACCCGATCTCAAAGGGAGGAACTTATTGTTTGACCTCATTTTCATCGATGCAGATAAAGAAAATTATCCCCACTATTTAAAATGGGCATTAACATTAGCTAATCCAGGTGCAATCATTATTGCTGATAATGTCGTAAGAAACGGCAAAGTTTTTGATGAAACAAGTGATGATGAGCGTGTAAAAGGAATACAAAAATTTATGGATTTACTAGTTAATAATCCTGCCATAGAATCCACAGCGATTCAAACTGTCGGTGCTAAAGGCTATGATGGTTTTATGATAGGTATTGTTAAATAATCATATTTTTATAAAAGAAAAGCCGCTATCTTGTAATATTGAAGATAGCGGCTTTTTAAAATATATTAAAAATTCATACTTAAATTAGCGATTAATATTATAGAAAGATTTAATGCCATTAAATTGAGCTGTTGCAGATAATTGATCTTCGATACGAAGTAATTGGTTGTATTTTGCAACACGGTCTGTACGAGATGGGGCACCAGTTTTGATTTGGCCAGCGTTAGTAGCAACCGCGATATCAGCAATTGTTGTATCCTCTGATTCACCAGAACGGTGAGAGATGATTGCTGTGTAGCCAGCGCGTTTTGCCATTTCAATAGCATCTAAAGTTTCTGTTAATGTACCGATTTGGTTAACTTTAACTAAGATTGCGTTACCTACGCCTTCTTCAATACCGCGAGATAATTTTTTCGTATTTGTAACGAATAAATCATCACCTACTAGTTGTACACGTTTACCGATACGTTCAGTAAGCATTTTGTGACCAGCCCAGTCATTTTCGTCAAGACCATCTTCAATAGAGATGATTGGGTATTTAACAGTCAATTCTTCATACCAAGCAACCATTTCTTCAGAAGTTTTTGCAACACCTTCACCATCTAGGTGGTATTTTCCATCTTCATCAGAATAAAGTTCAGAAGATGCTACATCCATTGCTAACATTACTTCTTCACCTGGTTTGTAACCTGCACGTTCAATTGCAGTTACAATTGTAGATAATGCTTCTTCGTTTGAAGTTAAGTTTGGTGCAAAACCACCTTCATCACCTACAGCTGTGTTGTGACCAGATTCTTTTAGAACTGCTTTTAAAGAGTGGAAGATTTCAGCACCCATACGTAAAGCGTGACGGAATGATTCTGCGCCTACAGGCATTACCATAAATTCTTGAATATCTACGTTATTATCAGCGTGTTCTCCGCCGTTTAAGATGTTCATCATTGGAACTGGAAGTTGTTTTGAATTGACTCCACCAATGTATTGATATAGAGGTAGGTCTAGGTAATCAGCACCTGCATGAGCGACAGCTAAAGAAACACCTAAAATAGCATTTGCGCCTAATTTACCTTTGTTTTCAGTACCATCTAATTCAATCATCATGCGATCAATTGAAACTTGATCAAGAACTGAATAATTTCCAATTAGTTCTGGAGCAATGACGTTGTTTACATTATCAACTGCTTTTAAAACACCTTTACCAAGGTAGCGACCTTTGTCACCATCGCGCAATTCTACTGCTTCATATTCCCCAGTAGATGCACCAGAAGGAACGATTGCACGTCCAAATGCGCCTGATTCTGTAAATACTTCTACTTCTACTGTTGGGTTACCGCGTGAATCTAATACTTCACGAGCTTGTACGTCTGTAATAATTGGCATTGTTTAACTCTCCTCAGTTTAAAATAATGGTTTACCTGTCATTTCAAGTGGTTGTTCCACTCCTAGTAATTTTAACATGGTAGGAGCCAAATCGGCTAAAATTCCGCCATTTCTTACCACAATATTTTCTTTTGTGATAATTACTGGCACAGGATTAGTTGTATGGGCTGTCATCGGTTGACCTTCAAGGGTTACTACTTCATCAGAGTTCCCGTGATCGGCAGTAATAATCGCTGCTCCTCCTTTTGCAAGAAGAGCTTCTACTACTCTACCCAAACATTCATCTACAGCTTCGATTGCTTTAATAGTTGGTTCTAACATACCACTATGTCCAACCATATCAGGATTTGCAAAGTTTAAGATAATACCATCAAATCGGTCCGCTTCAATTGCTTCGACAAGTGCATCTGTTACTTCGTATGCACTCATTTCTGGTTTTAAATCGTAAGTCGCCACTTTAGGTGAATTGATCAAAATACGTTCTTCTCCAGGGAAAGTTTGTTCACGACCTCCACTCATAAAGAATGTAACATGAGGGTACTTTTCAGTTTCTGCAATTCGTAGCTGACGAAGTTTGTTATCCGATAAAACTTCACCAATGGTATTTTTCAAATCTTCATCATGGAATGCAATTTCACCAATAACCTTATCACTGTACTTTTTGAAACAAATAAATTTCAAATTTTGTGGGTGATTTTCGCTTCGTGTAAACCCATCAAATGCTGGATTTGTAAAAGCTGTGGATAATTCAATCGCACGGTCTGGTCGGAAGTTAAAGAAAATCACTGCATCATTTGATTGAATGGTAGCAACAGGTTTATCATCTTTTTTAATCACAAATGGAACAACAAATTCATCTGTTATGTCATTTGCATAAGATGCTTTGACACCTTCTTTAGCAGAAGATGCTTCAATTCCTTGACCGTCTACTAATACTTTGTAGACTTTCTCTTCACGATCCCAACGATTGTCTCGGTCCATTGCATAGTATCGACCACTAATAGATGCGAATTGACCAACACCGATTTTAGCCATTTGGCGTTCTGTTTCTTCGATATAACCTACAGCCGTTTTAGGACCGACATCTCGACCATCTAAAAATCCATGTACAAATACTTCTTCAAGCCCTTGATCTTTTGCCAATTTCAATAAGGCAAATAAATGATCATAATGACTATGCACACCACCATCAGATAATAGTCCCATAATGTGGAGTTTTGAGTTGTTTTGCTTAACATGATTGACTGCATCCAACAAAGCGTTATTTGTAAAAAAGTCACCGTCTTTAATCGCTTTGTGGATTCTAGTTAAGCTTTGATAGACAATACGACCTGCGCCGATATTTAAATGTCCAACTTCTGAGTTTCCCATTTGGCCATCAGGAAGACCAACAGCTTCACCTGATGCTGTTAGTGTGTTATGTGGATAAGTATTCCAATAACGGTCCAAATTTGGTTTTTTAGCTTGCGCTACTGCATTACCAAAAATCTCATCGCGTAAGCCTAGACCATCTAAAATAATTAATGCTACTGGTTTATTAGGCATTTGCCCCAGCCTCCAATAATTTTAAGTATGAATCCGGTTTTAAACTTGCACCACCAACTAGAGCACCATCAATATGCTCCATCGATAATAATTCTACTACGTTTTCCGGTTTCACACTACCACCATATTGGATTCTGATAGATTCTGCAGCAACATCACCAGCAATTTCTTTTACTGTATTTCGTATTGCTTTACATACTTCGTTTGCATCATGAGCAGTTGCAGTTTTACCTGTGCCAATTGCCCAGATTGGTTCATACGCAATAACTGTTTTCGCAATTTGTTCAACGGATAATCCTTTTAATGCAGCACCTACTTGAGAAGAAACCTTCACTACTGTATTACTTGCTTCTCTTTCTTCTAATGTTTCACCAACACAAATAATTGGAGTTAGGTGATGGCTAAATGCTGCATGTGCCTTTTTATTGACACCTTCATCTGTTTCGTTGTCATATTGGCGACGTTCTGAGTGACCTAAGATTACATATTGAACTTTAATATCTTCTAATTGTGAAGGGCTTATTTCTCCTGTAAAAGCCCCTTCCTCTTCATAGTGCATTGTTTGCGCACCAATTGCTAAAGTTGAACCATCAGCTTCTTTAACAAGAGTAGGTAAAAATAATGATGGTGCACAAATAACAGAGTCTACTTGATCTGTGGATGGTATTGAAGATTTCACCATTTTAACGAAGTCTATCGCTTCTGATAATGTTTTATACATTTTCCAATTTCCTGCGATAATTGGTTTGCGCATATAGAAAACCTCCATATTATAAATTATTTGTCATTTAACGCGATTACTCCAGGCAATGCTTTACCTTCCATAAATTCTAGTGAAGCTCCTCCACCTGTAGAAATGTGATCCATCTTATCTGCAACTTTAAATTTTTCAACTGCTGCAGCAGAATCACCGCCACCAATAATTGTATATCCATTTGTTTCTGCCATTGCTTGTGCAACTGCTTTTGTACCGTTTGCAAAAGCATCCATTTCAAATACACCCATTGGGCCATTCCACATGATAAGTTTTGAATTTTTAATAACTTCTGCATATTCTGCTGCTGTTTTAGGGCCGATATCAAGTCCCATCCAGTCACTTGGAATTTGATCAATATCAACTATTTTTGTTTCGGCATCTTTTGAAAATTCATTTGCAACAACAGCATCTACTGGCATATGTATATCAACACCGTTATCAGCTGCTTTTTCGATAAATGATTTTGCAAGATCAATCTTATCTTCTTCTAATAAAGACTTACCAATGTCATAACCTTGTGCTCGTGAGAAAGTATAAGACAAACCACCACCGATAATAAGGTGATCTACTTTTTCTAGAAGATTTTCAATAACTCCAATTTTATCTTTAACCTTTGCACCACCGATGATAGCAGTGAATGGGCGTTCTGGATTTGACAATGCTTTACCTAGAACATCGATTTCTTTTTCCATTAAAAGTCCAGAAACCGCTGGCAAATAGTTTGCAATCCCTGATGTTGTTGCATGTGCACGGTGAGCAGCACCAAATGCGTCATTGATATATATATCTGCTAATTTTGCGAAACTTTCAGCAAGTGCAGGATCATTTTTTTCTTCACCTTTATGGAAGCGAACATTCTCTAATAGAACGATATCACCATCATTCATGTTTCCTACTACTTTTTCTACCGATTCACCGATGGATTCATCTAATTTTGTAACAACTTTACCCATAAGCTCTGAAAGACGTTCTCCTACTGCTGTTAATCGAAGTTCTTCTTTCACTTCACCTTTTGGACGTCCTAAATGACTAGCTAAAATCACCTTTGCCCCTTTTTCAACTAAATAAGTGATCGTAGGAAGCGCTGCTCTAATGCGAGTATCATCAGTGATTTTCCCTTCTTCCATGGGAACATTAAAATCCACACGTACAAATACGCGTTTTCCTGTTACTTCAATATCTTTCATCGTCTTTTTTTTATACATAATTGTGCCTCCCCAATTGTTCATAACCTTTTAATAATAATGAAAATAAGTGTTTTACATCAATTATATTATGATGAATCGATATAGCTTCTTCAAATATTTTAATTTTTCGACATTGTTCTACACAAGCTACAATAAAGCGCTTACTTATTTCATAAACTCTGTTATATTCTATCGTAAAAGCAAGGTTATTTCATAAAAAAAGGAGAAGTATCAAACCGCTTCTCCTTTTTCCCTAATACATTATATACGTATAAAAACTATATGGCTATATTTTTTCAATTACAATCCTTGTTCAGCCATGTATTCTGCTAAATCTACTACGCGAGTAGAATAACCTGATTCGTTGTCATACCAAGCTAATACTTTTACAAGATTTCCTTCAAGAACCATTGTTGATAAACTATCAACAGTTGAAGAAGACACATTACCGTTATAATCAATCGAAACTAGTGGAAGTTCAGAATAAGCTAAAATGCCTTTTAGTTCATGTTCTGAAGCTTCTCTTAATGCTTTGTTTACTGTTTCAGCATTTACTTCTTTTTCTAATTCTACAACTAAGTCTACTAAAGATACATTTGGTGTTGGGACACGGATTGCCATGCCATCCAATTTTCCTTTAAGCTGTGGCAATACTTTTGCTACTGCAACTGCAGCTCCAGTAGTAGTTGGAATCATAGACTGAGCAGCTGCACGAGCACGACGGTAATCTTTGTGTGGTAGATCTAAGATTCTTTGATCATTTGTGTATGAGTGGACAGTTGTCATCATACCTCGTTTAATACCGAACTGTTCGTCTAATACTTTTGCTACTGGCGCTAAACAGTTTGTTGTACAAGAAGCGTTTGAAACGATAACATCATGTGTTGCATCATAATTTTCATGATTAACACCCATTACATAAGTTGGCATTTCTTTGCCTGGAGCAGATACGATTACTTTTTTAGCGCCTGCTTCCACGTGTTTATGGGCTGCTTCATAGTTGGTGAAACGTCCTGTAGATTCAATAACGATATCAACATCTAGTTCACCCCATGGAAGGTTCGCAGGATCTTTTTCAGCGTAGACACGAACATTTTTTCCATCTACAACAAGATATTCACCTTCAGATGTTACTTCAGCATCAAATGTACCGTGAACTGAATCATATTTTAAAAGATGTGCAAGCATTGCAGCGTCAGTCAAATCATTTACCGCTACAATTTCAATATCCTGGCGTTTTACTGCTGTACGAAATACCAATCTTCCAATACGTCCAAATCCATTAATCGCTAATTTTAAAGTCATCATCTATTCCTCCATTATATTAAAATTGTTCTTCTTGTAATAAGCGAAGCATTTCTTTAGCAGCTGCTGAATCAGTTATTAAGACAGACTGTTTTGCACCATTCTTGAAATAAGAAAGTATGGCTTTTGCCTTATTCTTCCCACCAGCTACTGCAATAATACTTTTACATCTATTTACTTGTTCTATTTGGATCCCAACAGTACGAATTCTTTGTACTGCATTCCCCTGTTCATCAAAATAATACCCAAAGGCCTCACTCACAGCGCCTTTTTCGAGTAAAGATTGCTTTTCCTCCTCACTCGATTCACGTCTTACAGCCATTTCTATAGCTGAACCAATTCCGTGAATGACAACATCTGTGCAATCATAAATCTCCATCATTTCCTTAACAACTGGTTCTTGAATAATTGCTTGGTAGGCTGTCTCGCTTAGATGCTCCGGCAAATACAACGTACGATATGTGTTATCCGTATTACTAGCAAACGTTGCAGCAATGGTGTTAGCTTGTAATCGCATATCAACACCCATACCACCTCTAGCCGCTATAAAATTTAGATTCGTTAAATTTTCTGAAGGAGTAAGACTATCCGCTATAGCAGCTAATGTACTTCCTCCAGTTACTGCTACGTTTTTGCTAATATTAGCTACTATTTCTAATTGTTTTGCCGCTTCTAAACCTAGTAAATATTTGATAGAAGGAACCTCATCAATATTCCCATCTACAATGATTACATTTTGAATACCAAGTGTTCGCGTAAGTTGTTTTTCTAATGTAGAAATTCCAGACCATTCATAAAAGAGAGGTTTTAAAACTTCTAATACTTCTAAACCTAATTCAGAAATCCTCATACCAGATCGACTAGCAATGATTAAGCCTTGTTCGCGTAACAAATCTGTTTCCCTTCGAGCTTCACGCTCTGCTACAGAAAGCTGTTCCGCAAGTCCTCGACGTCCTATCGGGCCTAACATCTCAATCATTTGTAAAAAACGATAACGGGTATGCAGAACTTCAGACATTTCCGGCATTATTTTCAATTGTGCTTCTGATAATGTAGCCATGTCTTTAGCTCTCCTTTCTTCAATGGGACATATTTCATCCCTCTTAAATAAAATAAGTCCCACTCATTCCAAAAAAATATATTTCCTAAATTTAGTATACAATTTCATGTAATGATGTGCAACAGAATTCCTTCAAAAATAAGAGTAGAAAAGATTTTCTACTCTCCACGTATTCCTTCTAACAAAGTTACGTAATCTAATGCACCATATTGAATAATTTGCCCATCTTTCTCAACTACAGGAATCATCAGCATGTATTTTTTATGTAGTTCATCATCATCTTCTATGTTCACTTCTTTGATGCCAAACGGAACATCTTCACGTACTAATTGAAGCATAAGTTTTCCCTCTTCACAAAGCCCGCAGTTTGGTCTTCCATAATATATTATTTCCACTGTAAAATTTCTCCTCGCTTTCAATTACCTATTATATAGAACTAATCAATTATTTACGCAAATAAAACTTTATCATCCATATTATTTTACAAAATCTTTTTATAATACAAAATCCACTAAAAAAGAACTGATCTATCCTGTCATTTTTCATTATCAGAAGTTTTATTTTTTGATGTATTGAAGTAATCACAAGGAACATACTATTTGTGCGTGACAAGCGCGAAAAAAAAGGAGGTCATATTTTGTCTCAACAACAACAAAACCAAATGGGTAATGATACTATGTATCAACCAGATTCAGCAAAATTTAATCATGGTGGTCATGAAGTGTTAGATATGCACGAAACACTTTCGACTATTGTAGGCGGATTAAACCAATGTGTCATCTTCCGTGATCAAATTCAAGATGTTGAACTAAGGGATATTTTAGACCGCCAGTACAAATTCTCCTTAGATGAATACAACATCTTAGTGGAGTCTTTTAAAACAGGTCGTGATCCGTCACACCCAACAGGTAGCTATAAAATGCAAGAAAATAACCAATTCACTTTTGGTTTAAAAGCAGGTCAACCTACAAAACCAATTACACAAGCAAGTGAAATTAATGATGAAATCATATCTGGTTATTTACTGGCCGCACATAAACAAATGGCTACTACTAAATTAGCGACTGCATTGGAAACAACAAATCCAGTTGTACGCCGTGTTTTAGCTGATTCCATTCCTAACTGTATTGAAATGGCTTATGAAATATCTCTTTACCAAAACAAAAAAGGTTACTACCAAGTTCCACAGTTATCACCACAAGATATGGCAATTATGACGAACTGTTTTGGTGAAGCGACTTCTATTTCTCCTTCAAAATTCAATTAACACCCCAAACGTAAAAGGGAAATTGCGCCATGCAATTTCCCTTTTACTGTTTATAGAAAGCATCGGGACTGTTGGACACAATGAAGTATTCCCAATAGTCGAATACACAAAGCAGCCCTTTAAAGCATTGAAATGAAAGCGTTTTTACTTTAGAATAAAAGTATAAAATCGTGAAAAGGAGAACATATTGAATACACGAAAAAGGAAAGTATTAGACCTTGCTCGCAAACTTTTTATCGAAAAAGGATTTCATGAAACTTCAGTTATGGATATTATCCATGAAGCCAATATTTCCAAGGGTACATTTTATAATTATTTCACCTCTAAAAATGAATGCCTAATTGCCATTTTACAGGAAAGTCGTGAAGAAGCATCTATTCGTAGACATGAAATGATTTTCGGGCAAGATCCAAAGGATATTCATATCCTCAGTAAACAAATTTCCGTAATCATGCATATTAACCGTGAACACAATCTTTTGCCAATTTTCGAATCTATTATCCATTCACCTGATAAAGCACTAAAAAAAGTAGTCTGGCAACATAATCTTCAAGAGCTTAAATGGCTATCAACTAGATTGATTGAAGTATATGGTGAAGAAATCTCAACTATTAGTTATGAATGCGCTGTACAAGTATTAGCTATGATTCAACATACACTACATACTTTATCTATTGCAGAAGAACGTTGTATAGAACCTGAATCAGTAGTGAAAATGGCACTTCGAAATATAGATGCTATCATTCCCCGAATGTTAGAAACAAAAGAGGTTATTATAAATTCAGACACTATTGATTTTATCGAAAGTAGTTTTGAACATAAAAAAATAGATAAGGAGCAAATTATTCAACAGTTACGTGGTTTCCTAGATGGACTATCAAATAACGATCCCGAAGACGGAACACAATATGCTACCTCAATCTTAAAAGAGTTACTACAAGAAAAGAGCAATTTATATGTTATCCAAGCACTGCTTAAACCTTTTCGACAAGCTTTTTCAAATACAACTCATGCAGCCGAAGCTCGTGAAATCGCAAACTATGTATGGCGTCTTATCGAATTTAATAATATTTGTATAAAAAAATAGAAAAAGCAGCCCTGAAAGGTACTGCCTTTTCTATTTTTTTATAGTTTCATCAAACGTTTTTCTTCCTGAATTTACTTTTTCTAAATCTACATGTATCTTCCGAATCGAATTTTCATCTAACTCTATTTTCCCGTCTTTTTGCATTCGCTTCCATGCCTTTACATCCTGACGATATAAATGCTCTGATAGTCGATACACGTCTGCATTTATATTTAATCCTGCTTGATAGGTTTCCTTTATCTGCTTTTTAATCTTCTTTTCCGTTAGTCTTCGAATTTCTTTTTCTGTTACATCACCTTCAAATCCACTCACAGTTGCCACATTACGAACATGAATATCAAACAACACTTTATCGTTCTTTACTATAGGTTTTACAGTTACCTTATTATTTTGAAGAATAACTGAAATTAGCTGTTCTTCTCCTGTATTTCTCTTAATACTAATGCCGGAGCGAATTGTTTTATTGGTCATCCATTGTAATCCACTTGCTTTATTTCCAGATATAATCCCTAAATTCTCTTTTGGGGAAATTACCGTAATACCGTCAATAGAACTTATCGGATCCTTTCCTTTTTCTGTTTCCCAATTGTTAACTAGCCTTACTAGTGGTATTTTCACCTCATGCCCTGGCTCATCCATACCAATAAGTAAGTTGCGAATGTTCAATGGTTCTATAAAGGAACTTTGTTTATAAGAATTTATTGGATCAGACATTTTCGACAATGATATTGCTTTATTAATAATAGGTGTACTTAACATCAGATCTTTAACAGAATCCTCTGTACTATAGATCCATGTTTGATATCGAGTATCAATAAGTCGCATATAAGTATTGATAATTGGATTGATCCTGCCTTCTTTTAATACTTCTTGAGAGAATATAAAGTATGAAAAATGCCCCCAAAAAAGTTGTTCATCAACAGAATTATATAATTTATAAATTGCTTCACTAATCGTTCTACCAGTGGCATAGCCTACCTCTGATTGAATGGCATCAGGATTACTTGGTTGTTCAGACTTTGCAATATTGGTAAAATCGATGATTTGCGCATACACTTTATATTGATCATCTTCAAAATCCACGCCTAGACCGTATAAGTAAAGCATTCTTTCTGATTCCTTTGAATCCCAACAACCTGACAGAAGTGTCGTAATCATTGTAAGAAGTATGATTAATTTCTTATTCATTTTTTTCTTCTTTGCTCCTTGTTACATCTTGAGGATTTAACATTTCGGGACGTTTATCGTATTTTTTTGCAGGTAATCTAAAAATTGTTTTTCCTATTGTCTTCCAATTTATGTCAGTGACAATATTCATATAAGGAACTCCGAAAACACGAATATTCGCTAGATAAACAAGCGTAAAATATAATGCTATAAAAAAGCCAAACAACCCAAAAAAGCCAGAAAATAATATAAAAAAGAGCCTAACTATACTAATGGAAGTAACAAGAGATTGGTTTACTAATGTAAATGTTGCAATAGTTGAAGTTGCAATAATTACAACCATTGCTGGACTCGTAATCCCAGCCCGAATAGCTGCATCCCCAATTATCAATCCTCCAACTACACCTATAGTTCCACCTAAAACGGTTGGAAGTCTTAGCCCAGCTTCACGAAACAATTCAAACATTAGGACCATGATCAACATCTCAAGTATAGTAGGGAATGGCAAACCAACATTTGCTTGCATAACGGTAGCTAATAATTGAAACGGTAATTGATCTTGATGAAATGTTGTTAAAGCTAGCCAAAATGCTGGTAAAAGAGCACCAATTAAAACACCTATAATACGTGTAATGCGTTCAAGAGAACCGAAATATATAGGATACTCATTATCCTCACTTGTTTTTAATAAAAAGAACAGATTCACAGGTGTTACGACTGCATAAGAAACACCATCAACTAGTATAATAAATCGTCCCCTAACAAGTGATTGAACAGTATAATCAGGTCTACCTGTATAATCATTTCGTGGAAAAACATAATTGGCTTTGTTAATTCGTTCCATTAATATTTCCCCACTAAAAATCGCATCTGTTTCAACTTTTTTAAACTGTTCTTTAATTTGTTTTAGTATATTTTTATCTGCAATATCATCAAAATAAAGAATAGCGACTTTTGTTTTAGAACGTTCTCCTAGTTCAAATTTTTCTACACACAAAGAGTTTGTTGGCAATCGTTTTCTTATTAAAGCAATATTTACAGCAATATCTTCTATAAAATTATCTCTTGGTCCTTTTACCGTTACTTCGGTCCGCGTTTCTTCCGGTGTTCGATTTGGCTTTTTGGCAATATTACTTGCATATAGAAGCTGATCCTTTTCAAAATAAAGAAGCACGTGACCTAAAAAGACAAGTTGCATTGCTTCTTGTTGATCTTTTACCTTTTTTAAATCTGGTACATATAATCGTGTTTCAACTTGTTTTTCTAGAGAATCATTTGACAAATTGCCACACAAAAAACCAACACGGGCAACGATAACTTCATTCAACAATTGCTGATCAATCATAGCTTCGCAAGTTATAAATTGAATTTTTTGTTCTTGAAATGTATATTCTTGAAATTTAATGTCTTGTGATTTTTCAAATAATTCCTTTAAGCTCTCCAAATTTATGGATTTTTCGTTTGATTCGATTGTATTTCACCACTCTTGTTGTCATTTTCATGAGAAGATTTTTTGGATGATTTTCCTGGGAAACGTGCAACAATCGCTAAAAAGATTGACATAGCGACAAAAAAGAAGAAAGTCAATTTTAAAAACTCACGTTTGTTTACTTCAAGGAAAAAGTTATCCTTAACTAACGTTAGGATCAAACATACAAATAGAAATGGAGGTATGATTATTGTTGAAATACGTTTTCTATCTCCAGATATATTCAAAAGATCTGCGACGACATATAAAAAAACGACTATTCTGATAAATGCACCTGTAAGCCATTGATAAATTGAAAAGAAATCTACATGTTCAATAAATCTTCCAATCGTTGCAAGTCCCCATTCCTCATATGCCGGATATCTCTGTTTTGCTGCTTCAATCGGTCCAAACTCCGTAATGGCACCAATTAGCGGGCCTAATGTCAAACCCATTAAGATAAAAAGAATTATCGCAAAATGATACCATCTCATTCGATCTTTTAATTTGTGTTGAAGAAATAAAATCAATAAGAGTTCCACAAAACCAGAAGCAGGATAAATCATGCCATAGACGATTGGTTCAAATCCATGTTCAAAAAACGGTTTCAACAGTTTATAATCTTTGACTTGAATATTTACAAAAGCTACAAAAAAGCCTAAAACAAGAACCCCAATTAGCACAAATGTATTCACAATCGTAATAGTCTTGATATTACTAGCAACAAGGTAGACGATTAATATTGTATAGATGATTAATAATGGTAGCATTGGGGTACGAATTAGAAATGTTGAATTGATCCAGAGTATGGTTTCTCTCATTGTGAATGCCGCAAGCGCAATGAGATAAAATGAGAAAATGTAGATGACAATTTGAGATCCAACTTTTCCGATTTTACGTTTTAGCCAGTCTCTTATATGCTCTTGTTTGCTTTTATTATGAACAAATACTACAAGAAATAACCATATAAATGATACGATGGCACCCAATATAACAGATGCCCATCCATCTCTTCCAACAGCTTCTAGAATCGCTGGAATTATTGTTACATGATTTTTCAAACCGATAAATGTCATTATTAACAAAATCATATGTAGTGTACTGATTGATCCAGCTGTTTTCATATAATTACCTCTTAACATAGAATAATATCTCTTAGTCTTAACAAAAATATTCGATATTATAAGTGGATATTTAGGAGGTTGAAATTATATTTTAAAAACCAGATAAAACAAAAATCCTCTAATCAAAAATGATTAGAGGATGATTGTTTAAGGGAATAATTGGGTATAACTGTTTATATCTCCCTTACATTGTGCAAGCTCTTCAAAAAGATGAGCTTGCGTTTTGTTTTCATTTGTTCCTTATTACGCCCTCGGAGGGAATCGAACCCCCAGCCTAAGAACCGGAATCTTATGTTTTATCCGTTAAACTACGAGGGCAAAGTATCTGCGACTTATCTATTATACAAATTTAATGAGAATAATTCAATACAGTAAAAAACACAATCGTAATATTTGACCTTTATTGACCATCATGTGTATGATAAGGTTACAGCTGAAATTAAAGATAGAAATTTCAGCATATGGAACAGATATTACCTTATTAATTTGAGGAGGCTATTCACATGAATTTAATACCTACAGTTATCGAACAAACAAACCGCGGTGAACGTGCTTATGACATTTACTCACGATTATTGAAAGACCGCATCATTATGCTAGGAAGTGCAATTGATGACAACGTTGCAAACGCAGTTGTCTCTCAATTACTATTCTTAGAAGCTGAAGATCCTGAAAAAGATATTTACCTTTACATCAACTCTCCTGGTGGTAGCGTAACAGCTGGTATGGCTATTTATGATACAATGCAATTTATCAAACCAGACGTACAAACAGTTGGTATGGGTATGTGTGCATCTATGGGCTCATTCTTACTTACAGCTGGTACAAAAGGCAAACGTTCTGCCCTTCCAAACTGCGAAGTAATGATTCACCAACCTCTTGGTGGTGCACAAGGTCAAGCAACAGAAATTGAAATTGCTGCAAAACATATCTTAAAAACACGTGAAAAATTAAATGGTATCCTTTCTGAACGTACTGGTCAACCAATCGAAGTCATTGCTCGTGACACAGACCGTGATAACTATATGACAGCTGAACAAGCAAAAGAATACGGCTTAATCGACCAAATCATGGAACGTAATGATTTAAAAAAATAAGTTGTACCATGTAAAAAGCAAGACTCTTGGTTGAGTCTTGCTTTTTTTGTGTCTTCCTTTGTTTGGTTCACTAATTTATTGTGGTGTCTAACAATTTAGGACGTAAGTTGTAAATAATTTACCTTAATAAAAGATAAGATAAGAAACACCGTTCTATAAATTACCCGGATTTGCAGATGCAATTATTTTGGTTCTATACTAATTGTTGGGGTTGTCAAACAATTTAGAGTAAAAAAATACACGTAAGCTCCAAATATCTTATACTA
>NZ_CAKQBI010000039.1:0-21276 GCF_934216135.1 uncultured Rummeliibacillus sp. | reverse complement strand
GATGGCAATCCAGAGGGGAATGAAGAGATTTTATTTTTAAGGAATCTAGTGTCCGAACTCCAATCAGAAAAAAAAGAGCTTCATAAGCTATTAGACCAGCAACAACGTTTAGCCTTACAAGATAAAAAAATGATTGAGGACTATAAATCTGAAATTAATGATTTGCGAGCTCTTAACATGCCGATGAATAGTAAAAATGATCCATCGGTAAATAATGATCAAGAAGAATTAGCACAGCTGAAATTGAAAATTAAGATCTTAGAAGAACGTACTAACTCAGAAGAAAAAGAGACTGGTAAAATAGAATCGAAAAAATGGTGGAGACTATGGAAGTAAACAAGTGCTTCAAAATTTAAGTTTCGAAATTAACAAAGTTGATAGAATATTTGACTTAGAAATCGAAGAATTAGTCAGTGAATCAACTAATGAAAAAGTAATTGGAATTACAGACAAAGCAAGTATTGATACTTGCTTTGTTACTGTAAATATATTTCTAATGTTTTTGATTTGTTTTATCTTCTACCTTATTGTTTTTCTGCTCTTCAATGAAAAAAGCTTTGTTATCAATTTCTCTACTCCAATTATTATTTGTAGTAGCGCCATCTCTGTTCATTGAGTTAAATCCACCCGACCCAGTGTTAATCATTTTCCCCCAACCTTTTAAAGGATCTTTTCCTTGTTGTCTTAATTTGAAATTTTTTGCTCGTAATTCTTCTGATTTGTCCACACGTCTTTTTTTAAATTTTAGCAATATATGTTTAAACATAAAAAAACTCCCTTCTAATTTTTAGCAAATATATAAAAACGGTTACATACTTAAGAAGTTTGGTTCGCAAAATGCATACACTGATTGAACATCTTTTTCTTTATATCTAATGTTATCCCATCGATAAATGGGTGTATTACATTAATGTCACGATCATGTAGAAGTTCTTGATAGCTGCGACAATAGTCACGTATTTTTGCAATCAAAAATTAATTTAAAATGATCTTTTGATTGCAAAAAAATTACAAAAAAATTAATTTACGCTAATTTAACATTTTTGTATTTTTTTTACAACTCAATTTAATAAAAAAATTATACTTTTTTAGTCAATATAAGCTCGATTTAAATAAAACATAGTATTTTAAAAATAAAATCAATCTTATTGATTACGTGTTATTTAAATACTAAGTCAACATAATCTGTATTAAACGAAGTAGCGCCTGGATCAACCGATCCAGGCGCTTTCTTTGTGAATCGCAAGTGGTCTACCTATTTTGCCCTTTTCAAAGACGATGAAACCAGTCTTTCGCTCAAGCAAAAGTTTGTGAAATTTTCAACCGTTTAGCATAGAGGTTTGTTATTTTATTCGTTCAATTTCCCATCATTTTGGTTGCTGAAATTATGGTATACTCTTCTTTGGCAACTTGCCCCAGATTGGGGGTGTTGTTGTGTTTTACCAAATCTTATCGTTAATCGTTGCGCCAGTATTAGTTGGCATAGTCACTGAACTATTTTCTCATTGGTTAAAAGAGAAGGACAAAGACAACGATTGAAAGCAAGTTGCTACCTAACCCACAACGCTAGCAGTCGCAACTAGTGCCAAAAAAGCCCAACCTACTCGCAATAGGTTGGGCTTTTGTGTTGTTGTGTAACAACAAATCTTATCTTTTCGCATTCTAATTATAACATGGGGGAGAACGGAAGCCAAATTTCTGACTTTTTAGCTATTATTCTATTTTTTTTGTTCGAGAGCCCCATTTTAAGCCCCTATTTACTTTGATTTATCCTATCTACACATAACAGATGACTTTTGGCAATAGTACTAGTAAAGAAATATAAGAAAACGATTGCAATGATATTTAAAAAATATTATTATTTATATAAGATTGGTAGATTGAATTATGGAGTGGGGTGGAGTGCTACTTTCGGCTATTCAGATTATTTGCACCCTAGTAGATCTCATACAGCAAGTGTAAGAAATGGAGAAACAGGAGTTACAAATTCACAACGTGCTTCCAAAGAAAATTAGGCTAGAAGTTCTCTAACAAAAATTCCGCCAACTGGATTAAATTATTATTATGGATTCTAAAAAAACTAGTTGCCGAAAGTTTATCGGCAACTAGTTTTTTTTAGGAAGGAAGAGGTTCAAATGAAAAAAATACTTAGTATCTCTTTAGCAATCGCAATGATATGTATTAGTTTGATTATATTAAATTTATATAGTACACATGAAATAAAACGTGTGAATGATATCGAAATAACAGATAGCTCATTTAAATTTTATGTAAAAAATACAAATAAAACAGACGAAGAAACTTTAAAATTTTTTCAAAATATTTCAGAGCAATATAAAGTATCTATAGTAAAAACAGATATAACAGATAATAGCGTATTAAAATCAGTGATTTTAAATAAAGAAACTTTCCCTAATTTTCAGATTAGTAATACTTCAATTAATTTTGATAAACAAAACGATAAGGTCTATACAAATAAAGATATCCCTGTATTTTTTAATGTTAAAAAAATTGAAATTCAAAGTATGAATAATTACTTCAAAGATTCAACGAAATCTATTAATGGGACATATTCGGTTACTTCTACTCATGAAATAAATAAAGAAGCAATTATGAACAATTTGAGTGAATTTTTCAATCAAAGTATGGACGATTTAAATACTCCGAGTACATTCTTTAAAGTAGGCATAGTCAACCAAAATTTGATTATTAGTACTGTCATCATAAGTTTATGTCTTGTAATCATTGTAATTGGATCTATCTATAATCCAATTAATAATTTGAAGCTTATTGGAATAAAAAAGCTATTAGGATTTTCAAATCATACAATTTTTTTAGAGTCTGTGTTACCTCTATTATTCGTTTTAATCAGTATAGGTGTGATAACGGATATTTTATTTGTGTTTTTTATAAAAAATATCTCACTTGATTTCATTTCGTATGCATTGCTAGGTCAATTTTTATTAATTCTAATTTATGTATTAATTAGTCTTATTGTACAATTATTTGTCAACAAGATAACCGTCATTAGCATGTTGAAAAATTTTTCTAATTTTAACTTAGGATTATACGTTAGTTATGGAATGAAAATAATTATCGTATCTTTACTATGTGTTATGGTAACAGGTATTTCTTTAAATATGAAAGACATGTTTACACAACTAAGTTATCAAAAAACATGGGAACAAGAGGGTGGAAATTATGTCACTATTGAAAATTACATTCCCAGTGATAAGCTATGGGAAAATATGCAACTACGAAATAGTGAATCAACTGATTTCTTTTATAAATTATATACGAACATAAAGAATGTAACACCTACTGAGTATGTAAGAAGTGAACAAATATCTCCATCTGAAAGATTTAACACATCTAACTTTGAGAAATTAAGTTCGATGTCAATAATGTATGTAGATGAGGCATATCTAGAGAATGCTGGATTGTTTAAGAACGAATTAAATCAAATAAAAAATAACCCTCAAAAAAATTTCTTTATTCCAAAGCAATATGAATCTGAATCGGAAGAAATTACTCTTTTAACAAAAGAACTATATAAATCACTATTTTCATTCGAAGACCAAGAAAATATAAGTAGTCAGGATTTGCCTGTAAATATCATATTTTATGATACTTTTATTAATACATTTTCTTATATGGATTCACCAAATTCATTCGAAAATCCAATTTTTGTACTCGTCGATGATGAAAATATGTTATTCGAAGAGAAAGCTTATTTATCAGATACAGGATTATCTAATCCAATGAAAATAAAGAAAGTATCTAACTTAAATGAAAAACTAGCACAAATCGTCAATACTTTGGACGATCAAACAAAGATTAATTTTTCAACATTATCTTCGATCAAAGCAACGAATATAGATTCGATAAAAGATGGCATTAAGAATATTAGTATTTTGTCATTTATATTAGGTATATTAAACATACTGATTTCGACATTTGTTGTATCAATCGTATTTTTAACTAAAAAAGAGACGTTGACAGTCACGAAGTTTTTAGGTTGGAAACTTTTTGATAGATATAAAAATATAATTTATATTTTCACTCTAATCTATCTAATTCCTATTACTATTTTACTTGTAACAATGTCTCCAATAATAGTTCTAATTGTATTTTTAGTGTATATGATTTTAGATATCATTATTCTGTTAGCGTTTGCCTTCTCTCATGAAAAGAAAAAACTAAATTTATCCATGAAGGAGAAATAAATTATGGACTTAATACGTTTAAATAATGTTTCCAAAAAAATAGAAGATAGAGAAATTTTAAAACACATAGATTTAAATATTAATCAAGGAGAAATGATTAGTATTACAGGTCCTAGTGGATCTGGAAAAACAACTTTATTAAATATTCTCGGTCTAATAGATTCTGATTATACTGGGGACTATTTCTTTGAAGGTGAACATAATTTAAAAGCAAATTCGTCTAAAACACAAAAAATTATTCGCAGTGAAATTAGTTATTTGTTCCAAAATTTTGCTTTGATTGAAAGTGAAACAGTATCCTTTAATTTATTACTCGCATTAAAATATATTAAAAAATCGAAGAAAGAAAAAATAACTTTAATTGAACAAACACTAGATAAACTTCATCTAAAAGGGTATTTAAATAAAAAAATAGCTTCACTATCTGGTGGTGAACAACAACGAGTAGCTTTGGCTCGTGCAATCATCAAGCCATGTAAACTGATCCTAGCTGATGAACCAACAGGCTCTTTGGATGAAACGAACCGAGATACTATTATAGATTTGCTGAAGGTACTTAATGATGAAGGAAAAACCATCATTATAGTAACTCACGATCCTATCGTTGCAAATAATTGTCATAAAATAATTCAATTATGATATTTTTAGTATCGGATGCCGATTAAGATTAATGCTACTTCGTCAATTCGATAGACAACAAGGACATCAGATGATTCGTTTGGCTCGTTGCCTTTTGGTGTGTTTCTAAAGTGAAACTCACGGTAGCCACTCATTTTTCGAGTAAGCGGATGATCTTGAAAGTCATCAGGTAAGGATTCTCCCTCCAGTAAGATTTCAATGGCTTCACGAACCTCGGATACAATGATCTTATCGATAGTCGCTAATCGTTTTAAATTAGCCGTAAACGTTTCTCTGGGTTTAAATTTTAATGGGTTCATCCTCAGGTAAAACGGCTCGCATCATTAACTGATCGCATGCAATCGCATAGTCTAACGACCCTTGTTTTGTTCGAATTGCTCGTTCCAAGACGGCTTACAAGCTGCCAACAAGCAGTTAGTAAGTCAAGCACTTGAAACAAAAGAAGGAATGATTGCGGAAGCCATTCGTGCCTACCAAAAGGAGCTAGTTCTAAAAAAATGGTATGAAACAATCCTTAAAATCATGTCTTTCGACAAAAATCTGCCTCGGGCTGCGAAAGCATTTCTAGAAGTGTATGGATCAAAAACAGTACGATTTGGTGTGTTAGGGTCGTTCGCTTTATTTGAAGGGGTTGATCTGATTGATCTAAATGACTTACTTTATCCCACTCGTAAATTAAAAACCCGTTTAGGAAGCTGGCTTGCCACCCAATACAAAAACAAGTGACAAGTAAAATTACTAGTAATTTAAAGCGGATTTACCTATATCTTCAGGTAACGAATCATCCTAATTTTCAATTAAAAATTGAAAGGAGCGACACCCTACATGAAGATCGATACATTGCGTTTTGCCGTTCAAAGAGACGATTGGCTTTCCCAATATGTGGACGATCCCTTACAAATGGAACTCATGAGAACAGATGAGTTTAAATTAGCTGTACAACTGTACGAAGAACAAAAACGGATGCCGAATACAAACGGATGGCATCATGAAGTCAGTATTTTAATTTACTATGATGGGGAAGAAATCGCCTATATTTCAGATAGTGGAGAACTTCGTTCGCTAGATTATTTAACTGTTCTTGATAGTTCTTTGGATGAACTGAGGCAGCTATTCGATTGGAGAAATTAGTTTTTAGTGTCGTTTTCGAGTAGAAAATCGACAGGCTTTAAGTGTTGCTTTTTATATAAAAAGCAACACGCATTTAGCTAACTTTTGAAAAAAAGTTAGTGCTTTTTGGAGCTAAAAGTGAAACAACTTTTAGCTCTTTTTTATAAAAAATCGAAAGAAATTTTATAAAAAAGACGAGTGAAAAATAAGCGAACAGCTTACTTTTTGATACGAGTTTAGGGGTTCGGGGAGTTCCCCGACAAGCGTAAATGTAGCACAAAGTGCTAGCATTTGGACTGCTTGCCAAACCCTTATTATGCTATAATGAGGGTGCCTGTTTTGTTATTGAGTTGTGAGAGAATAGCGAGCAAGGAAATTACAAAACTAAGAGGAAAATTGTAACCGAATAGGGAGCAATTTGACGTTTTCTCTTGTGGAAGTTGTGAGCGAATAACGCACAACTGAAACTAGAGAAAGGCGAAAGAAAATTGACCGAATAGGGAAATTTTAAGTCGCTATCTTTTGAACTTTTTTGTAGGCGACTTTTGCCACAAAAACAGACAAAGGGAAACGACTGAACAAGGAGTTTTCTCTGTCTGTTTCGTTTGAGATTGTCGAACAGACAACTCTTAAACGAAATGATTGAACAAATCGGCGAATAGCCGACTTTGAGAAAGAAAGGGGACTTGACTTTGAGTAAATCAACCTACACGCAAGTAAATTTTCGATTGACTGAAAAAGAAAAAGAAGCCTGGCAACAACAGGCAAATCAGTTAAACATGACGTTGCCTAAATTTACAAAACACATCATGAACAGTTTTTTTGAACTTGGGTATATCAAGCAACCGAAACTAGATCACCAACAAGGAGCAGAAATAGCCAAGCACTTAGGACGATTAGGCGGGAATGTCAATCAAATTGCCAAATGGTGTCACACGCATAAAGAAACTATTTCAGAAGAACAAGTAAACCGATTGGCTTTTAACTTAGAACAGGTCCAAAAGGAGTTGAAACAAGTATGGCAACAGTTAAATTAGCCCGAACAACAAGCTGTAATCGTGCGATCGCTTATGCGGAAAAAAGAGCCGTTGAAAAAGACGGCCTAAACTGTGAAATAACCAATGCCAAACAGGAAATGACGACGGTTAGAGAACTGTATGCTAAAAACGATAAGACACAAGCTCATCTATGTATTCAATCCTTTAGTCCTGAAGAAAGCCAAAAACTAGGGGCGAAAAAAATCAATCAACTAGGCATCGAACTAGCGGAAAAAATGGCGCCTAATCATCAAGTAGCCGTCTATACTCATGCGGATAAAGACCATATCCATAATCATATCGTGATTAATTCGGTCAATTTAGAAACAGGTGAAAAGTATCACCATAACAACGATTTTGAGCGAGTGGCTAAAATTCACGATGAATTATTACGTGAGCACAAGTTAGAAGTCGTGAAAAAGCAGGCAGTCGAACGCCGAACAATGGCGGAACGACAACTCTCGCAAAAAGGAACGGTGCCATGGAAAGATACAATCAGACAAGAAATTGATTCCTTAATGCGAGATGCCTCTGTAAGCTCATATAAGGCGTTTAGAGAGTGTTTGAAAGAAAAAGGTATAAAAGTGCACGATAGAGGAAAAAACGTCACATACGAGCTTTTAGAGGGCAATAAAAGGGTTCGTGGGGCGAAGCTAGGAGCAGATTATGAAAAGGACGTGATTAAAAATGAGTTGGACAGACGAGAAAAAGCACGAAAACTTGAACCAAATGAAGAACGCTACGACAAATTCAAAGAACGACTTGCTGACGGACAGCCAGAAGATCGAACTGATCGCCCAGACCGTCGAGCAATTAGCGACCGAGCACGACTTGCTGAACTTCGACATGAGAGAGAACTTACAGATGAGTCAAGACTTGCAGAAAGAAACTTATCAGATGTTAAACCAACTATCCCAAAAACTATCGACTTTGGACCAAAACTCTGAAAAGTATGAAAAACAAGTGCTAAACGTTGTTCGTTGGCAAACCTTAGCGAAAAAGTTACTTGAATTATTCGTATACATTGGCGCAATTGCCGTTCTTTTCAAGGCCTTAACCACCTCTCTTTGGGAAACCCTCGGTTTGAAGTCCTTGTATGAACACTTTAATGGTCAAGAGACGATTCAGTTAAGCCTGATGATTGCGTATAGTTTGCTTGTCTTGGGTTTCTTCGGATGGATTTTCCGAAAAATAGTGAAATTAGCGAGTGATTAGTAAGTTGCGGCTGGTCAAGTGCGCCGCCCTAGGGTTGTTAGGGCTTGCCCTGACCGCCTGTAAGGCGTTTGATTGCCAGATAGGCGTATTTATCTAGTCAAACAATTAAAACAGCGTATACGAGCAATTAGAGCCAATCAAGAAAACCCCTAAAAGAGGGGTTGATCTTTTCTTTTAGCGAGTGAACGAAGTGAACGCTGCAAGTAAAATGTGAGCGTGGCTTTCGCTCACTCCTTTAGGTATAATATTAGGTGTAGAAACTACTGAATGAGAACAAATCAAGTGGGCATTTTATATTTAATAGATGATGGGGTGATACCGTGGTTTTAGATAATAAATTAGGTTTAACAAATTCAGCAGAATTAGCCAAACAAGAAGAACTCCTAACAAAAAAAAGAGCCAAAGAATTGTTTGAATCTGGGAAACTAGATGAACTGGAAATTGGGACGTTTCGAGGCTTATCTGATATTCATCATTTTTTATTCCAAGATATTTACGACTTTGCAGGAAAAATTCGAGAAGTCAATATTGCGAAAGGAAATTTTCAATTTGCGCCACGTATTTTTTTAGCGCAAACACTCGAGTATATTGATAAATTACCTCAAGAAACTTTTGATGAAATTATTGATAAGTACTCTGATATGAATGTGGCCCATCCGTTTAGAGAAGGCAATGGACGTGCCACTCGTATCTGGTTGGATTTAATGCTTAAAAGTAAACTGCATAAAATCGTAGATTGGAATCAAATTGATAAGGATGAGTATTTAAATGCTATGATCCGTAGTACAGTGAGCACTAATGAATTAAAATATTTGATTCAAAAAGCTTTAACAGATGACCTAGGGAAAGAACAATTCTTTAAAGGAATTGATGCGAGTTATTATTACGAAGGCTATTATGAAATCAAAACAGAAGATCTATAAATATTATCTAAAAAAACAGACTGCTCAATCTAAAACTTGAGTAGTCTGTTTCTTTTTTTGGATGATTTTGACCTTTGATTTTAAATTTTTGAAAAAAATAAAAAAGGCGAAGCCTATTATATATATTTATTTTATATATTTTAATCTTTTCTTCTTTTGCGTCAAAAAAAAGTCATTGTTTTCAAGGGTTTACAGAATAATGTACTGACAAAAATCGATGTATTCACTGACAAAAATCGATGTATTCACTGACAAAAATCGATGTATTCACTGACAAAAAAATAAAAAAGTCAGTGAATTATGGTATAATAAAAGCATGAAGAAAAATTCTTTGGACGGAATTTCTTCATGCCAACTACAAAACACGCAAAGGAGCGTATCTTTATGTTTATTATACCAAAAAATGAACAAAATCAGAAGCAGGTGCAAATCTTGAATGAACTTGAAAAACGCAAAGTAGTAGAGAATAATGCATTAATTACCAGTGTTGCGAAAATGCAAAAAACAGCTTTAAAAATGTTTGAGTTAGCGGTATCTTGCATTAATACGGAGAATTTACCAAAAAACAATACGGTTTATCTCTCAAAAGAAGAACTCTTTGCCTTTTTTGAAGTTGGTTCTAACAGCAAGCATACTCAATTTAAAGAAGCGATTGAGATTATGCAAAAACAAGCCTATTTTAAAATTAAGTCTAATAAAAAACTAGGTATTGAGTATGAAAGTATTGTCCCTATCCCTTATGTAAAGTGGAATGATTATAATGATGAAGTAACCATACAATTTAGCGAACATATTATGCCTTATTTAATTAATTTAAAATCTGAATTTACACAATATAAAATTTCAGAACTACAAAAATTAAACAGCAAGTATTCTATTATCTTGTATCGTTGGTTATCCATGAATTATAACCAGTACGAGCATTATAGTTATAAGGGTGGACGGAGAGAAGAACAAGTGCAAGCCTACCGTAACCCCAGTATTTCGATACGAGAATTGCGAGAAATGACCGATACAGTAAAAGAGTATAAACAAATATATGATTTTGAAAAGCGAGTTTTGAAGAACTCTTTGGAAGAAATCAATGCTCATACCTCTTTTAACGTGTCTTATGACAAAGTCAAAAAAGGACGAAGTATTGATTCTATTGTCTTTCATATCACGAAGAAACGCCGAGCAGACGATAACAGTTACAAGCTAGAGGACAAGACCTACAAGGAAGCGAAAGCCGAAAAAGAATTATCAAACCAAACGCTTGCAGGTAAAGCGTTAGAAAGTAGATATACAAGGTTATTGCTTGAAAATTTCCTTTTATCGCCTTATGAAATGACAGATACATCACTTATGGCTGGCTTGCAAAAAAATGTTTATCCAAAGTATGACGAACTCAAAACATTACGAGGACTTGAGGGGGTCAAAAAGCACCTCTCATACGTTCGTGAGAAGCAAGAACCTTATTCAAAAGGGAACGTTGCAAAGTATCTTAAAAAGGCAGTTGATCAGTATTTGCCAACTGTGAAATTACAAGACCTTGACCAACCAGAACGTGCAAGTGTTCGAGGTAAAGGAGCAAGCCATGAGTGAAAATTTAAAAACCATAAAAGAAATTGCGGATGAAATAGGTGTTTCAAAGCAAGCTGTATGGCAAAAAATAAAAAAAGAATCGTCAATAGATTTACGTCAATTTACGTCAAAAAAAGGAAATACCGTTTACGTTGACGTTGATGGTCAAAAAGTTATTAAGAGTGCTTTTTTTAACAAAACGTCAACTAAAAAACGTCAACAAAAAGTTTTTGTTGACGACAACGTGAATAATTCAGTTGATGGCAATCCAGAGGGGAATGAAGAGATTTTATTTTTAAGGAATCTAGTGTCCGAACTCCAATCAGAAAAAAAAGAGCTTCATAAGCTATTAGACCAGCAACAACGTTTAGCCTTACAAGATAAAAAAATGATTGAGGACTATAAATCTGAAATTAATGATTTGCGAGCTCTTAACATGCCGATGAATAGTAAAAATGATCCATCGGTAAATAATGATCAAGAAGAATTAGCACAGCTGAAATTGAAAATTAAGATCTTAGAAGAACGTACTAACTCAGAAGAAAAAGAGACTGGTAAAATAGAATCGAAAAAATGGTGGAGACTATGGAAGTAAACAAGTGCTTCAAAATTTAAGTTTCGAAATTAACAAAGTTGATAGAATATTTGACTTAGAAATCGAAGAATTAGTCAGTGAATCAACTAATGAAAAAGTAATTGGAATTACAGACAAAGCAAGTATTGATACTTGCTTTGTTACTGTAAATATATTTCTAATGTTTTTGATTTGTTTTATCTTCTACCTTATTGTTTTTCTGCTCTTCAATGAAAAAAGCTTTGTTATCAATTTCTCTACTCCAATTATTATTTGTAGTAGCGCCATCTCTGTTCATTGAGTTAAATCCACCCGACCCAGTGTTAATCATTTTCCCCCAACCTTTTAAAGGATCTTTTCCTTGTTGTCTTAATTTGAAATTTTTTGCTCGTAATTCTTCTGATTTGTCCACACGTCTTTTTTTAAATTTTAGCAATATATGTTTAAACATAAAAAAACTCCCTTCTAATTTTTAGCAAATATATAAAAACGGTTACATACTTAAGAAGTTTGGTTCGCAAAATGCATACACTGATTGAACATCTTTTTCTTTATATCTAATGTTATCCCATCGATAAATGGGTGTATTACATTAATGTCACGATCATGTAGAAGTTCTTGATAGCTGCGACAATAGTCACGTATTTTTGCAATCAAAAATTAATTTAAAATGATCTTTTGATTGCAAAAAAATTACAAAAAAATTAATTTACGCTAATTTAACATTTTTGTATTTTTTTTACAACTCAATTTAATAAAAAAATTATACTTTTTTAGTCAATATAAGCTCGATTTAAATAAAACATAGTATTTTAAAAATAAAATCAATCTTATTGATTACGTGTTATTTAAATACTAAGTCAACATAATCTGTATTAAACGAAGTAGCGCCTGGATCAACCGATCCAGGCGCTTTCTTTGTGAATCGCAAGTGGTCTACCTATTTTGCCCTTTTCAAAGACGATGAAACCAGTCTTTCGCTCAAGCAAAAGTTTGTGAAATTTTCAACCGTTTAGCATAGAGGTTTGTTATTTTATTCGTTCAATTTCCCATCATTTTGGTTGCTGAAATTATGGTATACTCTTCTTTGGCAACTTGCCCCAGATTGGGGGTGTTGTTGTGTTTTACCAAATCTTATCGTTAATCGTTGCGCCAGTATTAGTTGGCATAGTCACTGAACTATTTTCTCATTGGTTAAAAGAGAAGGACAAAGACAACGATTGAAAGCAAGTTGCTACCTAACCCACAACGCTAGCAGTCGCAACTAGTGCCAAAAAAGCCCAACCTACTCGCAATAGGTTGGGCTTTTGTGTTGTTGTGTAACAACAAATCTTATCTTTTCGCATTCTAATTATAACATGGGGGAGAACGGAAGCCAAATTTCTGACTTTTTAGCTATTATTCTATTTTTTTTGTTCGAGAGCCCCATTTTAAGCCCCTATTTACTTTGATTTATCCTATCTACACATAACAGATGACTTTTGGCAATAGTACTAGTAAAGAAATATAAGAAAACGATTGCAATGATATTTAAAAAATATTATTATTTATATAAGATTGGTAGATTGAATTATGGAGTGGGGTGGAGTGCTACTTTCGGCTATTCAGATTATTTGCACCCTAGTAGATCTCATACAGCAAGTGTAAGAAATGGAGAAACAGGAGTTACAAATTCACAACGTGCTTCCAAAGAAAATTAGGCTAGAAGTTCTCTAACAAAAATTCCGCCAACTGGATTAAATTATTATTATGGATTCTAAAAAAACTAGTTGCCGAAAGTTTATCGGCAACTAGTTTTTTTTAGGAAGGAAGAGGTTCAAATGAAAAAAATACTTAGTATCTCTTTAGCAATCGCAATGATATGTATTAGTTTGATTATATTAAATTTATATAGTACACATGAAATAAAACGTGTGAATGATATCGAAATAACAGATAGCTCATTTAAATTTTATGTAAAAAATACAAATAAAACAGACGAAGAAACTTTAAAATTTTTTCAAAATATTTCAGAGCAATATAAAGTATCTATAGTAAAAACAGATATAACAGATAATAGCGTATTAAAATCAGTGATTTTAAATAAAGAAACTTTCCCTAATTTTCAGATTAGTAATACTTCAATTAATTTTGATAAACAAAACGATAAGGTCTATACAAATAAAGATATCCCTGTATTTTTTAATGTTAAAAAAATTGAAATTCAAAGTATGAATAATTACTTCAAAGATTCAACGAAATCTATTAATGGGACATATTCGGTTACTTCTACTCATGAAATAAATAAAGAAGCAATTATGAACAATTTGAGTGAATTTTTCAATCAAAGTATGGACGATTTAAATACTCCGAGTACATTCTTTAAAGTAGGCATAGTCAACCAAAATTTGATTATTAGTACTGTCATCATAAGTTTATGTCTTGTAATCATTGTAATTGGATCTATCTATAATCCAATTAATAATTTGAAGCTTATTGGAATAAAAAAGCTATTAGGATTTTCAAATCATACAATTTTTTTAGAGTCTGTGTTACCTCTATTATTCGTTTTAATCAGTATAGGTGTGATAACGGATATTTTATTTGTGTTTTTTATAAAAAATATCTCACTTGATTTCATTTCGTATGCATTGCTAGGTCAATTTTTATTAATTCTAATTTATGTATTAATTAGTCTTATTGTACAATTATTTGTCAACAAGATAACCGTCATTAGCATGTTGAAAAATTTTTCTAATTTTAACTTAGGATTATACGTTAGTTATGGAATGAAAATAATTATCGTATCTTTACTATGTGTTATGGTAACAGGTATTTCTTTAAATATGAAAGACATGTTTACACAACTAAGTTATCAAAAAACATGGGAACAAGAGGGTGGAAATTATGTCACTATTGAAAATTACATTCCCAGTGATAAGCTATGGGAAAATATGCAACTACGAAATAGTGAATCAACTGATTTCTTTTATAAATTATATACGAACATAAAGAATGTAACACCTACTGAGTATGTAAGAAGTGAACAAATATCTCCATCTGAAAGATTTAACACATCTAACTTTGAGAAATTAAGTTCGATGTCAATAATGTATGTAGATGAGGCATATCTAGAGAATGCTGGATTGTTTAAGAACGAATTAAATCAAATAAAAAATAACCCTCAAAAAAATTTCTTTATTCCAAAGCAATATGAATCTGAATCGGAAGAAATTACTCTTTTAACAAAAGAACTATATAAATCACTATTTTCATTCGAAGACCAAGAAAATATAAGTAGTCAGGATTTGCCTGTAAATATCATATTTTATGATACTTTTATTAATACATTTTCTTATATGGATTCACCAAATTCATTCGAAAATCCAATTTTTGTACTCGTCGATGATGAAAATATGTTATTCGAAGAGAAAGCTTATTTATCAGATACAGGATTATCTAATCCAATGAAAATAAAGAAAGTATCTAACTTAAATGAAAAACTAGCACAAATCGTCAATACTTTGGACGATCAAACAAAGATTAATTTTTCAACATTATCTTCGATCAAAGCAACGAATATAGATTCGATAAAAGATGGCATTAAGAATATTAGTATTTTGTCATTTATATTAGGTATATTAAACATACTGATTTCGACATTTGTTGTATCAATCGTATTTTTAACTAAAAAAGAGACGTTGACAGTCACGAAGTTTTTAGGTTGGAAACTTTTTGATAGATATAAAAATATAATTTATATTTTCACTCTAATCTATCTAATTCCTATTACTATTTTACTTGTAACAATGTCTCCAATAATAGTTCTAATTGTATTTTTAGTGTATATGATTTTAGATATCATTATTCTGTTAGCGTTTGCCTTCTCTCATGAAAAGAAAAAACTAAATTTATCCATGAAGGAGAAATAAATTATGGACTTAATACGTTTAAATAATGTTTCCAAAAAAATAGAAGATAGAGAAATTTTAAAACACATAGATTTAAATATTAATCAAGGAGAAATGATTAGTATTACAGGTCCTAGTGGATCTGGAAAAACAACTTTATTAAATATTCTCGGTCTAATAGATTCTGATTATACTGGGGACTATTTCTTTGAAGGTGAACATAATTTAAAAGCAAATTCGTCTAAAACACAAAAAATTATTCGCAGTGAAATTAGTTATTTGTTCCAAAATTTTGCTTTGATTGAAAGTGAAACAGTATCCTTTAATTTATTACTCGCATTAAAATATATTAAAAAATCGAAGAAAGAAAAAATAACTTTAATTGAACAAACACTAGATAAACTTCATCTAAAAGGGTATTTAAATAAAAAAATAGCTTCACTATCTGGTGGTGAACAACAACGAGTAGCTTTGGCTCGTGCAATCATCAAGCCATGTAAACTGATCCTAGCTGATGAACCAACAGGCTCTTTGGATGAAACGAACCGAGATACTATTATAGATTTGCTGAAGGTACTTAATGATGAAGGAAAAACCATCATTATAGTAACTCACGATCCTATCGTTGCAAATAATTGTCATAAAATAATTCAATTATGATATTTTTAGTATCGGATGCCGATTAAGATTAATGCTACTTCGTCAATTCGATAGACAACAAGGACATCAGATGATTCGTTTGGCTCGTTGCCTTTTGGTGTGTTTCTAAAGTGAAACTCACGGTAGCCACTCATTTTTCGAGTAAGCGGATGATCTTGAAAGTCATCAGGTAAGGATTCTCCCTCCAGTAAGATTTCAATGGCTTCACGAACCTCGGATACAATGATCTTATCGATAGTCGCTAATCGTTTTAAATTAGCCGTAAACGTTTCTCTGGGTTTAAATTTTAATGGGTTCATCCTCAGGTAAAACGGCTCGCATCATTAACTGATCGCATGCAATCGCATAGTCTAACGACCCTTGTTTTGTTCGAATTGCTCGTTCCAAGACGGCTTACAAGCTGCCAACAAGCAGTTAGTAAGTCAAGCACTTGAAACAAAAGAAGGAATGATTGCGGAAGCCATTCGTGCCTACCAAAAGGAGCTAGTTCTAAAAAAATGGTATGAAACAATCCTTAAAATCATGTCTTTCGACAAAAATCTGCCTCGGGCTGCGAAAGCATTTCTAGAAGTGTATGGATCAAAAACAGTACGATTTGGTGTGTTAGGGTCGTTCGCTTTATTTGAAGGGGTTGATCTGATTGATCTAAATGACTTACTTTATCCCACTCGTAAATTAAAAACCCGTTTAGGAAGCTGGCTTGCCACCCAATACAAAAACAAGTGACAAGTAAAATTACTAGTAATTTAAAGCGGATTTACCTATATCTTCAGGTAACGAATCATCCTAATTTTCAATTAAAAATTGAAAGGAGCGACACCCTACATGAAGATCGATACATTGCGTTTTGCCGTTCAAAGAGACGATTGGCTTTCCCAATATGTGGACGATCCCTTACAAATGGAACTCATGAGAACAGATGAGTTTAAATTAGCTGTACAACTGTACGAAGAACAAAAACGGATGCCGAATACAAACGGATGGCATCATGAAGTCAGTATTTTAATTTACTATGATGGGGAAGAAATCGCCTATATTTCAGATAGTGGAGAACTTCGTTCGCTAGATTATTTAACTGTTCTTGATAGTTCTTTGGATGAACTGAGGCAGCTATTCGATTGGAGAAATTAGTTTTTAGTGTCGTTTTCGAGTAGAAAATCGACAGGCTTTAAGTGTTGCTTTTTATATAAAAAGCAACACGCATTTAGCTAACTTTTGAAAAAAAGTTAGTGCTTTTTGGAGCTAAAAGTGAAACAACTTTTAGCTCTTTTTTATAAAAAATCGAAAGAAATTTTATAAAAAAGACGAGTGAAAAATAAGCGAACAGCTTACTTTTTGATACGAGTTTAGGGGTTCGGGGAGTTCCCCGACAAGCGTAAATGTAGCACAAAGTGCTAGCATTTGGACTGCTTGCCAAACCCTTATTATGCTATAATGAGGGTGCCTGTTTTGTTATTGAGTTGTGAGAGAATAGCGAGCAAGGAAATTACAAAACTAAGAGGAAAATTGTAACCGAATAGGGAGCAATTTGACGTTTTCTCTTGTGGAAGTTGTGAGCGAATAACGCACAACTGAAACTAGAGAAAGGCGAAAGAAAATTGACCGAATAGGGAAATTTTAAGTCGCTATCTTTTGAACTTTTTTGTAGGCGACTTTTGCCACAAAAACAGACAAAGGGAAACGACTGAACAAGGAGTTTTCTCTGTCTGTTTCGTTTGAGATTGTCGAACAGACAACTCTTAAACGAAATGATTGAACAAATCGGCGAATAGCCGACTTTGAGAAAGAAAGGGGACTTGACTTTGAGTAAATCAACCTACACGCAAGTAAATTTTCGATTGACTGAAAAAGAAAAAGAAGCCTGGCAACAACAGGCAAATCAGTTAAACATGACGTTGCCTAAATTTACAAAACACATCATGAACAGTTTTTTTGAACTTGGGTATATCAAGCAACCGAAACTAGATCACCAACAAGGAGCAGAAATAGCCAAGCACTTAGGACGATTAGGCGGGAATGTCAATCAAATTGCCAAATGGTGTCACACGCATAAAGAAACTATTTCAGAAGAACAAGTAAACCGATTGGCTTTTAACTTAGAACAGGTCCAAAAGGAGTTGAAACAAGTATGGCAACAGTTAAATTAGCCCGAACAACAAGCTGTAATCGTGCGATCGCTTATGCGGAAAAAAGAGCCGTTGAAAAAGACGGCCTAAACTGTGAAATAACCAATGCCAAACAGGAAATGACGACGGTTAGAGAACTGTATGCTAAAAACGATAAGACACAAGCTCATCTATGTATTCAATCCTTTAGTCCTGAAGAAAGCCAAAAACTAGGGGCGAAAAAAATCAATCAACTAGGCATCGAACTAGCGGAAAAAATGGCGCCTAATCATCAAGTAGCCGTCTATACTCATGCGGATAAAGACCATATCCATAATCATATCGTGATTAATTCGGTCAATTTAGAAACAGGTGAAAAGTATCACCATAACAACGATTTTGAGCGAGTGGCTAAAATTCACGATGAATTATTACGTGAGCACAAGTTAGAAGTCGTGAAAAAGCAGGCAGTCGAACGCCGAACAATGGCGGAACGACAACTCTCGCAAAAAGGAACGGTGCCATGGAAAGATACAATCAGACAAGAAATTGATTCCTTAATGCGAGATGCCTCTGTAAGCTCATATAAGGCGTTTAGAGAGTGTTTGAAAGAAAAAGGTATAAAAGTGCACGATAGAGGAAAAAACGTCACATACGAGCTTTTAGAGGGCAATAAAAGGGTTCGTGGGGCGAAGCTAGGAGCAGATTATGAAAAGGACGTGATTAAAAATGAGTTGGACAGACGAGAAAAAGCACGAAAACTTGAACCAAATGAAGAACGCTACGACAAATTCAAAGAACGACTTGCTGACGGACAGCCAGAAGATCGAACTGATCGCCCAGACCGTCGAGCAATTAGCGACCGAGCACGACTTGCTGAACTTCGACATGAGAGAGAACTTACAGATGAGTCAAGACTTGCAGAAAGAAACTTATCAGATGTTAAACCAACTATCCCAAAAACTATCGACTTTGGACCAAAACTCTGAAAAGTATGAAAAACAAGTGCTAAACGTTGTTCGTTGGCAAACCTTAGCGAAAAAGTTACTTGAATTATTCGTATACATTGGCGCAATTGCCGTTCTTTTCAAGGCCTTAACCACCTCTCTTTGGGAAACCCTCGGTTTGAAGTCCTTGTATGAACACTTTAATGGTCAAGAGACGATTCAGTTAAGCCTGATGATTGCGTATAGTTTGCTTGTCTTGGGTTTCTTCGGATGGATTTTCCGAAAAATAGTGAAATTAGCGAGTGATTAGTAAGTTGCGGCTGGTCAAGTGCGCCGCCCTAGGGTTGTTAGGGCTTGCCCTGACCGCCTGTAAGGCGTTTGATTGCCAGATAGGCGTATTTATCTAGTCAAACAATTAAAACAGCGTATACGAGCAATTAGAGCCAATCAAGAAAACCCCTAAAAGAGGGGTTGATCTTTTCTTTTAGCGAGTGAACGAAGTGAACGCTGCAAGTAAAATGTGAGCGTGGCTTTCGCTCACTCCTTTAGGTATAATATTAGGTGTAGAAACTACTGAATGAGAACAAATCAAGTGGGCATTTTATATTTAATAGATGATGGGGTGATACCGTGGTTTTAGATAATAAATTAGGTTTAACAAATTCAGCAGAATTAGCCAAACAAGAAGAACTCCTAACAAAAAAAAGAGCCAAAGAATTGTTTGAATCTGGGAAACTAGATGAACTGGAAATTGGGACGTTTCGAGGCTTATCTGATATTCATCATTTTTTATTCCAAGATATTTACGACTTTGCAGGAAAAATTCGAGAAGTCAATATTGCGAAAGGAAATTTTCAATTTGCGCCACGTATTTTTTTAGCGCAAACACTCGAGTATATTGATAAATTACCTCAAGAAACTTTTGATGAAATTATTGATAAGTACTCTGATATGAATGTGGCCCATCCGTTTAGAGAAGGCAATGGACGTGCCACTCGTATCTGGTTGGATTTAATGCTTAAAAGTAAACTGCATAAAATCGTAGATTGGAATCAAATTGATAAGGATGAGTATTTAAATGCTATGATCCGTAGTACAGTGAGCACTAATGAATTAAAATATTTGATTCAAAAAGCTTTAACAGATGACCTAGGGAAAGAACAATTCTTTAAAGGAATTGATGCGAGTTATTATTACGAAGGCTATTATGAAATCAAAACAGAAGATCTATAAATATTATCTAAAAAAACAGACTGAGCAATATACAAATTGCTCAGTCTGTTTTCGTTACTGGATGATTTTGACCTTTGGTTTTAAATTTTTGAAAAAAATAAAAAAAGGCGAAGCCTATTATATATTTATCTTATATATTTTAATCTTTTATATCTTTTGCGTCAAAAAAAAGTTAGGTTTTTCAATGGGTTACAGGATAATGTGTGTAGAAAATACTGTGTTTACGTGTAGAAAATACTGTGCTTACGTGTAGAAAATACTGTTTAGAAGTGTAGATTTGTATTTATTTTCTACACGTATTATGATATAATAAAAGCATGAAGAATCTCTCGACGAAAAGTGTTTCTTCATGCGTATTTAAAATCACTCGCAAAGGAGCGTATTTCTATGTCTAGTATACCAAAAAATGAACACAATCAGAAGCAGGTGAAAATCTTGAATGAATTATCAAAACGCAAAGTGGTGGAGCATAATTCTTTAATTACCAGCATTGCGAAAATGGATAAAACTCCACTCAAAATGTTTGAGTTAGCCGTATCGTGCATTGATACCGAAGAACCACCTAAAGATCATACTGTTTATTTGTCAAAAGCAGAACTTTTTTCGTTTTTTAAAGTTTCTGATAATGACAAACATAGTCGTTTCAAGCTGGCAGTTGAGAATATGCAGAAACAGGCCTTTTTTAAAATTAAAGAAAAAAAAGAACATGGATTTGAATTTGAAAACATTGTGCCGATTCCCTATGTAAAGTGGACCGATTATCATGATGAAGTCACTATCCGATTTAGTCCTGAAATTATGCCTTATTTAATCAATTTAAAACAGAATTTTACACAACATGCTTTATCCGATCTTGCAGAACTCAATAGCAAGTATTCTATTATTTTGTATCGTTGGTTATCGATGAATTATAACCAATATGAGCATTATAGTTATAAGGGTGGACGGAGAGAAGAACAAGTGGAATCATATAGAAACCCCACTATTTCAATGCGAGAATTGCGAGAAATGACCGATACAATCAATGAATACCAAGATTTCAGGAATTTTGATAAATGGGTATTAAAAAAACCGCTTGAAGAAATCAATGATCATACTTCTTTTACCGTGACGTATGACAAAGTCAAAAAGGGGCGCTCGATTGATTCTATCGT
>NZ_CAKQBI010000038.1:0-22038 GCF_934216135.1 uncultured Rummeliibacillus sp. | reverse complement strand
AAAAAAGCGAGTATGAGAACGAATTGATTGTTCTCATACTCGCAATAAAAATCAGAAAGGACTTTTTCAGTGCCCTCATTAAAGGGTGGTCTGAGTGTAAGCGATAGGTTCGAAAAATCTCTATAAAGCTCGTCAGATTAAGATTCTAGTAATAAATCTTCTGGGTTTTCGATAAGGTCTTTAACAGTTTTTAAGAATCCAACTGATTCTTTACCGTTGATGATGCGGTGGTCATAAGATAATGCTACATACATCATTGGACGGATTTGGATTTCATCGCCAACTGCGATTGGGCGTTTCACGATGTTGTGCATGCCAAGGATAGCAGCTTGGTCACCGTTGATGATTGGTGTAGACATTAATGAACCGAATACACCACCGTTTGTAATAGTGAAAGAACCGCCTTCAAGATCTTGAAGTGATAATTTTTTGTTACGAGCTTTAGTTGCTAAATCAGCAATTGAAGCTTCGATTTCAGCAAAGTTTTTGCGATCAGTGTCACGAACGTTTGGTACAACTAATCCGTCTGGAGTAGCTACTGCAACACCGATATCAAAGAATTTGTTGTAGTGAATTTCATCACCAACAATTTTAGCGTTAACTGCTGGGTATTTTTTAAGTGCAGCAGTTACAGCTTTTGTAAAGAATGACATGAAGCCTAGACGAGTACCATCATGTGCTTCTTGGAATGCTTCTTTTTTACGTTTACGAAGTGCCATAACGTTAGTCATGTCAATTTCGTTGAAAGTAGTTAGCATTGCAGTATTTTGAGATACTTCAAGTAAACGTTTTGCAGCAGTTTGTTGACGACGAGTCATTTTCACTACTTCTACACGTGATTCATCTACAGCTTTTGCAACTGGTGCTGGAGCAGCTTTTGGAGCTGCTGGTTGAGCAGCAGGAGCCGCTGGAGCTGCGTTATATGCAGCAACGTCTTGAACACGTACACGACCTTGTGGGTCTACTGGTGAAACTGCAGCTAAATCGATGCCTTTTTCACGAGCTAATTTACGAGCTGCTGGACTAGCAATTACTCGTTCTGTAGAAGAAGTTTCTTCTACTACTGGAGCTGCAGCAGGTTTTACTTCTGCTTTTGGTGCTTCTTGTTTTGGAGCTTCAGCTTTTGGTGCTTCTTTTGGAGCTGGAGCTGCAGCAACTGCGCCTTCTTGAACTCGTGCGATTACAGCACCTACTTCTACTACTTCGCCTTCTTGAGCTAAAATTTCTGTAAGAACACCAGCTTCTTCAGAAATGATTTCAGCGTTTACTTTATCAGTTTCTAATTCTACGATGAATTCGCCTTTTTCTACAGGGTCACCTACTTGTTTAACCCAACGTACGATTTCACCTTCTGTAATTGATTCTGCTAATTCTGGAACGATAATGTCTGCCACTTTATTTTCCTCCTTTAGTAGTTTGCACTATTTACGAGCTACTGCATTTTCGATGACGATTGCTTGTGCTTCTTTATAAGAATCTGCATCGCCTTCAGCAGGGCTTGAATGTTCTGGACGTCCAATATATACAACTTCTTGATCTTCCTTAGCTAAATCACGTAGGAATGGATCTGCGAAGAACCAAGATCCCATGTTTTTAGGTTCTTCTTGTGCCCATGCAAGTGTTTTAACATTAGGGAATTTTGCAAGGATTTCAGCAATTTCTTCTTTAGGGAATGGATATAGTTGTTCAACACGTACTAAGTGTAGGTGTTCAAAACCTTCTCCGTTGCCCACTTTTTCTGCGATATCGATTGCCATTTTCCCTGATGCAAATACGATTTTTTCAACTTTATCAGCATTTTGACCAGTTGTTGGATGTTCAATCACTGTACGATAATGACCAGTTGTTAACTCTTCAACATCAGCTGCTACGATTTGGTTACGTAGAAGTGATTTTGGTGACATCATAACTAATGGACGAACTGCTTCTGTACCAAGAGTTGCTGCATGATGACGTAATAAGTGGAAGTAGTTAGCTGCACTTGAAAGCATTACAACTGTCCAGTTATTTTCTGCTGATAATTGTAAGAAACGTTCTAGACGAGCGCTTGTATGTTCTGAACCTTGACCTTCAGCAGAGTGTGGTAATGATAAAACAACACCTGATTTAACGCCCCATTTAGAACGTGTTCCTGAGATGAAGTTATCGAACATTACTTGTGCCATATTCGCAAAGTCACCATATTGAGCTTCCCAAATAGTTAGCGCATTTTCGTTTTCTAAGTTATAACCGTATTCATAACCTACGATTGAAGCTTCAGATAATGGACTGTTGATTGGTGCGAAAGATGCTTTTGAACCAGAAATGTTGTGCAATGGAACAATTTCTTTACCATCTTTTTCATCATGAAGAACAAGGTGGCGTTGAGAGAATGTACCACGTTGAGCATCTTGACCTGTGATACGTACTGGATGACCATCTTGTAGGATTGTACCAAATGCAAGAGTTTCAGCATGACCCCAGTCAATTTTACCTTTACCTTCAAATGGATCACGACGACGGTTTAAGATTTTGTTTAGTTTTCTAAATACATTGAAGTCTTCTGGGAATGTTAGAAGTTCTTCATTCATTTTTTCTAAACGTTCGCGATCAACTGCTGTTTCAACTTCTTCTGTAAAACCATTTTTCACAGCTTCAGGCATTTCGTGGCTTGTAACTTTCCCTTTACCAACTTCTTTAACATGGTCAAGAGCAGCTTGTAATTCTGCCTTGATGTCGGCTTGTAGTTTAGTTACATCTGCTTCAGTTACAACACCTTCAGAAACTAATTCTTTACCGTATAAAGCACGTACTGTGTCATGATTGTGTACAATGTTATACATTTCTGGGTTTGTAATCATTGGTTCATCCATTTCGTTATGACCATAACGACGGTAACCGATTAAATCGATTAAAATATCTTTACCAAATTTTGCACGGTATTCTACTGCAAAACGTGCTACTTGAACAACTTCTTCTGGAGAATCCGCATTTACGTGAATTACTGGTACTTCATAACCTTTCGCTGGGTCTGAAGAATAAACAGTAGAACGTGAATCGAAGCGTTCAGTAGTAAATCCAATCATGTTATTCGCAATAATATGGATTGAACCACCAGTATTGAAACCTTTAGTACGAGAGTAGTTCAAAGTTTCAGTTACGATACCTTGACCAGCAAATGCTGCATCACCATGAACCAAGATTGCTAATGATTTTGAAGGATCTTGAACAGGAAGACCTGGTTTAGATGTATCATCTTGAGCTGCACGAGCTTGACCAGTAACAACTGGACTAACTACTTCTAAGTGTGATGGGTTATAAGCTAATTTAATAGTAGTACCATTTGGTGCTTTATATGTTGCTCCAAGGTGGTATTTTGCATCATTTGACCAACCTTTTGTAGCGATTAATGAACCGTCTTTCGGTACGAATAATTCACTAGGTACATGAGCAAAGTCAGCTAACATCATTTCATATGGTTTATGCACATTATGAGTTAGTACGTTTAAACGACCACGGTGTGCCATACCAATCATAATATCTTTTGAACCTTTGTCTTCAGAACGACGGATAATTTCATCGATTAAAACAACTAATGCATCAACGCCTTCAATTGAGAAACGTTTAACACCAACAAAAGTTTTATGCATGAATTGTTCGAAACCTTCAACTTTGTTTAACAAAGAAAGAATTTCTTTTTTGTCATCAGCAGAAAGTTTTCCGTTAAGTGTACCGTTTTCAATTTTAGATTGAATCCATTGTCTTTCTTCTTTACCTACTACATGATTAAATTCATAAGCAATTTTGCTTGTATAAATTTCTTTCAGGTAATTTATGGCATCTAATCCATTGTGAACGTTTACAGGAATTTCGTTTAATAATACTGATGCAGGAATATTCGCTAAATCCCCATCAGTTAGTCCATAAGTTGCCGCTTCAATACGAGTAGTATCTTTTGTTTGGTTATTTAATGGATAAATATCAGCAGCTAAATGACCATGTGCGCGAATCGCATCAGCGTATTTTACTGCAGCTAAAACTTTCTCAATATTACCTGGAGCGACATTTGTAGTTGTTTCAATTGTTTCTACTACAGGTGCGCCATATTGTTCAAAAAGTGCCACAAGATCTGCATCTACTTCTTCAGGAGATGTTAAGTATAAATCATACATATCCATCACATAGCCAAGGTTTGGACCTGAAAATGCAGACCATGGTGAGCTTGCAAGTGAAACGTTGTTTGACATGAGAATTACCTCCAAGTTTTTTGCCAAGTGGCAGTTCCATTAATTAAAAGAATAATTCTGAAATCCACTATATATTTTACAATTCTTCCTGCTGAAGATACACGTATGTAATGTTACATGCTGGGAAGAACATTTTTCCTTTCAATCTTACTACTCTTCACAAATAATTCAATATTTTTGTTGAGAATTGAGCAATTTTTATCTCGAATGATGGAATTCTTGAATAAATCTTCAAAAAAAGAGTTATTTTTTAGAAGGTAGTATCACTAAGAACTTTGTTCCTAAACCCAGTTTACTGGTTACAGTTACTTCACCGCCATACTTATTCACTAACATTTTGACAATACTTAGTCCTAAGCCAGTGCCACCTTCATCTCTTGAACGTGCATCATCTACTCGATAAAACCGATCAAAAATATGTGTTAAGTCATTTTCTGCGATGCCAATACCGTTATCTTCGACTTCGATTTTGCAATGCTTCAAGTCATTTGTCAAGTTTATTTGAATAGATGGATGGTCATTAGAATAGCGAATTGCATTTTGTAATAAGTTACGTATTATTTGCCCAAAAGCATTTTGGGAAATCAATGCAAAATTACTAGTAAGTTTTTGGTGATTCACATTAACCGTTATATCTGGATAAAGAATTTTCTGTTCTTGAATAATTTCATTTGTTTCGGCCAAAATATCGCATGAATTATCATGATCATGATATTCACCTCTGGCTAGTTCTAGCATTTCTCCTATCAAATTTTTCATACGTTTAATTTCTGATAATGAAATTTCAAGTGACTCATTTAAAACTTCTGGTTCGTCTTTTCCCCATCGTTGTATCAAAGATAAATGACCTTCAACAACCTGAATAGGGGTTCTAAGCTCATGCGATGCATCTGAGATAAATTGTTGTTGTAAAAGAAATGACTGTTCTAGTTCTCCCATCATTTTGCGATAAACTCGTAGTAAATCACCTATTTCGTCTTCTCTGTTATATATCATCTGTATTGGCGCTTCAAAGCCTTCTTCGGCAACAGAAATCATCTCTTGTCGCAAATTATGTAACGGTTTTAACAACACATTTGCTAAAACATAGCCAATATATGCTGACAAAACTAATGCACCTAACCCAGATATTAACATTGCCATTAGTAAATAATTCATCAATGATTGAAAAGCCGTTAATGGATGTGTCAATTGAATATATCCTTGGAAAAATCCTATTTCTATTTTGCCCGTTGCAACAAAACTTTCTATCCCCTCAATTTTCTGCTTATCTACAACATAACCTTGAAGAGGTACACTCTTTGGTATATCTGGAGTTTTAGAAATCGTATCATTAATACGTAATATCTCAATCCCGTCTTTATTTAGAATCCGAACGGTTTGGCTTTTGTCAATAATTGAGTTCATCAGACCTTTATTTGATCTAATATCATCAATAGTGATTGCATTTCCTTCTGATTCAAAAAACACGGTTAAATCATCCATTGTCCGATTAACTGATTGCTGTTGCTCAGATAATAACCAAGAGTGTAATGACCAATATAATACCGAACATATGATGGTAAAACTGATGAAAATAACAAAAGCGGACGTTAACGCCCACTTTGTCTTCAAAGATTGATTTTTTATAGAAACATTTACAAACTTTTTCATTCTCTCATCACATACCCTACTCCTCTTACAGTTTCAATGTAAGAACTTGCTTCTTTCGGAAGTTTTGAACGTAGATGTCGTATGTATACATCTACGACATTTGTTTCTACATCCGTATGGTATCCCCAAACGTTTTCTAAAATTTGATCCCTAGTACAAACTCTATTTTTATTGGAAATAAGTAAGCACAATAAGTCAAATTCTGTCTTTGTTAACTCTAGTAACCGATGATCAATATATGCACTATAAGCTTCTTGGTTTATAGTAATATTCTTAAATTGGAGAAGTTTTGACTCTTTCTCTAATTGGTTCGTTCTTCTTAAAATAGAACGTATGCGTGCAAGTAACTCTTCAATTGCAAATGGTTTAACAATATAATCATCTGCTCCCGCATCAAGACCGGCTACTCGGTCCATCACTGCATCTCTTGCAGTAATTAGAATTATCGGCACATCAGAATGACTTCGAACCCTTCTACAAATCTCGATACCATTTAACTCTGGAAGCATGACATCTAAGAGAATAATATCAAAATGTTTTGTCTCATCAGATGCAATTTGTAAACCTTCCCGCCCATTGTAACTAACTGTCACGTCAAACTGCTCATGCTTTAATTCTAGTTCGATGAACCGTGCAATATTTTTTTCGTCTTCTACTAATAATATATGCTTTTTCATATCGTTCGCCACCATTTCTAGTTATCGGCATAATGATAAGAATCTTTTCCTGATACTCTTTTAGCATAATATAATGCTGTATCCGCTTTATCTAATAATGTTGAAATTTCTTTCCCATCTTCTGGATAACAGGCAATACCAATAGATGATGTTGGAGAGAAGTAATTCCCATCAATAATCCATCCATTACGAAGTACTTCTTGAATTCTTCTAATAGCTTGTTCAATTTGTCTATTTCTTTTATCAACTGAAGTGGACATTTTAGTTAATAGAACAACAAATTCATCGCCACCTATCCTTGCGATAATATCAGTATCCCTTAAACTTGAAGATAAAGCCTTACCAAAATGTTTGATAAATTCGTCACCAATATCATGCCCATATACATCATTAATTCTTTTAAAATTATCGCCATCGATAAATAATATAGCAATAGAATTTTCAGTTGAACATGCATCTAGTGCAAATTCATCGAACTTTTCTAACAAATATCTTCTGTTTGGTAACATTGTTAAACTATCATGATAAGCAAGAAAGCGTAGCTGTTCTTCCATCTCTCTACGCTCAGTAATTTCTCTAGCAACAGATACTAATTGATATTCTCCTCTGTTTCCTAAATCACTGACAGCAGAAATTTGAGATTCTAACCAAATGCTTTTGCCTTCCTTTGTAAGAATCTCTAACTCTAATTTTGTATTGCCATTTTTCTTTATATATTCTATTTCATTTGTTAAACTTGCACGGCTCTCTTTAGACAATAACTCAAAGTAAATTTTACCTAATAGTTCTTCTTTTTCATAACCAAGTCTTGCTTCATGAATCGGAGAAACATATTGAATGATCCCATCCTCGGTTGTTATAACGATACAGTCATTTGTATATTCCGTGATTAGTCGGAACAATTTTTCAATATTACGTAAATTTGTAATAATCGACTTCTTATCAGAGATATCAAAACTAATTGCTAAAAATTCTGTTATCACACCATTGATGTCTTTAACAGGTACAATCGTTGTATCTACCCAGTAGTACTTTCCATACTTTGACCGGTTGCGTATTTCACCACGCCATATATTCCCGCTTTGAATGGTATCCCATAAATTCCGGTAAAATCCATTAGTATGTTCACGTGAATTTAGGAGCACATTTGATTTCCCAATAAGCTCGTCTGAATTATACTGTGTTTGTTCTTCAAATTTAGTATTAACAAACTTTATAACACCATTTCTATCGGTGATGCATATATTTGCTGCTACGTTCAAAGCATCTCTATAACTATCTAACAATAATGTTGTTTCGACTAAATCCTTTTTCAACTGTACTTTACTATTGAGTTCTTGCCACTGAATGCTTATGGCAGCAACTTTATTTTCCATAAAAACAGGAGAAAAACTAACAACAAAATTCCTCATTTCACCTGAAGGCTTTTTATGTGAAAAAATAACAGAAGAAGAACCTTGACCAGCAAAAGTATTTTCAATATGGTGCATATACTTTTTGACATCATTAGAATTAATGAAATCTAATTTCAAAAATTCTTTTCCTTTCGAAACGTCTTTAAATAGATTTTCGCAAGCTAAATTCATATCAAAAACAGTAAGATCTCTTAGTAATATGACAGTAGGATCAATCTTATCTTCAAATAATGATTGTAAAAACAAATACTTTTCTTCTAACTCTTTCTGTTCAGATATATTTCTTGTAACTGCTAATATATATGTATGTTCCCCTTGAAAAATAGGTGTACAAAGTGTTTCATTTGTATACCCATTATCAGAAAATAAATAAAAATCACGAAATATGGTTGAATGTTTGGTAGAAATTGCTTTCAGATAATAGTCTTTGATGTTTTGTTGTCTAGTATTCATAAGTACTTCTGACATAAATTTACCTTCTGGATTAGTAGTAAAAACATTTTCAGCAGCTTTATTAATATAAATATATTGAAAATCATTCTCTACTTGTTCCATCAAAAAAACAAAACTATTATTTGCTTGATAAAGTGCGTTAAATTGCACCTTCGTTAAAAAGACGTCTGTCATATTGACACCTCACAAAATCAAACTGTAAATTCTGTAGCTAATTTTCCTTTTGTAAATTCGATAAGTGCATTATAAGCCTTTTGTTCCCCAGTTTCAGTTATATTAATATAAGAATAATTTTGATTTTCTATTGATAATTTATATTTTGAAACAAATGTTGCATTTCCAACTAATTTTAAATGATATTCCCCTTGTTGTTCTTTCACCAAACATTGTACGAATCCACCGGGGTTAAATACTGTGATTTTCTCATCATTCGTATGTTTTAGCATTTTGGATACTAAGGCAGAAGCTGTCATCGCAGTGCCACAAGCATTTGTAAATCCTACACCTCTTTCAAATGTTCTAACATATATCTCATTTTGGCTTATTGGATATACATAACTAACATTAACCCCATCTGGACAAATAGGATTCTCACCGTTTAAATAAGTTGCTAATCGTTCTTGATGTGTTGGATTTTCTATTTTTTCCTTTGGTACAAAAGCGATTAGGTGAGGATTAGGCACGGATACAGCTGTAAAAGCGATATGTTCATCTAATTCACCGTATATTTCATTGATAAAAGTGGTTTTATCATCCACTTCCATAGGCAATGAAGAAAGTTCAAACGATACAGGTGCAATTTCAACAGCATATGTAGGTACCCCATTAAATAACGTTTCTTCTTGTTCAACATGCAATGTCGCTTTCATCGTCTCGATTAATCCTTCTGAAACACCGTTCTTTTCTAATACATACCGTGCTACACAACGTAAGCCATTACCACACATAGATGCTTCAGTGCCATCTGCATTGATCACGCGCATTTTAGCCAAACCTTTTTTTGAAGGAGCTACTAAAAGTAAACCATCTGCACCACCATGATTTGTATCTTCACAAAGCCATTTGGCCAATGATACCCAATCATACAATGACTCATCTTTCGTTTCATAAATATAGAATGTATTTCCAGAACCATGCACTTTCAATAAATCTAATACCATCAAAAAACTCCTCCGTTCTCTATTCCATCATAATTCTATTGCTATTAGCATACAACTGATTTGTTAACGTCGCAAAGTTAAATATCCACAAATTTCTATAGAAAAATAAGGTAAAAATAGTTACCTCACGGCTTAAAAAATGATTATATTTAACTATATTCATTTTAAACTATCATGAATATTATAGTATTTTACAAATAATGAGTATACTTTCAGTAAATTTAGATAATTAATAAAAAATAATTCACATTCATTTTAGCAAAATTTTGTTATTAATTAAAATAGTAAAAAAATTTTCCGGAAAGCAAAATGTTCACATTAGCTGTTCACAATTTATATATTTTTTTGTGTTTTTTTAAAGAAAATAACTGTTTTCCCTTTGCTTTTTTCTTAAATCTTAGTATAGTAAAAGTGCAAAATAATTTCATAAGTGATTCCTATTTTTTATAGAGTCAATAGGGAAGGCAAATGGTGCGCCACCAGTGATAACTGGTTCTAGTGGGTTCGATTCCCACCCCGAAATTTTTTATGAAACATTAAATGAAAAATTTCGAGCGGGATAGAACTGTATTAGAAGTTCACCCCAGAGAAGGAGGCGTTCAGTATGATTAAACAACGTGAATTACACGAATGCAATGAGCTATTCGAGTTGTTAAGTCACCCATCTGTCTTCCCTTTTGTGCGTCAAAAGGCAAAGACAGCAGATGAATTTTGGTTTATGACAAGCCAGTTAATGGAAGATGAAGAAAACGGCAAGGTGGTTTCTCGTACAATTACAGATGATTGGGGGCAACCAATTGGCACAATCACTCTTTATGATGTACAGGATGGTGCTGGATTCTTAGGCACATGGATTGGTGCTCCTTACCAAGGAAAAGGTTACAACCAAAAAGCAAAAGAGTTATTTCTGAAAGAATTATTTTTTGAATTGGATTTTCAATGCGTCTTTTTGAAAATCCGAAAAGAAAACACAAAATCCCTTCGTGCTGCTTCAAAACTTGGTTATGTTATGGATGCAAAAGAAAGTCATCCATCTTTATATGAAGAAATAAACCAAGGTGAAAAACAGTTTGAATTATTAAAAATTCAAAGGGATACATTTTACTTCTATATGGCAACTCAAAAGAATGCTTCAGCAGAACAGGCAATGTAAAAATGGTGAAAGTGGGGATTTTGATTTGCTTACAAAATTGAATAAAAAAGACCATTTAGTTGCCTATCGAGAGGCGACCTAAATGGTCTTTTTGTTTCTACATAATTTCTATTAATACATATAGACAATCATAAACGTTTCGCATATTGCAGGATTAAATCTACCATTTCATCTGGTGTTTTTGGCGATTCAGCTTCTCCCATATTTTTGATAAGGGAATGCTTATGATCTTTTAATGTATTCATCGCATTCATAAAACTTTCGTTGTTTAGTTCATCTTCTTGTAATACTTCCGCAATACCTTGCTCAAAGAAAAGTTTTGCATTTAAAATTTGATCACCACGTGATTTTTGTAAAGATAATGGAATAAGCAACATTGGTTTTTTAAGTGCCAAAAATTCAAAGATTGAATTGGAACCTGCTCGAGATACGATATAATCTGAAGCATATAATAGGTCCGGCAATTCAGTCGTTACGTATTCAAATTGCTTATATCCTGGCATATCTACAAGTGCTTCATCTAAATGACCTTTTCCGCATAAATGAATAATATTATGATCCTTCAATAATTCCACCATATTGGAACGTACAGCATCATTGATAAATTTAGAGCCTTGACTTCCCCCCATAATAAGGATTGTTTCTTTCCCGTTTTGGAAGCCGCACATATTAAGTCCTTTTTCTTTTGTTCCATCAAATAATGCTGGACGAATAATAGAACCAGTACATGTTGCTTTTTCAGCTGGCAAATGCTTTAATGTTTGTTTAAAAACTGTGAAGATATGAGAAGCAAATGGTAAAGAAAGTTTGTTTGCTAAACCAGGTGTTACGTCAGATTCGTGGGATACAACTGGAATGCCAGAAAGTTTGGCTGCCATGACAACTGGTACAGAAACAAAGCCACCTTTTGAAAATACAACAACTGGTTTTACACGACGCATAATCGTTAACGCTTGTGAAATCCCCGCAAGAACACGGAAAGGATCCGTAAAGTTTTTCATAGAAAAATAACGTCTTAGTTTACCGCTTGAGATTGAGTGATAAGGAAGATCAGGGAAAGCTTGACTGATTATTTCTTTTTCAATTCCCTCTTTTGAACCTATATAGTGAACATCATAGCCTTTTTCTAAAAAAGATGGTATTATTGCTTGATTAAGCGAAACGTGGCCTGCTGTACCGCCACCAGTTAATATTACAGTTTGTTTAGTCATAATAAGATACTCCTATTCTATTTAAAAGCTAAAGCAACTCTATAAGACTCTTTCATCATTGAAATTTTAGTCTATACTCTTTTCGATTTTCACAATCTTTTGAGGAGTTACCTGCTATAGCCTGACAACTTAATCGGCGAAACACATGAAAAATAATATCTTGAGAGTGTGTCGCTAAAAACTAAATTCAAATACTTATTTTACTATACGAACAACTATAATAAAAGATACATATTAAAAATATGGGAGATGTAAACTTTGCATGAAACAACTACGATAAGAGCAAAATGGATTCTTATGCTAAAAATTGTATTTCCTATTCTTATCACCCAAATAGCATTATATCTGATGTCATTTTTTGATGTCTTAATGTCAAGTAAATATAGTACTGCTGATTTAGCAGGTGTGTCGATTGGTTCTTCTATTTGGATGCCTGTTTATACTGGTTTAGCAGGCATTCTGGCTTCTATCACACCTATTGTAGCACAATTAGTTGGTGCAAAAAGAGTGAAAGAAGCATCATTTCGTGTACAACAAGGCTTTTATGTTGCTATTGTATTAGCATTCTTTATTTTTTGTGTGTTTATACTAGCGATTGACCCTATCCTCTCCAAAATGTCTTTAGAGCCTGAAGTTTATCGTGTCGCTAAACATTATCTATTAGCCATGTGTTTTGGGATATTCCCACTATTTATATATAGTAATCTACGCTGTTTTATAGACGCATTAGGACAAACTAGGGTCTCTATGACAATTACATTATTGGCAACGCCTATTAATATTGTTTTCAACTATTTATTGATATTCGGTAACTTTGGTTTTCCAGAGCTTGGCGGTGTTGGAGCAGGAGTAGCTTCCGCCATTACTTATTGGATTATATGTGGGATTGCAGTATGGATCACAAAAAAACAAACACCATTTTCAGATTTTGCTATATTTTCAAACCTACCAAAGCCAAATTGGTCAAAATGTATGGAAATCACAAAATTAGGGTTACCAATTGGCTTGTCTATTTTTGCTGAAGGAAGTATTTTCTCAGTAGTTACCTTATTGATGAGTAATTATGATACGGAGGTAATTGGTGCACACCAAATCGCGATGAATTTTGCGAGCTTGGTATATATGATTCCATTAAGTATTTCAATGGGAGCTACGATTTTGATTGCTTATGAAGCTGGTGGGAAGCATTTTAAAGATGCAAAAACATATAGTTTAATCTGTATAGCGACGGCTGTTTCATTTTGTACAATTTCTTTAACAGTCTTATTAACTTTTAAGGAAAAAATTGCAGCTGTGTATACTAACGATCCAACTGTTGTTACATTAGCATCACACTTTTTAACATATGCAGCATTCTTTCAGCTCTCTGATGCTATTCAAGCGCCAATCCAAGGCGCTCTCAGAGGCTATAAAGATGTGAAAATAACATTTATAATGGCTCTCATTTCTTATTGGGTTATTGGTTTACCAGTAGGGTATTCATTGGCCAATTTCACCAATGTTGGACCATATGGCTACTGGATTGGATTGATTTCTGGATTAGCCGTAGGTGCCATTACACTTAGTGTTAGACTACACTTTGTTCATCAAAAAATGAAACAAATAGAATCTCCCTCTCTTTGAGGGAAGATTCTTGTTTTAATCACCTTCATAAACCAATCCACATTATTTTAATATTCCAGAACGAATAATTTTCACATCTACATTTGTTTGAATATCCAATGTTGAATAAGTATCTTTCCACTTTCCTTCTTTCCATATATTTGAACCTTTAGCCCTTACTTTTCTTCCAATACCAATCGGATCTGAGGATGCATCCTGACATTTCTTAATCATTTTATTCATATTATTTTGTATTTTCTTCGATAAAAATTTTTCTAATTGATACTCTATCTTCTCTTTCCCTAAATGATCCGATGGAAACTCATCTATATTCACTTCTATTTTCACGTTAATAGTGATTCTTTTTGAATTGCCCTGTTGTTTTATTTTCTTTTTTAATCGAATAATATCTATTGTTAGAGGTGTCTTTTTATCGTCCTCTTCATATAAAAACGTCATTCGAGCAGTATCTGATTTTCCTTTTGCTAATAAATTCAGTAATAGTGATTCTTTCGTATTTAATATAGTTCCTGTGAATTTCCGTTGATTAAACAGAGCAAGTCCTGCAGCTATAGGAGTTCCATGAGCCTCATCTTTTTTTAAATATGGTATAGCCAAATCGATTCCTTCATCAAAAAGCCTTGAACCTGCCTGTTGTAAATCTAAATCTTTTGGAAATATAGTATCTCGTTCCATACTTTCTATAAAATTTTCATAAAATTCACCAACATCTGAAGGCAACGGCTCTTTTATAGATAAAAAATCTTTCGGAGATCCCTTTGTAATAGCAATTTTAGAATTAATCGGATTTTGTGGATTACGATAATAGACATCTAAATATGGATAGATATCATCATGTGCTGTTTCTTCTGCTATTAAAAGAACTGTGAGTTCAGACAAATCAATTGTCTGGTCCATTTTCATATCAGCTTTGTTTCGAGTATCTCTTGGAGAGACTCCTTTAGTTTCAATTACTGTAAATTGAGTTGGATCACTCGCAGAATTTGGATATACATAATAGGATACTAATTCCCCCATATGCCCCTCAAAACCAGCTACAGAAATTACTGACAAGTTTTTGTATAATCGTTCATCCCAACATCCAGCGAGCAACAAAACACTACATAAGCAAACTATTGTGACTTGTCGCATTTGGAATCTCTCCTTCTATTAAATAAAATAATTATCATAGGTAGTATGATGGAAAATGGGTAGAATAAATAAATAAGATATTTACGAATAAATTCCACTTGTCCTACTCCAATGAAAAACAAAGGAGCAATCATAATAATTCCATGTATGATAAATAACAAAGGTTTGGGATTTTTCCCTTCTTGTGTAGATAAAGCAATTCGTATATTAAAGAGAAATAAATTAATGGTTACCAAACTCCATGCAAGCCAAATATAGATAAAGAAGATATCAAGTCTTTTCACAAACGTTACCTTTTGCGATTTTAAGATGTACAGAATGGGATCTGGTATTAATCGAATTTCCTTTAACATAAAGTAAAATTCAGCCCCTATAACCGAAGCCCCCATAAATATCGAAACGATAAGATGGAATATTAATATGGGTTTTCCTTTAATCTCTTCATCTTTTAAGACATTTTTTCTCAACATTAGATAGCTTTCAATACCTATAAAAGCTGTTAAACTATAATGCATGCCTTTTAGCCATTGAGGAACTGTACTTGTCCCAATCGGTAAAATATTCGAAAATTTCAATTCGTGAGTCGCAAGTAATATAAAAACAATAAATATAAATACTAATGGTATAATCAATACCCCTAAGTTTACTGTCGTAGAAGGTCTACTTAAACTGATATATAGAGTAACGAGAACAATAGCCAATAATGAGTAGAATGGTGGCATATTTTGAATGATCCACACGTTTAATGTATATTGCATATAGCTTAAAAAACTAATAATTACGACTAGCCAATACAAAATATAAATCCATTTTGTAATTTTGCCCAATCGGAAAAATTTATAATTTTTTTCGTAAAAGAAAAGGAGCAAATACATAAAGATAGATGCAACTCCGAACATGATCCATGCATCTCTTCCACCATAATCAATTACACCTTGTTGAAATGAAATGTATATAACTCCTGTTTCAATAAAAAATAGCATTAAAAAAAATTGAATTTTTGTTAATTTAAAATTCATTTCTTTCTTCCTTCCGGATCAAACGAACTTGTTTGTGGTGAAGGCTTAACAAATGGACCTCTGACAAAAATCTGTTTGATCTTTTTGGGTTCAAATGGGACGATTGGTGAAAAGTAAGGTGACTTTAAAGAATGTAAATTGAGTAAATGTATAAATAGTACAAAGCCTCCAATTACAATACCAAAAAAGCCGGCTAAAGCTGCCGCTAACATAAAAGGAAAGCGTAAAATTCGAATTGACATATTCATTTCAACGGATGGAACAACATAACTTGAAATAGCTGTTAACGCTACTATGATTACCATCATATTAGAAACAAGACCTGCAGTTACAATTACATTTCCAATTACTAAACCACCGACGATACCGATTGTTTGGACAATCGCTTGAGGCAGTCGTACACTAGCTTCTCGAATCAGTTCTATAATAATTTCCAGTATCATCGCTTCTATAATTGGACGATAAGGTATTTCACTTATATCTAGTCTAAGTTTTTTACTTAGTTCTATTGGTAAAATCTCAAAATGAAAGCTAACAATCGCTATATAAAATGCTGGCAAAAATACCGCAGTTAAAAAACTGAATACCCTAACCATTCTGTAAAATGATCCTACCAATACTCGTCCATTATAATCATCCGGTGATTGATAAAAGGAAAAAAAGGTAACTGGCCCTAGTAATACTGTTGGAGAGATATTTGTAAAAACTGCAATCTTCCCTTCCACAAGATTTGCAAATACTCGGTCAGGTCTTTCCGTATTTAACATTTGAGGAAATGGTGAATATACCGACTCCTCCAAATAGTCCCCCACTTCTCCTGCAGTATATAAAGATTTCGTTTTTTCTTGCATCAGTTTTAACTTACTTTCTACTTCAGAAACAGATTGTTGGTTTGCTACGTTATCTAAATACATATAATAAACATCGGTTTTTGTTTCTTTACCAACTTCCATTTTGTTTACAACTAAGTTAGGCATGCGTATTCTTTTTCTAATAAGCCCTATATTCACATCTACATTCTCTACAAATCCTTCATGTGATCCTCTGAGAATATGTTCGTTTATAGGTTCATCAGGTGAACGATGTGGAATCTCAGGTAAGGTAAGATGTACCATTTGTTTTTCTGTCAATAAAAGGATAATTGTTTCCCCATGACAAATATAATCAACAAATTTCTCCATTTGAAATGGTTCCTTAACCGCAGCCATTGTTTCTGTCCATTTTTCTTCATCTACAGACGCTTGAACTTTTAATACATTTATCTGGTTTTGAACATCACTTTTATTGACCATAGAACTGTAATAACACAAAATTGCATATTCTTCGTTCGGCCATGAAATTTCTTTTGCCGTAAAATCGACAGAATTGTAAAAGGTAGATTTTAATTTATCAATCATGGATTCAAGTAGTAACAAAATCTGTCCTCCTTTTCCTCCAGTATGGAAATAAAATAATTATTTTAAACAAAAAACCAGCCATCATGATGGCTGGTTTTAAAATTTATTAAACTAGTATTATACTATTATTTTTGGATAAATTGTTGTGTCCAATAGTTTCCGTTTGCTGAATAGCCTACACCAATATGAGTGTATGAACCATTCATGATATTAGCACGGTGTCCTGATGAATTCATCCATGCTTGTACAACTTCTTGTGGTGTTTTTTGGCCTTGAGCAATATTTTCAGCTGCTGCTTTATATGAGATTCCAAAAGATTTCATTTGGTCAAATGGTGATCCATAAGTTGGGCTCGTATGAGAGAAGTAATTATTTTTAGCCATATCATCTGATTTTGCTCTAGCAGATTTCATTAATGTTGTATCAGCTTGTAAAGCCGGAAGTCCTTCTTTAGCACGTTCAGCATTTGTTAAAGTAATCACTTGTTGTTCAAATTGTGATACAGATGAGCTGTTTGAGTTTGTTGTTGTTGAAGTATTTGAACCAGTGTTTGTGGAAGTTCCTTTATCTGAAGTTGTGTTTTGTGTTGTTCCTTTGTTAGAATCTGTGTTTGTTGTTGTTCCTTTATCTGATGCAGTGTTTTGTGTTGTACCTTTGTTAGAATCTGCGTCGTTTGTTGTTGTTCCTTTATCTGATGCAGTGTTTTGCGTTGTTCCTTTATTAGAATCTGCGTTTGTTGTTGTTCCTTTATTAGAATCCTTATTTGTGGCAGTTCCTTTGTTTGATCCTTTAAGTGAAGCTAGATATTGATTAAGTTCAGCTTTCGTCATTTTCTTTACTTGGAATGGGCTTTTAGTGTTATTGTTAACTTTCACCCAATTATACGCTTTGTTATATTGCCAATTATTATTTGACACTGAAGTTTGCTTCGTTGCATCATTATTGACTGTTTTAGCCGAAGCATCGATTGCTCCACTTGAAACTCCCACCATCATTAGTAGGCTTAATGGTAATGCCCATTTTGTCATTTTTTTCATCTTGCATTCCTCCTTGTCTGTATCAAGCTTATCGTAAATATCAGACAAAAAATTGCCCAACGATTACCACTTTCTCCAAAGGGGTTCTCATTGGGCAATATTAAAGGATTTTGTTTGGGATTTACTTGAAGTCTATCTGCTTATTGCTAAGTTTAAAGGGTTGACATATTCATAATTTCGTAGATTATTATTGCAACCCTGGTACTTTCAATTCATTCACATCTTCACCAATAATAACTAAATTAGGTTCCATTCGGATGTACTCAGGTAACCATTGTGTTAATCCGTATGCATATTGGAATAACATAGGGTTTTTAATCCCCTTTACGGGTACATAACCCTTCATACGATAAATTGTTTCTGGAATTGAACGCACCCAGTCTTCAAATTCTTCTTGTGTAAAATCGGAAGTTTCCGGGAAAGTAACTAGTCTTGAACTTAAATGAAGGTGATGGCCTAAATCCGCTTTATGGATATCTGTTGGTCTAGATGTTGCATGTAGGTTATTTAAGAACTTTAAAGGTACTTTTGCATTTACGGTTTGAATAATTTGAGCATGTGGATTTAAACTTTGTAATTCAAATGTCACTTTTGCACGTTCTGCTTCTGTTAGTAAATCTATTTTATTTGCCAAGATTAAATGTGCATGACGAATTTGTTCTAAAAATAGAGAACGAGTTTGTGGAGACATTTTTTCTCGTTCTAACCATCGTTTACTATCAGCTACAGTAATGATACCTTTAATATTTAGCTGATCTGCAAATAGTGGCGAATAGACTGCATCCATCGCTTCTACAGGATGTGCTGCACCAGTTGTTTCTATTATAAGTACATCAAAATCAGATTCTACTAAAAGTGATTGGATTTGCGCCTCTGTTTTTTCAGCGCCAGAGCAACAAATACATCCATTCAACATTTCTTTTAAAGGAATTCCTTCTTCAACAGCTTGCGAGTCAAAATTGAGCTTTCCTAGTTCATTCATAATCACTGCTGGTTTTAGACGTTGTTCTTTTAATTGTCGGATAATATCTACCAACATTGTTGTTTTACCACTACCTAAAAAACCACTAAATAAATATACATCTTTCATATAATTTCAACTCCTATTTCTGTAACAAGAAAGAGCTGACAATTTGCCAGCTCCCTCTGTCTTATTCTAGCCTATTTCATTTCTGCTTTTACGATTGCCATTGCTTTTTTCAATTGTGGATCTTCGTTTTTAATCTTCAATCGAAGTTCTTCCATTAAAGCATAAGTTGTCTCACCTTTTAGTACGCCAGTTACTTTTAACTTATGGTCTTGTTGGAATCTTTGAACAGCTAATGTTGTTGAAGCATCATATAAACCATCGAGTTTACCTGGTTCATACCCTACTGCTTTTAACATTTTTTCAGCTGCTTTGACTTGATCAGATAGAGATCCTTCTTTATACGTTTTATCTGTACTAATGTATGGCAATGAAGCATAGCTTGGATAATTTACTTTGTAATTTGGTTGAATTCCTTTTTCGTGAATCCAATTACCCTTTGGTGTTAACCATTTAGCGATTGTATATTTTAGATTAGAACCATCTGAAAGATTTTCAGCTGTTTGCATAGTCCCTTTACCAAATGATTTCTCACCTACTAATTTGACATTAGAAGATTCGCTTAAGGCACCTGCTAAAATTTCAGAAGCTGAAGCACTACCACCATCGATTAAAACAGTAACAGGTACTTTCACTTTTCTTCCGTCTTTTGCCGGAACTACTTGTTTTTTACCGTTACGATCTTCAAATTGTACAATCGGTTCTCCGGTTTTCACAAATAGGCTTGCAATGTCTTCTACTACATCGACTAATCCACCTGGATTTTGACGAACATCAATAACTAGACCTTTCATACCTTTAGCTTCCATTTTGTCTAATGCGCTTAATAATTCTTTATACGTATTATCTGAAAAGCTAGTGATTTGGATATGAGCAATTTTGTCGTTTTTCATTTCTGCATAAACTGTTTCAACTGGAATATCATCACGAGTTATTTTCATCGTAATAAGTTTGCTAGCTCCACCACGTTGAATTTGTAAAGTAACATCTGTTCCTTTTTTACCTCGGATTAATAATACAGCTTCAGAAGCTGTCATACCGTCGATACTTTTGCCGTTAACCTTTTTAATAATGTCGTTTGTTTTAATCCCTGCTTTTTCTGCAGGAGAATTTTTAATAGGCGACACAACTACAATATGTCCATCTTTTTCCTGGATTTCTGCACCTATTCCTTGGAAACTAGAAGAGATACTTTCATTAAATTGAGTTGCTTCCTTTTTATTCATATAATCTGAATAAGGATCTCCCAGTGCACTAATCATCCCGTCTACTGCACCGTTTACTAATGCATCTGTATCAATGTCTTTGTAATAGCTTTTTGATAGTTCATCATAAGCATTAAATAATTTTTGGAATTCAGTATGAGCAGGTGTACGAACTTCTACTACCTTTTCTTCTCCAAAAGTTAAAGCAAAGATTGTGATACCTGAAGTTGCAAGAATCAAAACCATAATCATCATGATAAAAGCAAATGGTTTCATACGTATGTATCTACCTGCAGGTTTTACTTCTGGAACTGGGTCAACCTGTTGCGTTTTTTGAGATTCATCATTTTGTTCTGGGTCAACTTTTGTTTTATCATCCATCTTGTTCACCACTTTCAATCTAACAGTGTTTAAACACTACTTATACCATAATATCAGGAATTATGCCCTACGAAAAGAAAAAGACTATCAATTTCCTTGATAGCCTTTAGAAAATTTTCCTTTTTGCTTTTATATAACTGCTTATAGCGCTACTTTAAGCTAGCTTAAATGTATGTAATTTAATTACAATGAATTACTCTAATATTTGTGCTTTATAGGAGATATCCATCAATTGAATTAGATTGTTCAATTAGATTTTCTCAACTTTTAATTTGACAGACCACCCACATTTGCATATACGTTCAAACGTACCTAATTTACCGTTGTAATCCATTGATCCAATATTTTTACTACTTCCAATACGTTCACTCCCACATCCTGGGCAAGTACCATAATCATCAATCAGTTTACTTACAAGATTCAGGCTGTTGTATATTTCATCCTTATATTTGTAACTCAAAATCCCTCTCCCTTGTATTTGTATTTTTGTTCACTCACCTTTTTAGGATATTCAAATATTTGGGGACTGTGCATGTACATTGTGATTAAGATGGAAAATAAAGTGCTAGGAAATACGTTACATATTCTATAGCTCTATTTATAGACATAAATATAAATTGTATATTTTTCTATATTTATTTATAAATACTATATTATATGGTATAATTATACAAATGAAAGGAGGTGTAATAATTGGACGATTTTCTTACTACATTCGCCTTTATACCAATTTTATTTGTCTTATTATATTTTGCTGCAATTATATTTGTTTTTTATTTCATGGTGAAAGTCCTTTTGAATCAGAAGGAAATAAAGAGCTTTCTAAAAGATATTTCTGACAAGCTAGATCAAAATGGTTAGAAGGGGAAACCCTTCTTTTTTGTGTCACAATATTCCTCTACAGTTCTTCACCAACTTTATTTCATTCCTCTTGCAACCGTTCAGCAATTGCATAAACTACTGCAGCAAATGAAGCTAGAGTTCTTGAATTTTAATCATTTTGATGGATAAACGTTGAAAAAAGACAAAGCAAAGGCAAGTGACTTATTAAACGACATTTTATAAATCGTCGTTTTTTTGGTCGCTTGCCTTATTTTCTGCTTTTGCTTATGTCTTAAAATTTGTTATATAAACTACTCTTGAATAGCCGCTTCAAGTGCTACAACAATCATGTCATTGAATGTAGTTTGGCGTTCTTCTGCAGTTGTTG
>NZ_CAKQBI010000037.1:0-22220 GCF_934216135.1 uncultured Rummeliibacillus sp. | reverse complement strand
GAGTTTCGGGTGTTGAAAGGCTTAACAATTTCCAATTTCAATAATTTTTATGATTGACATTTCACCCCTGGGCTTTTCGTTAAGTTACTTCGTATAATATTAAGTTTCCTGATTTAAATACTTGTTTTTAAGTCAATAAAGAATTGAGGTGGGGTTTCTACCCATAATGATGGATAAAATTAAACTTTAAAAAAGGCTCAGGATGATTAAGGTAGTTAGAAGTATAGACGTAGTATTTGAATGTTACCTTGGATAATCGTTATCATAGATAACAAAAATAATTATAATAGCATTTTAACATGTTATCAAGAACTTTTTAAAAAACTTTTGGACTTAGGAGTTTCTATAGATGAAATTCTACTAAGGGTTTGGATATAATGAATTTGATAGGAGTTGTTGAATAGATGAAAATAGTTGTTTTTGGAGCATCCGGCGGAGTAGGGCAACATGTTGTGAAATTAGCGCTTGAAAAGGGAATAGAAGTAACAGCTTTTGTTCGTACGCCATCAAAAATTCAAATTTCACATCCGTTTTTGCACGTATATCATGGAAATGCTATGCAAGCCGATGATGTGGCTGCTGCAATTGAAGGACAGAATGCAGTTATTTCTTGTTTGGGCTCAAGCAAGGGACTAAAAGAATCAACTGAATTAGGCAATATGATAGAAAATATCTCACTTGGTATGCAAAAACACGGGGTAAAACGAATTGTTTATGTAGCTTCTGCTGGTATATATGGGGAGCTTCCAGGAATATCTGGTAAGATGATTATGAAGACTTTAAAAAATCCTTTATTGGATCATCGACATGCTGTTGACACAATTGTTAATTATAATTTGGACTATACAATTGTTAGACCAATGGGGTTAACAAATAACGACCCAATTGGTAGTTATCGAGAAGCAACAGAAGGTATTCCTGCAAAGGGAAAAAGTATAGCTAGAGCTGACGTAGCAAACTTCATCATAAAAGCACTGGAAGATTCACAATATATTCATCAATCTGTGAGTATTGCATATTAAAAATAGCAACTAGTGGTACTGTTTTGGGTATAAAAAAGAACTATGAGAGAAAATCTCATAGTTCTTGCCATTTTAAAATGGATAAATTTAATCTGTAATACAAAGAGACATTAAATAGAATAATAGCAGTAAAAATCCAATACCAATTGCGATTGACATAAAATTTTGCCCTCCTTCTGTGCAAAAACGAACAAATTATTTCTACTTTATTGTACAATGATTTACCAAAAGATGAAACCTTTACTTACAAATTTCGTATCTAGTAATAAGTGATGTAAAAAAATGTTCAAAAGTAGGTGTATTTAAGTTGAAAAAAGGACTCCAAAAACTATTAGTTTCAACAGTTGCGGTTTTAACCCTGGGCTTCATCACACCAAGTCATGCAATTTGGGAAAACCTGTTAGAACATAATACTAATCATAAAACCCAACTTTCTAAGCAATCAACGACAAGACATAATTACATAGATACAGTATTTGAAGATAGTGTAACTGATATAGAAGCATTTTCTGATAATGTACTACTAAATGCTAAAGAACAAGCCTATATAAAATTTGGCAGTAAAATTGGTCCGAAAATTGAGGACGAGTTCAATAATATTATCTTTCCTAAAATTGAAGAAGCTATTCATATGACGTTAGAAAATGTGGATCAACAAGATATAAAAAACTTAGCAATCACAGAAAAACCAAGTGGTGACTATTCTGAAAAAATGTTTCATATCTACAACACTACAACAAGAAAAGACGTTATCCGTTTCCATGTACGTACAGAAAATCGTCCATTTGACGGATACTATTATAATTTCCACTATCACATATACAAAGACCAATTTGCTTCCCATTATAATTTAGGTGAAATCTATTGGTCAAAGAATACACCACCAAAATGGTTGTCATAAAAGTTTAAACCATTTAATGTTTTTACAAATATAGACATAACAAAGTGCATACAAATAATGTGTATATTTAGGTTACAACCGTCGCGTTTTGTATATGTAAAAGTGCGTGTGAAATATTGTTAAACAACAAACAAGCCTCGTAAATGATAGAAGCACCTATTATTTATGGGGCATTTTTATGCGCCGAAGTTGCTGGAATATTTTTTTGAATTGTTTCAATTGATAAAAAAGCATCTATTTAATGAGGGGTAAATCAGGTAAAATAATTGAATGAATAATAGAGATATATGGAAAATAAACGGAAAGGAATTTACATATGGTTATATCGAAAGAATTACGCTCTTATAGTTTAATAGCATTGGGAGCGCTATTAGTTAGCATTTCTTATAACACTTTTTTGTTGCCGGCAAAGTTAGCCGCTGGTGGTGTTGTAGGTATTAGTACATTACTATTTGATTTGTATAATTGGACCCCAGCAATCGTACAATGGTGTATTAATATTCCTGTATTTTTTCTTGGCTATTTTTTATTAGGAAAAGAATTCAGCGTTAAAACACTAGTCGGGACAATATTATTACCTCTATTTATCGGTTTAACCTCATATTTACCTTATAAAATTGAAGATCCAATGCTAGCAGCTATTTATGGTGGAATTATTACAGGAGTGGGATTAGGGCTTGTTTTTAGAGGAAAAGGCTCAACTGGTGGAACAACAATAATTGGTCAATTGATAAAAAAATACACAGGCTTATCAAGTGGCTATGCGCAAATGATGATCGATGCAATCATTGTGATTGCAGCAATGTTCGTCTTTGACCTGGAACTTGCTTTGTATGCGATGATCACTATTTATATTTGTAGTAAAGTAATTGATCTCGTGCAATTGCATTCTTCTTCATCTAAACTAGTTTTAATCATTACTGAAAATGAAGAACAAGTAACTCATCTTATCAAAGATGAAATTGATCGTGGTTTTACGAAAGTGTGGTCTGAAGGAGGATACTCACGTAATAAGAAAGCGTTATTATTTAGTGTGGTAGAACAATCTGAAGCAGTTTATTTAAAAGAGCTGATTCAAAATCGAGATACCGAATCATTTGTCATTTTCTTAAATGCTTCAGATATTATTGGTAAAGGCTTTTCACGACCAAGATAAAAAGAAGCAATTCAAAAATAGAGGACAACAATTTTGCCCTCTATTTTTTCTAAGAAAACCCTTTAAAGGAGTTTCACTTTATTGAATTTCAATTCGATGACTATTTTCAATTGTTTCTTGATCCAGCTTTGGTAATGTAATATTTAATACGCCATCCTCATATTTACATTCAATGGCCTCAGATTTTACATTATTCATAGCAAATTGACGTCTGAATGAGCGAATGGTACGCTCACGATGTATAAAATTTGAAGACTCATCTTTGTTTTCGGCCTCGTGACGTTGATTTGCTTCAACTGTTAAGATGTTATGATTAAAAGTAACATGAATATCTTCCTTTTTCATACCTGGAATATCCATTTTTACTTCGAAGCAGTTTTCTTTTTCAACAATATCAGCACTAGGATGATTCATCTTAGAAAAGAAAGAGTCGAAGGTTTGATCAAATAATTGCGGGAAAAAGAAATCACGATTTGTTGGAAATAAATTTGACATATGACATACCTCTTTTGACTTATTTTTTGAAGGGATTTAAATTTCCATTCAAATCATATCATTTGCAATCTATACAAAAATATACTGAAAAAAGCCAGATACAAAGTGCATCTGGCTAAACTTTTATTGATCGATATAGGTTTAAAAGTTGAAGAAATTATTCTATTTCAATTCTATGATTTTCGACTAAAACTTGATCATTCTTAGGTAGATAAATGTTAAGAACACCGTTTTTGTATTTGCATTTAATACCTTTAAAGTTGACGTTTTCAATGACAAATTGTCGTTTGAATGAATGACATACACGTTCACGTCGAATGTAGTTAGTCGTTAAATCTTTACTTTCAGTTTCTTGATCTTGTTGTGCTTCAATTGTTAGCAAGTTGTTGTTATAAGTGACATTGATGTCTTCTTTGTTCATACCTGGAATATCCATAGTAACCTCGTAAGAATGATCGTTTTCTTCAATGTCTACATTTGGTTGAGTCATTGGCGTAAAGAAAGAATCAAATGCTTGATCGAAGAATTTTTGGAAAAAGAAATCACGACTTGTTGGAAATAAGTTTGACATAGTACATTACCTCTTTTTTTAGTTTTCTTCGAAAGGGAATCATTGAAATGATCCTCTTTACAGTTATTATAATATCATTTGTTATCACTCTTGTAAAGAGAGTGATAAATAATTTGAAATTTCTTAATATAAAAGTATCTAATGAAATAAATGTTAGTACATAAATTTCCCATCAAACCTACTCACTTCTATAGTAATTTTACTTTCAACCGATATATAAATAGAGGTGATTTAATGCGAATATCTATGCAAGAACCTACAAGTCATGCAATTAGTGTAGCAGCAACTTCGAAAACATTGTCTCAAAGTGTATTTTCAAAAAGTAATATTTTTAAAGATACCGTAACTATTAGTGGACAAGCTCGACAGTTATTCGGCAATATGCAACAGGGAAAGCAAGATTCAATGATTGAAAGCTTGATGAAGCAGAGAGATGCATTAATGGAACAAAAAAGTGATTTAATGCAAAATACGCTTGATTCAGGTGGCGATATATCAAGTATTAAAGAACAATTGAAGGATTATGAAAAGCAAATTGCAGATTTGGATTCTCAAATTGCAAAAAATCAAGCCGAAAGTCGTAGTAATGCACTGGGAGTAGATCAGGAAGATAAGAAAAAAACGCCAAAAAGTGATGATGAAAAGCTTTTTACCCAAGCGGTGTCACTAGACCAAGCCGAGATGCTACACGGACTTGCCCATAAGATGGAAGGTCAAAAAGCGGTAATGGAATCGGAAATTGAGGAAGATGCAAAAAGAGGGGTAAATATAGAGCATAAGCAAGAAAAACTAAGTGATTTAGACACAAATCTCCAATCTATTCAAGAAAAACTGACGGATAATCTTCAAGATGAATTGGAAAATAAGAACGAAGATGATTTATCAGATTCAGATTCACAATATTTAGATCAAAATAATAAGAAACTACGTGAAAAAAATTATAATCGAAGTTCAGAAAATGATTAACTATTATAGAGAAAAAAGTTATGCCTAAAACAAATTTTGGGGTATAACTTTTTTCTTTTTCAATCAATGATTCCATTTTCTTTATTATTATTAATGCGAATAAGCTGTTAGTATGTTTGGTGACGATTAGTTAAATAAGAAATTAATACTGCATCATTTTTGTGTTATCATATGAACTAGTATGTAATTGGAGGCTATATCGATGAAACAATACTTAGACCTTTGCCGCCATATTTTAGAAAATGGTAATAATAAGGGAGATCGTACAGGAACAGGTACATGGAGTGTTTTTGGTTATCAAATGAGATTCAATCTGCAAGATGGATTCCCATTAATGACTACTAAAAAAACTGCATTTCGCTTAATTGCTACAGAATTATTGTGGTTTTTAAAAGGGGACACGAATGTCCGTACGTTAATTGAACAAAACAATCATATTTGGGATGAATGGGCTTTTGAAAAATGGGTAAAAAGTGAAGAATATGAAGGACCAGATATGACAGACTTTGGACATCGTGTGTTGCAAGATGAAAAATTTAAAGAACAATATGATGAGCAAATGAACATTTTCCAAAAGAATATATTAGAAGATGAAGCATTTGCGAAGAAATATGGAGATCTTGGTCCAGTTTATGGAAAGCAATGGCGTTCGTGGCCGGATGCAAAAGGTGGTACAATTGACCAAATTCAAAATGTTATTGAATCGATTAAAAAGAATCCCAATTCAAGACGACATATCGTGACAGCTTGGAATCCAGCTGAAGTTGATGATATGGCATTACCACCTTGTCATTCTCTTTTCCAGTTCTATGTAGCAAATGGAAAACTGTCTTGTCAATTATATCAACGAAGTGCAGATGTATTTCTTGGTGTTCCATTTAACATTGCATCTTATGCTCTTTTAACACATTTAATTGCTAAAGAATGTAACCTAGAGGTTGGAGATTTTGTGCATACTTTAGGTGATGCACATATTTATAAGAATCATTTGTCTCAAGTAAAAGAGCAATTGTCACGTACACCAAGAGAGTTACCAAAGTTAGTGATTAAAACGGATAAGGATTCGATATTTGATTATGAAATAACGGATTTGATAATTGAAGGATATGATCCTTATCCACGTATATCAGCACCAATTTCTGTGTGAGGAGGCTAAGCAGGATGATTTCATTGATTGTAGCTTATGATGAAAATCGTGTAATGGGTTATAACAATAAGATGCCTTGGCATTTACCAGGGGATTTAGCTTATTTCAAAAAAACGACAATGGGTAAACCAATGATTATGGGGCGTAAAACATTTGAATCTATTGGAAAAGCCTTACCAGGAAGAACGAATATTGTCATAACAAGAGATCCAAATTACAAAGCAGAAGGTATTGTAGTTGCCCATTCTTTTGAGGAAGCTTTAGAAATTGCTAAAAAAGAAGAAAAAGAAATAATGGTTATTGGAGGAGAACAAATTTTCCGTTTAGCTCTTCCAATTGCAGATGTTCTTTATGTAACAAAAATACAACACACTTTCCAGGGTGACACATTTTTCCCTAAATTAGGTAATAAATGGAAAAAAGTATCTGGATCAGAAACCTTTGAAACAAAAGAAGGTATAAAGTTCGCTTATTTCATCTTCAAAAAGAAATAATGTTTGACGATTGTTTAATTAGTAGAATCTGAAAGAACGGACTGTTAGACCTAGAATATAATTTTATTTTTGAGTAATCGCTCTTTTTCATTCAATGTGGAGGAGCGATTTTTGTTTTGAATTTTTAAATGTAGCTCTCTAGTTTATAAAAATGAATATATGAAAAATAAATATTTCTATACATGTTCTTTCAAATAAAATGCATAATATAGAAGACATCCAACTTTTTTATATCCTGCTTAATCGAAAACACTCGAAAAGAACCTCTTTAAACCAAATTAACTTTCATCTACTTTTTCTCTAAATCCATAATATAACTGACAAATGTCACATGTTTAATGTGAAATTCGTGAGTACAATATATGATAAGGTTTTCACCAAAATAAAAGGCTAATAGTTTACTATATAGCGATATCATTTTATAATGAAATGAATCTACTAAAGGATGTGTCAATGTGGGACGAATTCATATTGTTACCGATTCGACCGGCGAATTAACAAAAGAAGAAATTGAAAGATATAATATCCATATAGTTCCATTAACTTTTCAATTTGATCAAGAAACATTTGTTGATGGAAAGGATATTGGTCCTGAAGAATTTCTAGAAAAAATGGCTAATACGTCTAAATTGCCTAAAAGTTCTCAACCAGCTGTAGGTGTTTTTAAAGAATTGTTTGATGAACTTGGTAGTAATGGAGACGAAGTTTTAGTTATAACAATGACTGGTGGCATGAGCGGAACAGTAAAATCTGCCGAAGCAGCAGCAACAATGTCAGAATCCAAAGTTGTAGTAGTGGATTCCCGCTATATTTCTTACGCTTTAGGTTTCCAAGTTTTAGAAGCGGCGAAGATGGCAGAAGAAGGCAAGTCAATGGAAGAAATTATAGAAAGACTAGATCATATTCGTTCAAATACAAATTTGTTTGTAGTTGTGGATACACTTGAAAACTTGATAAAAGGTGGTCGTATTGGTAAAGGGACTGGTTTAATAGGATCATTATTGAATATAAAACCAATTGCTTCACTTGAAGGTGGAGCTTACAATCCTGTCGCAAAAGTACGGAGCCATAAACAAGTAGTTAAGTATATTTTTAAGCAATTCCAAGAAAATACTAAGGGTAAAACGATTAAAGGTGTAGGAATTGCTCATGCAAATGGTTTAGCAATGGGAGAACCATTAAAAAGAATGATTGAAGAGTCAGGCTATCAAAATGTGAAGCTTGGTTTTACATCGCCAATCATTAGTACGCATACTGGGCCAGGTGCAATAGGTATTTCATATTATACAGACTAATTAGGCGGCAGGGATTAAAATAACATTCCCTGCTTTCTTTTCATTTGAGCGACAAAGTCGACATGAAAGGAAGAAATGAAATTGAAAAAAAGGCTAATACTAATCTTATCCGTTCTGATCTTAATTGCTTGCGGAATTACTGATAATAATGGACATCAAAAAGATGAAAATAAAAAATTAGCAGTTACACAAATGTTTAAAACTAAAAACATACAATATGTCGCTTTAGGGGATTCTTTAACTCAAGGTGTTGGAGATGAACTAGATAAACAAGGATATGTTGGTCGCCTAGATAAAGAAATGAAAACATGGCAAGGTGTTAAATCTGTTACTGTTATAAATACTGCAAAAAGAGGACGTAGAAGCGATCAATTAATAGATCAAATCCAATCTGGTAAAATTGATAATGCCCTTAAACAGGCAGATTTTATCACATTAACAATTGGTGGAAATGATTTGATGAAAATTGTTCGTACCAATATTACAAATTTAGATAAGAAAGCGTTTGATAAAAAAAGACCTGCGTTTCAACAAAGATATGAAACCATAATGGAATTGATTCGCGAACGGAATCCAAATGCACCTGTTATATTAATTGGCGTTTACAATCCTTTGTCTATTTTTACGAAGGAAGAATCAGATATGAATACAATTATGAGTGAATGGAATTCAGATATACGTGGATTTGCTAATAATGATGAGCATGCCGTATTTATTAATATTGAAGATTTGTTTGAGTCAAATGATAATCTTGTCTATCACAGTGACTTTTTCCACCCTAATGCAAAAGGATATGATCTATTGACAGCAAGAATTATTAAAACATTACATGAAGTGAATTTAAATAAACTGTCAGAAGGACAATTTGATTTTAAGGAGGAGTCTTTAGATGAATAAATGGAAATTGGCATTTATACTCCTCTTTTCAGCGGTTATTCTAACAATAGCGACAACTGTTTTTATGATTACAAGACCAATAGCTGAAACACCCACTCCAACGACAAGTGAACTACCTGAAGGAAGTCATCTACAAGTTGTTACTACAGCCGATGACTTTGAAAATTTGGCTAATCAGCTCATATCTAACTCTATGAAGGGCTCTAAAATCCCTGTTAAAATGTATGTTGATGACCAAGTAACATTAAGCGGAACGTTACCAGTATTTGATATGGATTTGCCAATTGTCATGACATTTGATCCAACAATTGTTGATGGGAATCTATTACTAAAACAAAAAACAATTGAAGTAGGTATGCTTGATATTCCACCAGCAACAGCCCTAAAATTATTAAAGGATTCTGTTGAATTGCCAACTTGGATGGTTGTTCAACCGAAAGAAGAACAAATCTATATCAACTTGACAGAGATAAATATTCCATTAGGCGATAATTTAGAAGGAAGAGTACAAGCAAAAGAATTCAATTTAGATGAAAATCGCATTATACTAGACGTAGTAATTCCTAAAAAATAGGGGGTTTTTGTATGACATTGGAAAAGGCGACTTTTGCTGGAGGTTGTTTCTGGTGTATGGTCAAACCATTTGATGAACAACCAGGAATCGAGTCGGTTATTTCGGGATATACAGGTGGATATGTAGAAAATCCAAGTTATCAACAAGTTTGCTCTGATTTAACTGGCCATTATGAAGCAGTACAAATCACATATGACCCTCTAATCTTTCCTTATGAAAAACTAGTGGAGATTTTTTGGACGCTAATTGATCCAACCGATGCTGGTGGACAATTTCATGATCGTGGTAGATCATATATGACAGCAATTTTTTATCATAATGAAGAACAAAAAAAGATAGCGGAAGCATCAAGAAAAGCATTAGAAGAATCCCAAAAGTTCAATCTTCCAATTGCAACAAAGATTTTAGAAGCAAAGCCGTTTTATCCTGCTGAAGAGTATCACCAATACTATTATAAAAAGAATCCTTCTCACTACGAACTTTATTCAATTGGTTCAGGTCGCGCTGCATTTCAAAAAGATAATTGGGGGGCACATTGATGGATAAAGAAAGACGTTTAAAAGAATTAACTCCGATGCAGTATCATGTAACACAAGAAAAAGGTACAGAACCTCCATTTCGCAACGAATATGACAATCACTTTGAAGAGGGACTATATGTAGATATTGTTTCCGGTGAACCATTATTTTCTTCAAAAGATAAATTTCAATCAGGTTGTGGCTGGCCTGCATTTACGAAACCTGTAAAACAAACAGGGATTATTGAACATACAGATACAAGCTTTGGTATGTTAAGAACAGAAGTAAGAAGTAAAGAAGCTGACTCACATCTTGGTCATGTATTTCCAGATGGACCAATTGAAACGGGTGGACTTCGCTACTGTATCAATTCAGCTGCATTGCGATTTATTCCAAAAAATCAGTTAGCGCAAGCTGGCTATGCACAATTTGAAAAGTTATTTGAAGATTAACTTTATAAAATAGAAGAAAAGCTGATGTACCAATTAGAGTACATCAGCTTTTTTATGACTTATTTAACTTTATTTTTTGACTGAAACTATATCTTTTGCTGCTTGAAAAGCTTGTTCAAAATCAGCGATTAAATCATCCACATTTTCAAGCCCAACTGAGAACCTTAAAAGTCCTTCTGTAATGCCACGTTTATCGCGCTCTTCTTTAGGAATAGCAGCATGACTCATTGTCACTGGGTATGAAAGAATAGATTCAACTCCACCAAGACTAACTGCAAAAATCGGAATTTGAACATGTTCAACAAAAGCCTTTGTCAGCTCACGATTTGGTAATGTGAATGATAATACAGCACCAGCGTTTGATGCTTGGTTCGCATGGATTTCATAACCTGGATGATTCTTTAATCCAGGGTAGTGAACTTCTTTAACCAATTCATGGTGTTCGAGGTAAGAGGCAATCTTTATCGCCGATTGTGATGATTGTGATAAGCGAGCATTTAATGTTTTAATACCTTGTATCAATGAAAATGAATCTTGTGCCCCTAAAATAGCACCCATCGAATTTTGCATAAAGTAAATTTGTTTTCCAAGTTCTTCGTCTTTTGTGACGGCAAGACCAGCAATAATATCACTATGGCCGCCTAAAAATTTCGTAGCACTATGTAATACTACATCAACGCCTAGTTCAAGCGGACGTTGGTAAAGTGGTGTCATAAAGGTATTGTCGACAAAAGTTAACAAATTATGTTTTTTAGCAATGGAAACAATACCACGAATATCAGTAATACCTAGAAGTGGATTCGCGGGAGTTTCAGCATATAAAATCTTTGTATTTGGTTGGATGGCAGCTTCTACTTCTTGCAAGTTCGTAAAATCTGCGAAAGAATGTGAAATACCGTATTTTGTTAAAACCTGTGTAACAAAACGATAAGTTCCACCATATACTTCGCTTGTAATGACAATATGATCACCTGTATTTAGAGTAAGTAGGGCAGAAGCAATTGCTGCAATGCCTGATGAAAAGGCAAATCCTCTTGAACCTCCTTCAAGTTCAGCAATTGTTTTTTCTAATGCATCACGAGTAGGGTTTCCAGAGCGACTGTAGTCGTAGGGACCGAAAGAATCAAAATGTTCTTGGTCAAAAGTAGATGAAAGATAGATTGGTACATTCACAGCACCTGTCTTTTGTTCGTAATCGCCTCTAGTAGAAGCAGTTATTAGACTAGTTTCGATAGATTGTTTATTTTGTTGACTCATGGAAAGACACCTCTTTATTGATAGTAGTAAAAACTTGTTGGAGATCTTCTATTAAATCTTCGGCTTCTTCTATTCCTACTGAAAAACGTAACAATGAGTTGTCAACACCACGTGCAGTTCGTTCTTCTTCAGGTATATCAGCATGTGTTTGAGTAGCCGGGTAGGTGATAAAACTTTCAACGCCTCCTAAACTTTCAGCAAATGCGATAAGTTTTAAATTTTGAAGAAATGCTGGTACCAATTTGGAATGCTGTAATCGGAAAGAAATCATGCCACCTAATCCAGTGTAAAGAACCTCTTTTACGGATGGTTCTTTACTTAAATAGTCAACAATTTTTCGTGCATTTTCTGTATGTTGTTTCATGCGAACATGTAAAGTTTTTAGACCGCGGAGTAAAAGCCAACTGTCAATCGGGGCTAATGTTGCACCTGAAGCATTATGGTTATGAAGAAGTTTTTCACACAAGTCTTCTCCTTTTGCCACGACCAGACCTGCAAGAACATCATTATGTCCTCCAATATACTTAGTAGCACTATGAATAACAATATCTGCGCCAAGTTCAATTGGACGTTGATAATACGGAGTCAAAAAAGTATTATCAACAATCAGTAAAAGTTGATTTTTTTTCGCTAACTTTGCAAATAGTTCAATATTGATTTCTTGCATTAATGGATTTGTTGGTGATTCTATAAAAAGTGCTTTTGTATGTTCATTTATAATTGCTTCGACTTCTGCGATAGATTGGAAAGGTGTGAAATGAGCGTGAATACCATATTGGTTTTCGTATTGACGAGCAAGTCGATATGTACCTCCGTAAATGTCATCTGAATAGATTATTTCGTCTCCTGATTTGAAAAGGGATAAAACTAATTGGATTGCAGCCATCCCGCTACTACAGGCAAAACCTGCATCTCCACTTTCTAAAGCGGCAATTCCTTCCTCTAAAACAGCCCGAGTTGGATTTTTTGTACGCGTATAATCATAGCCTGTCGATTGGCCGAGTCCTGCATGTCGATATGCGGTAGAAAGATAAATAGGTGTATTAATCGCACCAGTCCGAGGATCTGTTTCTGTTCCGATTTGCGCTAAACGAGTCGAAATATGTTTTTTTGTCATGTTCATCATCCTTTTCTAAAAAAATAAAAGGCCCTCAGAAGAAGAGGACCTTGTACTTAAAAAGTCAATCTTCTTATCTGCTAGAAATACATCTACTGGAATTAGCACCTTACCAAATTGGTGGTTGCTGAGATTTCACAGGGCCAGTCCCTCCATCTCTCTCGATAAGAAATTTACATTAAATTGTTAGAAAAATTTTAATTAATGAAATAGTAACACTTTATGAAATACTATGCAATAGCATAATGAAAGAAAAAGCCCCCTAAATTATTTCAGGGAGCTCTTTAATCGTTCAATTATTTTGTTTCAATTTTTGTGATTTCAAAAGTGACTTTTTTGTTTTTCACAGTTTTAATTGCGCCAGCATTTGGGGCGTAATATGTGATTGAACCGTCTGCAGCTTTAATACCGACAACTGATTTAAATGTACCTGCTTTTACTTTAAAAGTGTTTGAAATAGATACGATTTTGTAATTTTTTTTGTTTGCTTTAAATACTTGTCCCTTTGTAAAAGGGTAAACGATTTGACGAATAGTACCTGTTTTAAATTTGTAATCTAAACCTTTAGAAGATTCTTTTACTAAAAATGATTGTTTATTGTTACCTGTTTTTTTGTACCAGTAAGTCCAACCTGTTGAATTGCGTTTGCCAGTTGAATATAGTTTTCCGTCTTTGCCATTTTCAACATAGTAGTAAGTATTTGTTACTACGGGGCGATAAGTTGTTTTTTTACTATTTGAAGTACTCGTACTTTTTTTAGTTGTAGTTTTTTTAGTAGTTGTAGTTTTTGTAGCTGTTGTTTTCTTGCTTGTATTTTTGCTAAATGATAAGTAAGAAGCATATACATAAGCTGTTTTTTTGTTGAATTTAATTTTTGCCCAGCCTGTTTTTGATTTACTATATACGACTACTTTAGTACCTTTCCAAAGTGTTCCAACTTTTTTGGCATTAGCTGAAGGTTCAGCGTGAACGTATACGCTATTTGCTACTTTTGCGTTCATTGTTTTTGGTGTTGCTGCGTCACTGTTTGCTGTAAAAGTAAATAAAGTCCCAAACATGACTATGAAAGATAGTAAGCTTTTTACTATTTTCATTTGAATCATCTCCTCATATATACCAATAATCTAGGTAGAGATGCGGTAATCTTTATTGATAATATTTTCGCATCCGAGTTATAGAACGAAGATGAAATGGGAAGGTTGCCATTATCATGAAAAAAGTAAGAAAATGTTTTCCAGGTAGAGAAGAAATTAGATAAGTTACAATTAGAGTTTTAATATAGTTTCCAAAGATAAGTAATTTTCGTGTAAAATGAATGTAAGTTATAATGAAATAAAGGCAGGAAGTCCAAATGAAACCATCATTTTATCATTTCGTATTATCTTTTAGAGGAGCAAAAGATGCAAAAGGGGATTTTGCAGAAGCTGCTTTTCATGACCATAGTTTTCCTAAACAGGAAGAAGATTTTCAAAACATCTCAAGATATATAGAAGAAAAAGCAGATCATGCGTTAAGTGCAGTTGTATTTGATGAACTTTGGCAACAATATGATGAAAAATATGAAGAATAATTTTTGATTGTCAGAGGTCGGACTTTACTGTTACAATGAGTCAGGCATATTGAAAATTTTAAATTGAAAAGGAGAATAATTATGAGTATCCATATTAATGCTAAACAAGGCGAAATCGCTGAAATCGTACTTTTACCAGGAGATCCTTTACGTGCAAAATATATCGCAGAAACATTCTTAGAAGATGTTACTCAATATAACGAAGTACGTAATATGTTTGGTTACACAGGTACATACAAAGGAAAACGTATCTCTGTACAAGGTACAGGTATGGGTGTACCATCTATTGCTATTTACACAACTGAACTTATGCAAGAATACGGATGTCAAAAACTAATCCGTGTTGGTACTTGTGGTGCACTAAAACGTGATGTTAAAGTTCGTGATGTCATCCTTGCTCAATCAGCAACAACTGATTCTAAGATGAATGAAATTATCTTCAAAGGAATCGATTTCGCACCAACCGCTGACTTCGATCTATTATTAAAAGCATATAAAGCAGGGGAAGAAGCTGGACTAAACTTACGTGCTGGTAATGTTTACACAGCTGACTTATTCTATGGTGAAGATAACCAAAACGAAAAATTAGCAGATTACGGTGTATTAGCAGTTGAAATGGAAACTGCAGCACTATATACACTAGCAGCAAAATTCAATCGTCAAGCCCTATCTGTACTAACAGTATCTGACCACCTACTAACTGGCGAAGCAACAACTGCAGAAGAACGCCAAACTACATTCAATGACATGATTGTTGTAGCACTTGAAGCGGCTATTCAAGAGTAGGCGTATCAAGGGTTTGTAGACTGGTAAAATTTTACGGGTGACTATTGGTGACCAAATGCAATTTTAAAGGTTACTAAACAGGTCACTCGCTTTTTGTTTTTGAGACGTATCTATATGGGAATACGTATCTAATGTTTCACGAATATTTGCATGACCAAGTTGTTCTTGAATGACTTTAATATTCACATTTTTAGATAGCATATAACTAGCAAATGTGTGTCTTAAACCATGAAATGTGATATACGGTAAGTTGTACTTTTTTACAATATCTCGCCACTGAATAGACATTCTATCAGGATGATTTGGAAAGCCGTTATCTTTTGAAAAAACTAAATAAATGGGTTTATTATTCTTTGTGTAGATTGGATTGAACTTTTCGCCTAATTTCGCCAACTTAATTTTCTTTTTCTCAACGTAATCCTTTAACTCACTCATTAAATTTTGAGGAGCATATACCACACGACTTTCCCCAGTTTTCGTCGTATCCAGAAAAAATTGTTTGTTAATTTTATCATATTGTAAGGTCTTATCAACGTATATTGAGTTGTTTTGAAAATCGAGCGATTCAAATCGTAAGCCTGCTATTTCTGCCATTCTTAAACCACAATACAATGCAATTTTTATTTGTAATTGATGTTTAATATGAAGTTTAGGAATTACATGTAAAAGTTGCTTGATTTGTTCTTCTGTGTAGTAGTTAATACGCCGTGTTTTCTTACGTTTTGGTTTAGTTGCCTTAGCACAAGGGTTAACCTCGATATATCCCCATTCTATAGCTCTGTTGAACATTGTATTAAGCATCGCAAACTTTTCATAAATAGAGCCAGCTTTTATCTTTTTTTGTTCTACAAAAAATAAGTTGATTTGTGTAGATGTGATTTTATGCATTTTCATCATACCGAAAAATTCTAGTAACCCATTATTTAAATAATTTTCGTAAGTGTTACGTGATTTTACTTTTAATTCTACTGCTACATAATCACTCATAAACTTTTCAGAAAACTGACTAAAAGTAATTTTCTTTGTATTACCAAACGTTTGTTGCTCCATGCCTAATGATTTTTCAAATTGAGCAATTGCATTGATAATGTTACTCTCATCCAATTTCTTTAGTGTAGCAATTTTAATCTTTCGTAGTCTTTTTCCATTTTCATCATATCCATATTCAACAATTATCTTTATTCTTGGTTGTCCTTTCTTATTAGTCTCAATGATTCGATAACTTGCCATTTGGAACTCTCCTTGAGTTGTATAGCAATCCATAAGGAGTTTAAATCAAACTTTTCATAATTTATTATAATCTATTTCTTTAATTTGATTAAATTTTTTAAATGTATATCCACATTTGTATGCCATTAGAACACTACATGCAAAGTATTTATTAAAAAATGGTGCAAGGCATTTACAACTATAAGGGTATTATTACAATTATTTAAAATATAACACTTCGCTTATTTTTTAAAACACATTCCTTTTTAAGAAATATATTATCATGGTAAGTCAAAATATTTATAAATTAATAGTATATACTTATTTTTACTGTTTTTTTAGAAATTATATTTATTTTTTAATAAAATGTATTATTTTAGTAATATAGGGAATGTATGATAGATTGTATTCGATTTTATTAATGTATATAGACGCGGTTCATTATATGCTGATAAAAAGAAGGGATGTGTATCAGACTTTTAAAACAAAAAACAATAATTTAACTTGTCGCTAAAAATAATTAGTTATACAACAATTATATGTTAAATGAATAAAAAAGATAATATTTTTGAGTAAGTGTACACTGAGTTATTCAGAACAATAAGGTATTAATTAAATTTTTAGTCTAAAAATTTTAGATAAACTTTTACGTGTCGTATATATTTTCGAAAACACATTCCTTAATATTACACATTAGAAAGGATGTACTGAATGATAAAGAATAATTTGTTTAAAGTATTTCTTATTTCAAGTCTTATGTTATTTCTAATTTTTAATTCCTTAGGAAATGCTGAAGCTAAAACTGATACATCTAATAATCAAACTGATCAAAATTTAATTGGTGTCCAAACTGAAGAAATTATAAAAAATATTAGAACTGGAGAATCAATAAACAGTATTCAAGCGGATGAAGTTATTAAAAGTTTTCAATCTGGAGAATCAATAGATAATATAGATACTGAGGAAATCAATAATGAAATAGAAAAAAGTTCAAAAGAAAATAGTATTTTTGATTCAGATGAATTTTCATATAATTATCAAGATTTAAACATTGAAGGTATTTCTAATGTAACACCAGATATAAATAATATTGAGATATCTAACGAAATAGATAGTAATGATATAGAAATTTTAAGTGGTAGTGCAGGTCTATATAAACAATACATCAAGGGTAATTATAAAATTGATATTACAAAAATCCACACTGGTTGGGCAGGACCATGGGCTGAAACACAAAACATAAAACATGTTAATATTCATATTTATAAAAAAAATACTAAAGGAAAATATACTCATAAAGCAAATTATCATATTTCTGCTAAAACCAAGGGAACCTCAGTTTGTTATTATATTCATGAAACTGTTAAAAAGAAATCTTGGACAAATTGTATGTCTGGTTTAGGAAAAGCCAAAGCTCAAGCCGAAATGCAAAGTGTTTTATTAAAAGATATGAAAACAGTAACAGCAGGGGAAATAGCAACTACAATTGCTATAGTTGCGGGAGTGGTGATAATTGTTTGGGCTCTTTGGCCAGTAAGTGCAATAGGATTGGCGGCTGTTTAAGAAAAAAAAGGGGGGGTAGGAATGCAAGATTTTTTCAATTATCGATTAGATACTAGTAACCCTGAAGATGAAGAAGAAAAGTTTGAAAAACGGATGAAAAAAATAATTACTATTTGGAACAAAGTTACAGCCTACTTTTTAGCGAAAGGTACAAAATTAACTATTCTTTATTATGAAAATGATAAAATAAACCCAAATAAAGGATATCCCTCAACAGGCTATGGAGTGAAAAATATAATATTATCAGACTCTCAATTTACGAAAGAAGAGAACGAAGATAATCTTATTGAATTAACAGTAAATTTAAATGAATACATTAAGAAAGTTATTTTTAAAAGTATGGTAGAAGAGATAGAATCAGAATATGAAAATATAACACCATTTTTTCATTTTGATATTTTGGATCAAAATGGACTTTCTATTTTTACATCACAGGATTTTGGCTGTAATACATTAATGTATTTAACTATGTCGGATATTAAAGAATTATCATTAAATGAAAATGAAGAGGTATTCTTTATAAAGATCCCAGAAATTAAATAAAAATCCATAATAAAAAAAGAAGGCTCAATAATTTGAGTACCTTCTTTTTTTTATACAAATTAAATTTTATCACCATCATTAAGTTTAAAGAATCCTTCATATTTTACATCTAATATATTAGCATCTCTAATTATATCCATTTGTTTTTATTTTTATCGTTCGGAGGTTGAATCTTTCCAGAACCGTCTTTATGGAAGTTCGGAAACTTTGAAGCTTTACTGAATTCCCATAATTCTTTAGTTATTTGTTCACGAGTTTTCTTTTTCATTAAATTCACGCTCTTAATTGTAGATTCATAAAGTATTATATTTTGAAAATGGTGATGATATGTCAATATGATACATTGTTCAACTTTTTAAATTAGATTAATAAAAAAAAGAACTCTAATTATTTAGAGTCCTTACTTCCATCTGGAATAATTGTTAATACCTCATTAAAGTCTGTAATGTCTAACCCTTGCATTATAGCATCTAAATGATCTCTGTTAATTTGCATCTTATTATTACGATACATATCACTTATTGATGCGGCTCTTAGCTCTATACCTGTTTTCTTTAAAACTCTATTTTTTAATTCAGTTTGAGTTTTTATATTCCGTTTCAAAGCGGCTTGTTCTATTGTTAAGCGTATCATATACACACCACCTTTCTATAATTATATTATACGTTAAAAAAGTTTTTTACACAATTTCGTAAAAATGTATTTACATAATTACGGAAACCTGTTATATTCATTTCAAGGAATCACAGCTGAGGTATTTTTCATACTATATGTATTACAGGTTTCTGTAAAAGTGTAAAAGGAGATAAATCAATGATCAAACGACTAAATCAATATTTCTTTCTGTCAGATTCAATCAGCTTATTAGATGCACTTTACTTCTACGGTGGCATTTTAACAATTCTAGCAATCGCTACAATCGTTTTTATCTAGTTTAAGGTGGAATACATGGATATGGTGGCTAAAACACTCCACAACATATAACAAGTATCCAGCAACTGTCAGCACTAGCTTTAACTATCACACAACTATAAAAATAAAAAATAGAAATGGAGATAATAAAAATGACAACAAATCAAACAGCAGTAAATATTAATGAATTACATGGAGTAGGTGCATTAGGTGATAATCATTCAATTTTTGGGGAATTAACATTAAACGTAGAAAGAATTGAGGATTTAAATTTGGATAAGATTATCTTTAAAATTGATGATTTTATGATTCCTACAGTACATGATTTTAAATATTTTGCTAATGTCTTAGATTATGATTTTTACAATTATGACACAAAACAAGTTATCCATTTAGTCTTTAAAATAGATGTTGATGCACCAAATTCTGAAGAAGTTTACTACGAAATCGGATATAGATTACAAGAAGATATGATTGAGATGGAAGAGTTTGAGGTAAAAGACATGTTTAATAATATTTATAACTTCAAGGTAATTGACTTTGAACTTGATTTTGATATGGAATCATACGAATAAGATTGTGTGTGGATTAGTGGGGAAGATAAAACACAATGAAACTAGTATTTTATTGTGTATTTAAATTCTTATTTTCTTTTCGTGAACAAGCATGGGTATAATAAGTAATAGATTAGTTGAAATAAAAATGTATCTACGAACAATCTTCGTAGTAAGTGGGCGAACATTTTCAATTCATTGTTGATGAAAAGCTGAAGACGATAATAACGCACTCAGGTCAAAATCGCGAAATGTGGTTCTTAACTGAAGATGGAATATACGAAGTGTTGATGCAGTTAAATATAATACTTATGTATATTGAATATTCTGACATTTTAAATTAAATAAAAATATTAAAAAATAATAGTTTACAAGAATTAAATTCCGTGTTACTATTAAACGTGAAACTATTAAAAATTCTATAGACATAATTATCTACTATCAACTTTTTAAGTTAACACTAATATACAGTAATTTTAATGAAGTGTCAATAGAATTAGTAAAATTTCGTTTTTATTAATGGGTTAGGGATGTTTAATTGCATCTCTAACTATCATTTGATTGATCGCAGTAGCTATTTAAATGAAGTTCCTGTTAAGGAGTAATAACACGTTTAAGTGGCTACTGGGGTTATATCAATCAACTCCACAAAAATAAAATTATACATAGAAAGGAGAGATTTAAATGAATGAGTTTAGAAAATTTCTGTATTCGTTCGCAAAATTGTTAGGTGATATTAACGCTATTAGGAAAGGTACAATTGGGAAACGAATTTACAACAGAGCTGTAGGTAAGGTCACGAGTAGATTATTCAGAAAATAATTATAGAAAGGAAAATGATTGATTGAACATTATTAAAGAATTGTTGCAATACAACGAGATGGAATCGAAAGTTTTTGTACCAAACGAACTATTCGAAGACTTAAAGAAAAGTAATATTAAGCGAGTGCATATACCTGTAGCTTATAGTTATTACTACATTATAAACTATCTGTATAGGTATACAAAATACTACGAAACGAAGGTTGACAATAAGCAAATTAAAGAAATACTAGGGTATCATCGGGATCAACAATCTATTGATTACATCATAAAGAAAAATGGTGAATTAGATAAAATTGGATATACACAAACAGTTAAAGATTTTCCAATATTGTGGGAGTTTAATGAATTTGAAGGTTTACAATTTTCAATGCTTAGTGATATGGATGAATTTACTCAACATGATATTAAGCAACATTTTAGTAGAAAGTATAGTATTAAATATCCAATTAAAGCCTTTGTTAGAGAGTATGACGAGGAAGGTAATATTGATGAAGAAGGAACGTTTTATTCTATAAGTAATACCCATTGTATTCCATTTGAGGTTTTCATTTTCTGTATGGAGAATGAGAAATTAGGGTGTACAGCATTCTACCTATATAGTTTTATCAGCAAAATGAACGATAAATTTGCTGATGGATATGACATATCAATTAAAAAGTTGGCATCTGAGACTGGTATAGCAAAGACAACATTAGAACAATATATTGACCAACTAAATCAATATAAGATGATAAAAACTATACATAACCAACCATACTTTTGCTTAGCCTTAGATCCAAAAGAGAGAAAATCAAATACATACATAATTAAAGAGTTTGACCAATTTACATATACACCGCGACCTTATGAAAAGTTAAAAGTTATAAAAAGTAACGAGTATTATAAAATGATGGGTAAAGAATCAGAAAACTCATTTAGTGGTAAAGCTGACATTTCGCTTGAGGATTTACCTTTTTAAAATTGAAAATCGAATAACATATAAATTGACTACACATATAATATACAACTAACAGTATGTATATAAATGTAATATTACTACTAGTTTAATTTTAAAGTTTAAATAGTTAGATTAGTAAAGTAATATTCAATTTAAAACTATATTAAATATATCGTCAAAACATATATTATTCAAATTAGCAAGTTGAACACGCACGTATATATCATAATTAGTACCAATTTATTACATATCATAAACGAAAATTAAAATTGAAAATTGAAATGGAGAGAATTATACATATGACTATTAATACTAAACAAGTTTACCTTTACTCATTATCAACAGGAGATTTTTTAACTGAAAGTGAGTTTGAATTAAAGAAGTGATTGTAGTATAGATGTATGGACACACTCTAGTTAAATTATTTATGATAGAACAAACGAGAGGACGTGTCCGAAT
>NZ_CAKQBI010000036.1:0-23628 GCF_934216135.1 uncultured Rummeliibacillus sp. | reverse complement strand
TGTGGAACACTCAAAAATGGAGGTTGCGCAGAACAAAACTTAACTTTTGTGTGTCCAGAAACTTGACGTAGATCCAAATAATAAGAAAAGGTTTTAATGTTTTAAATTTTGGTGCTTTAAGTAATACTATCTATTAAACATAACCTATTTTGATGTAAATAATTAATACTAATTCCTTTGAAACAATGATGGATATTAAAGATATCTGTAATAGACTTATAAGCAGGCAAATGTTAACCTTCTTTTTAGGATACAATGAGGACATCTAACGTTATAAAAAAGGTGGATTAAGTGGCTTTTAATCGTAACAAACAAAGTTCTAATGTAAATAAAAAGGAAATGGCTAAATAATAATTAGGGGAATATTAACAATTTTTAAATGAATTAGGAGAAAAACTATATAATTTTCTCCTTTTTATTATGCTTAACATAAGCAATAACTAGGGTTGGGAGCCCATAATAGGCTTGAAACTAGAGAATGTTAGAAGTATAAAAAATAGAGTGTAAAAACATTTTGTGAGGACAAACATTATAATAAATCATAATAATAACAAAGTAGTGAAGGGGGATGAAGAAAGTGGAACCAAAATGGTTGGTCGAGTGTTGGGGAGATTTTAATATTGAGTATGGGACAGATTTATTTTATACAAAGAGAGATGCTGAGCAATATTTTAAAAAGATAAGGAAGCAATTGGATAGTAGTAAGTACATAATAACCAGAGATAGAATTATTGATATCCAGGATGATGGCAATATCGTATGTATTACTGATTTAGATGATATTTATTAGTGGTAGCTAATTAGCTATCACTTTTTTATTTTTTACAACAGAGTTTGATTTAGTAGGTGAAAAATAAAGAGAGAAAAAAACTTAATGACTGCAACGTGAAGATTCTTTGGTTATTTGGTTTTTACTTATAACAACATTTTGCTAAAGTGTAATATTTATTATATACATCATAATAATATATTAATTAACTATTGTAATAAAATTGTATTGACTATTGTAATTGTATTATTTGTTAATTAATTAAAATATTTAAAGTATAAATGACATGGTATATGATAGTAAAGCTAAAAGGATGCTACTGTTTAATAAAGAAAGCCTTAATAAGAGTAAATAATATGTTATAAAAATATTTTGAATCAATAGAATATAAATGAACAACAACATAGCAGCTACTTTTAGCATTATTTTTTTAGGAGGAGTGGTCTTATGACGATAGAAGATAAAATACAAAATGTTATATTAACAAAACGTAAAGAGCTGGGCTGGACACGAGAACAGTTGGGGGCAAGATTAGGGGTATCATCAAGTTACATCTATAGATTAGAAAGAGGGGACAGAAATAATCCTTCTACCAAAGTATTATTGGGATTGTGTGAGCTATTTAATTTATCACCAAATGAAATAACTGATGTAGATAATTTACATGAAAATTATTATCTAATGGATAAACGAAAAATCGAAGAATATAATCAACTGAAGGAATTTATTTTGGGGATAGATGTTGATAAAATAAAAAAATTGCAAGATTTGTTGAAAAGTAAGTGAATCTCAACACACATAGAAAGTAGCGTTTAAGAAAAGAAGAGAGTTAATCTCTTCTTTTTTTTTGTATCTAAAGTACAATTCTAAATAGAGGTTGGAATTATGAAATATAGGACTATACCAATGAAAGATGTTTCTGTCGTATCAGACATACATGGACATTATAATGAATTAGTAAAACTCATGGAATGCAGCTAACGTATGAAAATTTATCCGTAAATAATCGATTTTTTTAAAAGTCTACCTGTTTATGTAGGAATGGCTGAATATTTGTTTGTGTATGTAGGAATTAACTCTTTTAATCAAACTAGTCAGAATCAAGCAAATCAGATATGTTGCGGATTGAATTAGCGAGGTTTTTTTATGTGTCAAATAATGCTGATTAAGAATTGCTATTTGGTCATACACCCATATTAAAATAAGAGGTAATAATGACTCTTCAATATGGCAAAGTGGAGATGGATTGATAGGGATTGATGGAGGAATAGGCTTTGAAAAACAGTTAATTGGATTTTATATAGTGAGGTAAATATGATGAAAGAATTTAATGTGTGTCAGCTACTAATTGTAAAAAATAGTTTAATACGGGTAACAAATTATAATTTTTTGTTCAAAACCACCTATAGGTGAACTTTATTATAGTCTTTAGTTATTGCTACATTAAACCTTACCTAAATATTGTCTTCAACCAATATCACAAGTATATCTTGATTTCGCGCTTTAAGAGATGACTATATTCAAATACTAAAGTCTTTTCTAGTCAATTTTAATAATTTAAAAGAAATAGGGCATACTTATAACGAATTAAGATAAAGGAGTGAACAATATTATGGGGAAAAGTGGTTTTATAGTAATTGGGATGAATGAAAAATTTGATAAAACAAATAGTGGAAATATTTTACCCAGATGCTTGGATAAATATATTCAAACAGCTTTACAAAAGCACAAGGAAGAAAGAAAGGAACCAAAAGCTTTTGTGAAAAATGTATCAGAAATTGAAAAAACAGTTTTTGATAAGTTAATATTTCCAGAAATCTGTAAGTATGAAAATTGTCCTTGGGTGCTGCATTTTCATTTTGATAACCCAGACGAAATCAATAATATGGAAGTTGAACAAATTATTAAGGCTATTTCGAGCTTAGCTCTGTTCACATTGGAAATCAGAATATCTCCTTATAGAAATAGTATGGACGATTTAATCCAGAATTCATATATTTTCCCTGGATATCATGTTAATCCTTATGAAGATGAGGAAATTTATGTATCTTTGGAAATTTCGATGGATTTTTATCTTTCATGTCAGGCTGTAAAACAAGAATTAAATATATAGAGAAAAGTTTCATATTATTGTAAATGCTCAAAAGAAACATTGAATATTACATGTCGCTCTTATCAAATTTAGTAAGAGAATAAAATCAAGAGTATTACGGGAAAAATGAACATTAAAATTCATAATGAGAACTGTATAGTTTTTCAAACTATACAGTTCTTTTGACATTGCTCTATGTGTGTAAAAAAGGTAAAGGTTTAGAGGATACTTTTTGTTTTATCATTCTCTTTAAATTATATGGCTAAAATCATCCTAAAAAACATGCGATGAATTTATGGGATATCTAAAATAGTTGATATACCTTTTTCAAACACTAAGCTACTCTAAATAGAAGTAATAGTATTTGGAGGATTTATATGACAAGTAAAACGTTTGCGTATGTCAGAGTTTCGAGTAAAGAACAGCATATTGATAGACAAATTGATACTATGCGGGCATTAGGGATTGATGAAAGAGATATTTTCATAGATAAGTTGAGTGGTAAGAATATTGATAGACCTCAATACCAATTACTTAAAGCGGTAGTTAGAGAAGGTGATACAGTAGTATTTGATAGTATTACAAGATTATCTAGAAATATGGATGATATAAAAAAAGAATATGCTTGGTTTAATCACAATATTATTAACTTGAAATTCATAAAAGAACCCATGCTTAATACATCTAATAATACTAGCGATGTAATGCGTAAGGCTATTAACGATATTATCCTGACTATACTAGGGGCTTTTGCGCAAAGAGAAAGAGAAGAAATAAAACAAAGGCAGAGAGAGGGGATTGAAGCAGCAAGAAAAAGAGGAAAGCACCTAGGTAGACCAAAAGCGCAATTAACAGAGAAACAAGTAAAGCAATTTAACCAGTTATATCCAACTTGGAAGAAGGGAAAAATGACTGCAGTAGCAATGATGCAAGAAATGGGATTAAAAAGAAACACTTTTTATAACAAAGTAAAGTTATACGAAAAACAATTACAAACCAAGTAGGTAATAAATATTGAATATAAATGACCTAATAAGGAGAGTGGTAAAAAATTGAATAAAATAATTTCACTAATCAAAAATAAAGAATCATTCCATCTCGCCGTTAATCTTCTAAAAATTCAAAGTGATGGTAGTGAAGAATATATACCAGGAACTTTAATTTTTGAAGAGAAAGAGTTGCATTTGGTAACAAGAGGTAGGTTTCCTAATAGGAAGAATGATTTCGATAATGAGGAAGAAGAAATTAGAATTATTGGTGTATCAAGTAGTGAAAAATTTGTAGCTATTAATCCTTTGTTAGTTGGCAGTGGATTTTCAAGCTCAGGCATTTCAACAAGTAAATTTTTTATTCCAGAAATGCTCATAAATACAGATTATAAGTCTAATATTGTATATAACAGTTGTAGTATTGAATTATCTAATTTTCCTATGTGGTTAGGTATAAAGAAACTCTTGCATACTTATTCTGAAGAGCCCGAATTTTTTTTGAAAGTAAATCAAATTGATAAATTAAAATATCAATTTAATATAGATGGAGAATTTGTAAATCTAGAATTTATTCCTACTTTTACCCCAAATGAAAATGGATTTGAACAACTAGAGATTCGGTATAGAACCTTAATAAATATAGAACCTTCATCTCCCAAAAATAAATATTGGTTTAATGAAATAGTTCAAAAAATAACTGATTTATTTACTCTATTGATAGGTGTTCCAATTGAAGTGTCCTACCATAATTTCCATATTGATGATAAACCTACAATTCAATATTACCGTCGAGGATATACTGATACAAACTACGAAATGTTAAGTGATAGAAGGCAAATGCTTTTTCCTTACAATACAATTCATCAGCACTTACCACAATTAATAGAAAATTGGTTCAATATTGTAAGGGATAAGGCCAAATACAAAATAATAAGGTTATTAATATCAAATTTTTATTTGAGACAATACGAAGAAAGTATTTTTCTGAATTATATGCAAGGGATTGAAGGCTACCACAGATTATTCTATGGTGGTGGATATATTGATGAAAAAAAGTATGCAAAGGATAAAAAGAAGATAAATAATTTTATTAATAAGGAAATGGAAGACTGGAGTATAGAATTAAAAAAAGCCGTAAAAGACAGAATAATTTATGGTTATGAATATTCTTTGAACTATAGATTAGAAGAATTAATGGAGAAATTAGACAAAAGAATAATTGATATACTTTTCGATGATGGGGAAGTAGCTCTTTTTATCAAAGAAGTAAAGAATCTAAGGAATCAACTAACACATCCAAATCCAAAGAAAAGTAATCAAGTAGAAATTGGTCATATTTCCACATTAAATACACAATTAAAGATTTTATTCATGATATTCATTTATATTGAACTTGAAATTTCTAGTGATGATATTGTAACCGCTTTTACAAGTAGTACTAAGTATAGATATCAACTGAGGAATAAATGAGATAATTATTTAGAAAATGAATACTTACATCTATTATTAATATCTGAACAGGTAAAAAAAGTATTTGAGCTAATCATTCTACACTTCTTTAGTAGTTATATTGTTAAGTTTTGTTTTCTCCTTCGTCTGAGAAAACTTTTTCATTTACACTACAATGGGAGTTTATCCTTACGTTGAGTTAGAAAAACTAAAATCTTATCGTAGTTTAAAATAAATTTAAAAGAGAGAGAAATTCAAAACATTAACTTGTTATAAAAAAGAATTGAGGGATTATATTGATTGATGAAACTATATTGATGAAAGAATTGAAGAATAAGGATACTAGATTTCATTCAGTGATTTTGAAAATTTATGAAGAAGTAGAGTCATTGTTGAATTCTAGAATTGCACAAGTATTTCCTACTTATACACAACATGATGTAGGGCATTCTGTCAGAATAATAAAGCATATAGAGAAAATAATACCTAATATAGATGATTTGAATTCTTTAGAAATTACTATAATAACACTGTCTGCATTATTACATGACGTAGGAATGGCTGCCAGTGATGAGGAGATTAAAAAAATTAAGCAAGGAGAAACAATCTATAACAATATTGATTATAAAAGTTTATTGGAAATTTCCAATTTCAATGAAATTGAAGCAACTCAAGAATATATAAGGAAAGTTCATGCAGAAAGGTCTGCGAATTTCATCAAAGAAAATTTAAAAGATAAATTAGTGATTCCAGGAATGCCTAATAAATCTTTTTCTGAGATTTTAGCTTTGATATGCAAGTCACATACTGAAGATATAATGTGGGTTAAAAATAATCTAGATAAAGAATATGTGATAGGTAAATATAAACTAATTCCTCAATTTTACGCAGTTTTATTAAGGTTAGGAGATATTTTAGATTTTGATGGTACAAGGACACCAAGAAGATTATATAATGCAATAAATCCAACTGGTTACAGTAAAGAAGAATGGGAGCAGCACTTTGACATAGATAATACTGAAAAGGTCTTTGAAGATTCCAAGGGAAAAAAGTCAATTCAATTTTATGGAAAATGTTCAGAGCCTAAAATACATAGAAAAGTTCTAAGTTATCTAGATTGGGTTAATCAAGAAATAATTAATGCAATCGAATTAACTAAAGATTTTGATGAATTTCATAGGTTAGAACTCTATCCTAAAGTAATCGATAATATTAAGTCAGAAAATTATTCGATTGTTGATTTAAAATTTCAAATGAATTATAGAAATACTGTTGAATTCTTAATGGGTGAATCTTTATATGGCGATAAAAAAATAGGTTTAAGAGAATTGGTTCAAAACTCTATTGATGCTTGTCTACTTTTAAAAGAGATAAAGTCCAAAGATATTGAGAATTCCTATGAAGAATATCAACCTAAAATTCATATTATTATTGATAAAGAAAGTAATATGGTTAAAGTAAAAGATAATGGAATTGGAATGAACATATATTCTTTAAAGAAGTATTTTTTAGAAGTAGGCTCATCTTATTTTAAATCACAAGAATTCTTATTAAGCGGTTATCAATATAAACCCATTGGAAACTATGGTATAGGTTTCTTGGCTAGCTTTATGTTAAGCGATTCTTTAAAAGTTAGAACAAGAGATTATAAAGATAATAAGCTTATAGAAGTTGATATTTATAAAGATAATGAATATGTTTCAATTAAGGAGCAAAATAATACGACCTTTAATGGAACAGAAATAATATTAAATTATGAACAATTTTTTAATGTTTTTGAAAGTTCTTCTGAAGTTGAAAAATATTTAAAGGAGAGTTTTTTAATCAAAGATTTTCAGCTTAGTATAGATACTGTTGGTAAAGGTAAAATTCAAATAGAGTCTAATGAAGAAGAACATAAAGTGGAAATTAATCTTTCTAAATATTTAGAAGGAATTGATGTTACTTTATATCTATTAAAACCCTTGGAACCTATTCTTATTGAGTACTTAAATGAGGTGAAGAGAGAGGAAATTTCATACTGTTTTGATGGAGTAAAAGTAAAATCTATAAAAGAAAAAAAAATACCTTTAAAAAATTATTTATTTAAAAATCAGCTAAAATTAATATCCTTCATGGCTATAGAAGACTCAACTGATTTAGAAGAAGTTATTGCAGCTGAAGAGTATATTGATGATATTGAAACCTACTATAGAGAAAATTATGTAGATGAAGATATTAGTATAGCTATTTTGCCAAGTATAGAGTATAAAAAATTCCCAAAAGATTTAATTAGAATAAATGAAATTATAGAGGGGCTAAGGTTTGAAGACTTAGAGGATTTTGATGATTTTTATCATGACAATTCATTCGGAACGTTTTTTTATGATTATAAATTAAATTTTTTTGGTATTGATGGTATAGATAAATATTTAGAATTTAATTTGTTTAGAAGTAGCTCTAAAACAACTGAGTTCTTTGTAAGAAACGTTTTTATTAAGAATTCAAAACTGAATTTTGAAAATAGTATATTCTTTGGAAAGAATAGAATGCAATTTAAATTGAATATATATAATAAATTGATTATTCCTAATGTAGCGAGAAATGAACTATTAAAATCTGATATTACATTGTTAAGTAATTCTATTCAACAAGCATTGTATTTATACATGTTAGAGGAAATGAAGAATCCAATAGAAAAAATGGTTTTCAAAGAGTTTATAAAAAAATTTCATAGATACGAAAATAGTTTGCTTAAAGAAGAATTCAAATTAAAGATAAAAAATTTATAATTAGCAATATTAGATTAGGGTAACACCACTTGCACGTTGAACGAATAATTAGTTCGCTAGTATCTATGGAATGGAAATCAGGTGGCATTTTAGTGGGAATTCCCATATGAACTCTACAAATGTCAGATAAAGTGTATGATTATTGAGAAGAACATTTCGAAGAGGCTATATTGACTACTTTCAGTCTGTTCCTAAAGAAATTGAAACTAATTTTCAAGCTGAGTTTGCAACCAAAACATTTAATGGATATTTAACATAAGCCATATCTAAAACCAAAAAAATAATAGGGAAAAACTTTGTGTTCTAATAGTTATTTATGTAACAAGTTCCATAATTTTACCTATCGAAACAGAAGTAAACAATTTACAAAATTCATTGTTTAATTAAATGTTAAGGTACTCGGTAAAATGAAATTAATAATAATTTATTAAGTGGAGGTAATCCTAATGCCAGCAATCAACCAAAAAGAATTAGAAATTCAATTTCATAAGGACATGTTAAATATTTATGAAAGTGCTAGAAAAATAGGTTACAACGCTTCAAGGTTTAAGCAGATAGTAGCAAATAATGGCGGACTTAATGTAGCAAAGAAATTTATAAAAAATAACACGCCATCTGATGGATTCACAAACTTATGGCAACTAGGAAGATTAGATTTAACCGTTGAAGCATTAGTTCTAAAAGAGGCATATAAATCTCTTTTTTCTCAAGAGGAGAGACAAGTTGTATTAGATAGGCTGAAAGAATATAAATTCGAAGTGAAAAGTGAAAGTGATTTAATGAAAGAGAGTAAAGTTATTCAATTAAAATCAGTTGTCCCAGCTATAAGACTGTTGCCAATGTCGGAAAGCGACCCTGAATTTACTGGAAATTCAATAGAAGATTTGCATGAATGGTTTATTAATGAATTACCCTATAGAAAATATAATTTTAAAAAAGGAATGAATGCAGAACCAGGTACTTTAGTTTTGTTTCAATATAAAGGTCATCTAATTGCTTCTGCCATTCTTGAAGAAAAGATTATGTATAAAGAGGAGATAGAGGGAGGATACAAAGGAGCATATTATTTTAATCCCACAACTATAGCGATATTTGACCCAGTTACTTCCGATGAAATGAGAAATATTTGGAATAGTTTTAAAGGATTTAATCAGTCTTTGCAAGAATTAGATGTGAGCCAGTACGAATTATTGTGCAAACTTCTTTTGAGTAAAAATATAAGATACATTTTTAATAATAAGACTGATGAAGAATCTTTTCAAAAAGAAATGGAAAAAACAAAGATTAACAATATAGAAAGTGTAATTGATAAACCAAAAGAAATAAATGTTACTTATATAACAACTTCAATGACTAAATGGAAAAGAAATCCTATGATTTCAAGAATGGCAATAATATTAGCAGAATATAAGTGTGAATATGACAAATTACATATGTTTTTTACATCAGATAGAACAGGGGAAAATTATGTTGAAGCACATCATCTAGTTCCAATGGAGTTTCAAGACCAATTTGATAATAGTTTAGATGTAGAAGCAAATATTATATCATTGTGCCCACTTTGCCATAAAAAAATCCATCATGCTACTAAAGAAGAAATAGAACCGATAATAAGAGAATTATATTTAAAAAGGAAAGAAAGATTAAAAAATTGTAACATTAACTTAGAGTTTGGAGAGTTAATGAAAATGTACAAAAAATTTGAGGAAGAATAAGTAATTTTACAATATTACGAGTTGTTTGAACAAACAGCATTTAAAATTTTCTCTTTGATGTTTTTTTCTGAATTTCGAAGATGATGTTTTGGATATAGACATTATAAAAATATAAAAAGGTAACTTGGAGTGCGACTTTAGCGGTGAACATGATAATTTTCGTAAATCGAGCTCTTAGCGGGCTTTTGGCATGGTACTCGCTTCAGTAAATCCGCAGCATTCTGTAATTGCAATTGTAATACTAAATGGTATATGCTTTTTTCGTATTTCCATATAAGCTTAGTTCTTCATTTTTATATTCAATAAAAAGAAATTCCGAGCCTTTTTCTGCAACTCTATACATTTCGTTAGAATCAAGGCGTTATGAGGCGCCAGCTCTTTCAATGTAAAAAAATTTGGCATCAACGTCGCTTTTGTCTTCTGAAATAATTTAGTACTCTAATGAAAATAATTTTATTTTGCCTCAAAAATTTATTTGCTCGAACCTTTGCTCGAACCATATAAGGTAGATATTTTGTCATAGGAGTAATACACTAAATATAGATGAAAATTAGGCAAAAAGAAAGGGGAATGTATATGAATAAAACTTTAGAGTTAAAAGGAGTTGCTAAAGCAGCAAGAGAATTTAATAACTGGGAGGGGTGTGCTCGAATTTTTATAGATTTAAGCGACGGGAAAGTATGGACAAACGTTTACGCTTCAGGTAATGAATTTAGTAAATACCATTCAAAATATATTTATGAAGTATATAATAAAACATCAATGATGGAACAATGGAAAAAGATTTCTAGAGAGAAGCTAGAAAACATTTGCCATGATTATATAGATGAAGATTCTAATAAAACTAAAAAATATAACAAAGTATTTTTGAATATTCAAATTGAACAGGTTCCAAGCAAGGAGTACTCAAAGCGTATACATAATTATAAACTTAGTTCTAAAACAATTGGAATTGCCGAAATTAATCAAAAAGAATCTGAACAAGTTATCTTTGAAGAAATACCTCTTTTAGGTTTATTCACTTTTAATGGAGATTTTAGTAGATTTCGTTATGACCTTAGTCACCATATTGAATATTTATTGGAAGAGTACATAACAACAGTAAAAGAATGTAATTTATTTTTTAAACCTATAAATAAAAAAACAATACCATATCAAATCTTAAAAGAACTATTTAAAGATATTAAAGAGGATTTAGAGAAAAGCCTAGAAAAACCATCTTCTTTTGATGTTAATTTTATTTTAAATACTAAAACTGGTAATATAAAAAGTGAGATAATATGCAATAATGGATAATGCGATTAACATATTGATTATGTGAATAAATATGAATGGTATAAATAATTAAATTTTCAATGGTATAATTAACAGGTAAGCCTACTTCTAATAAAGAAGTAGGCTATTTATTTTATCAAAAGTGGTATTATACTGAATATTAGTACTTTTATGTATGAATTCTTTACTATTTTAAAACCTTTCGATTGTATTATTCTAAAAATAATTAGGAATTTGGTACACACATAAGTTTAGAAAGAAATAAAGGGATGTGACAAAATGCTTTCTCTCGAAGAATATATTTCAAAAAGAAAAAGAGAAGATAAAATAAATGAATATGATATTGATGCCAGAATGGATAACATGCGAATCTGTGTGAATTATGTTTTTGAATATTTTAATCAGTATTTAAATATTGAAGAAATGGAACAAAAGACATTTTTAAACGAAGAACGATTAGTAAAGTTCAGAAATCAACTAGAAATGTATGATAATGAAATTCAGGAATGGTTAGTTAATATTTATGATGTACATGAAAAGCATATCCATCGCTCTATAATAAGTTTTCTCAAAAAGGATGAACTATTTTTTCTTTACAATAAAGATGAGGAATTTAGGAGTTGTTCTTATGATGCTTATGCTCAGCTAATAAAAAAGAACTCATTTTTAAAAGGTCAAACAGAAATGTTATTCCTTTTTATAAAAGATTACCATAGGATTCAAAGTGAAATAGAAATAAATACCCCTTCAGTGTTTTTAGCCGAAGAAATCAACGAGTGGTTAGAAAAGACTTGGAATAAGTACAAAGTGAATATTTGGGCTTTTGCTTCAGATTATTTATCACGATTTTTTAATGATGATTCCTTATGGCCATTAAAACATAAAATAAAGAGCAACGAAGAGTTGACACCATATATGTATGATTACAAACAAAAAACAAACTTATTTAACCTTAATTCACTTTACACAAAAATTTCAAAAAAAACATTTATTAAGGGGAAAAAGCAATACCTTGAGATAATAATGATGTACATTTGGTTACATGAAATATGGGGGGATGAGAACTACTGGGAAGAGTATCGTAATAAGGTTGTTAATGCTTTGTAAAAGTAATTTCAGCAGTGATTAAAAGGAGTTTTAATGTGTGAAACAAATAGAAGAAGTCATATTACATATTAAAGAGGAAATTGGCCAACGAAAAAATAGAAAGCTAAATATGAAGTTACGGACTTTTCTTGACCAATTAGGATATAAGAGAAGAAATTCATTATTAATAGATAAGGTTAATCAATGTCTAGATAAAAATAGTCTTGCAATTATTGTGAAAAAGAAAGGATTAGAGTGGTCAGAATTAGATATTGACGAAAGAGTGACGTTTGAAATTATGGAAGGGGAGGGAAAAATAATGCAAAATTTAGTAGAAAGTAAATATGCAGGAATGATTAAGGTTAGTGAGGAAAGAAACCCTATAGAACTTTATTTACATCAGACTGAAGCGTTACAAGCACTAGACAAAAATATAACAAACAATCATGCAAATAGATTTTCAGGGCTATTAGTGATACCGACAGGGGGAGGAAAAACTCTAACTGCTGTACAATGGGTTCTAAGAAATGTAATAAATAATAACAAGAAGGTTTTATGGGTTGCTCATAGGCATGAATTATTAGAACAGGCACTTTCTGCGGTTAAAAAAAATTCTTTTTCAACTTTGCTTAGTAAGAGAAAAGAATTTAAATATAGAATAATATCTGGTCAACACGATAGACCTGTAAATATCAAAGAAGATGATGATTTTATTATTGCAAGTAAAGACAGTCTAAATAGAGGGATAAACTATTTAGTGAATAATTGGTTGAATTATAATGATGAAATATTTCTTGTAGTTGATGAAGCTCACCATGCAACTGCAAAAACTTATAGAAAATTAATTGATTTGTTAAATGAAAAGTCTAATAAATTAGGAATCTTAGGATTGACTGCAACTCCATTTAGAACTGCAGAAGTAGAAAAAGGATTATTGAAGAAAATTTTTAAGGATGACATTGTTTATAAAGTTGATTTAAGGACGCTTATTAGCCGAGGAATCCTTTCAGAGCCAATATTCAAAGAGTTAGAAACAGAAATTGATATGACGAAGGAATTAAGTGAACAGGATATAAAAAGAATTCAAGCGTTTGATAGTATTCCAGAAGACATTGCCAAGCATATTGCTGAAAATAAAGTGCGAAATAATAGGATTGTCCAAGAGTACATAGATAACAAAGATGAATATGGCAAACTTCTTGTATTTGCAGTAAACAAAATACATGCGATTGAACTAAATAAATTGTTCAATGAAAAAGGGATTGCATCTGAATATGTAATTTCATCAGAGCAACATATAGCAACTGGCGTTGATTTATCAAATGAGGCAAATAGAGAAAGAATTAGAAAGTTTAAAAATAATGAAATTGATGTTCTTATTAATGTAAATATTTTGACGGAGGGAACCGATTTACCTGATGTTCAAACGGTATTTCTAACGAGACCAACTATTTCAAGTATTCTGATGACACAGATGATTGGTAGGGCTTTAAGAGGAAAAAAAGCAGGTGGAACTGAAAAGGCGTATATTGTTAGCTTTATAGACGGATGGAAGAATAAAATCGCATGGGTAAATCCAGAAAAATTATATATAGAGGAAACAGCCACATGGGATGAAAATAATAAAGAAAACATAGGGAAACTGGCAAGGCTGATATCCATACAAAAAATCGAAGAATTTGTAAAAATCATAGACGAATCTATTGATACTACCAAATTAGAAAGTATAGATTTTATAAAAACAATTCCAATTGGTATTTATACATTTTCATTAATGATACCATCGGATCATGATGAAGACAGAATCAAAAACTGCGAAGTACTGGTTTATGACAGTACTCAAGAAGCATATCAGAAATTTATTGATGAATTACCTGTCTTCTTCGAAGTGAATCAGTTAAATGAAATTGAATTCTTTACCGAAGAACAGCTTGATGTTTTAGCCGAAAAAGTTGAAGAAGCTTATTTTACAGGCTTTGAAATGATTCCAGACTATAACAAGCAGGACATCAAAGATATTCTTAGTTACTTTGCTTTAAAAGGTATAGAACCATCATTCTTACAATTTAAAGATAGAGAGAAATTTGATATTTCAAATGTGGCTCAATTTATTTATGAAAATGAACTTGGTGGTAAGCGAAAGAAAGAATATTTGGATGAACTATGGGAAAAAGAAGAGAATTTCTTAAAAGTGTACTTCGGATATAACAAACTCTATTTTAGAAAATGTTTAGATAACGAGGTACTAAAATTAGAAGAACCTGATATTTACTCTATGTCATCTAAAGAATCTACTGTTATTCCAGAGATGATTCATATAAATAAGCTAACTCTCCACGAAATACAAAATATTAACCCACAATATTGGAGGCAACTAACAGATGCGGTATATGAAAGGTCAAAAGATGAAAATGGATTTTACACTTGCTCCATTTCAGGATTTAAGGCTAAAAGTAGATTATACTTCCAAGTGGACCATATCATACCTATGGCGAAAGGTGGTCTAACTGAATTAGAAAATCTTCAAGTTCTAAGAAGAGATATAAATAAATTAAAAAGCGATAAATAAAACCGAAGAAGAGCAGAAAGTAAAAATAAAGAGTCAATTAAAAAATTTATGTCCTCTTTAGGTATTAACGTTGGTATTGGTTTTGCGTTAAGATAAGTTTTTCGACAATTAGCGAAACTCTATCAGATGCAGGGACAGCATTTCTGGTGCAGTAGCAGCTGCAGAAACTATAGCGTTATGTGAATTTGGCATTGTATATTTTATTGAAAATCGATTTTTGAAGAACCAAGGCAAATTTCATAATCCAAAACTTGAGAAAAATAAAACGAAGAAATAACTAGCAAATCTTTATGAGCACATTAAGTGCTCTTTTTTATTTTATGTTAAAGTACTGAATTAATGGGTTAAGACTATGTAACTGAATATTATAAAAAAATCTTTTAGAGAATGAGTAGAACTATCTGTAAGTGGGTGCGAGATAAAAACATAAACGTTTTAGAATAACGAAATGATATAATAAATTTATATACGGCTAATGACAATGAGGGAGTTCATGACTCTTTTTAATAAATAAAGTAAAGAGGAGAAATATATGAAAGACCAAATATCTATAAAATTATTAGCGGACAAAGTTAGAGAAAAACGAGGAAATCGTACTCTACAAGACATTGAAAAAATAACTGGGATTAGTAGTTACTTCATTAATAGGATAGAAAACGGCAAATACATCCCTTCAGCTCCGCAACTTAATCAATTATTAGATAAGCTTCATATTAACATTAGTGAAATTCTTATCAATGAGGAGAAAAAAAATGTATTTTCAAAATTGTTGGATAAGGCTAATACAGAGCAAGAGCGTGAAGGTTTTGAAAAACTAATTAGTATGATGCTCTGTTTAAGAAAGTACGAACGATTAAGAGAATTAGATAGTTGAATTAGATATGGTTTCCAAAAGAGAATCCCATTTAGCATAAAAATTGGATTCTCTTTTATTATCCATTAGAAAGGAAAATTGGTAGTAGTATCTAAATAGACTAAAAATAAGAAATTGAACATTGATTAATTTGAGTAAGGGTATCAATATGAATTTTACAAATGTCAGAAAACAAGTCCAAAATAATATAAGGGAATGCTAAGAAGAAATTATGAATAAATGTCAGATGTTTACGGCGAGTCGGAGGTATAAATCCTTTTCGAAACTCCTGATTTAATACAGATAATGTTGATATATTTACTGTTTAAAGTACTTAACAATGTTGGAGGAATTTTTCCTACTTGCTTTTCCATTGTCTAAAATATAATTTTTAAAAGAAGGACATGAAAATCTACCATCACAGTTATCACAAACATGTTGTGCAAAGTTTTTATTTTGTCTCTTCTTCTTTTGAAGTTCTTCTTCATTAGGTGGGGAGAATTGTTGTTCTTCGATTTTATCAACAGTATCCCCGAATATTTGAAGTAATTCACTGGTACTATCTTTATCCACGGGTATTTCAATAAACGGGTTCCATTTTTTTAATTCTTCGTTAACTTTTTTCTCATCACCAGAATTCCAAGCTTCTTTAAGTGATTCAGTTTGTCCTGTTGCTATTATTGCCGCTTTTGCCATAGGGTCACCATATAAATCATAATACATCTTTGCATAAAGGTTTAATTGCCCCTTATACTTCTCAAGATTATCTTTTATATTATCTGGACTTTCAGTTTTAATGTCATACATATAAAAAGTATTTTCTGTACGTAACAAATCAACATTTCCTTTTACTGAATATTCACGACCTAGAGGAGACTTTTGCTTAGACAAGGTAAGAGTAAGTTCAGTATCTGTCACTTCGTTTGCAATTTCTTTCATTTTTCTCCAGTATTGTAAAATGTGTTGAAACGCAATTTTCTTTACCCTCGTACTTAATGCATGTCCTCCAGCCAATTTTAATTCTTCATAGTTATCATCAAACCATTCGCGAAGTTGAAGTTCCATATCGAAAAAAGCTTCTTCATTCATAATCATTTCTCCTAGTTAAAATTTTTTCGCTTAGAAATTAAGAAATTGTGTAAATCTTCAATAGTTCGATGAACAATAGAACCAAAAAGTATAGTCTGAGAACGAGAAGGGACAAATCCATATTCTCGATAGAGCATAAAATAACGTGGACATTGTTGATACAATAAAAAATCAGAAGTATATGAATATATTCTAGGTATATTCTTATTTGAAACTTTTGCTAAAGGTAAGGAAGCAATTTTGAATTCATGTAAAAAAGTAAGCTCATTATTTTGTCTTACTAATTCTTTGAAATTATCATCAACAACAATACCTCTACCTGAAAAATTGGGGATTATTAATAAATTCTCAGCTCTAGAGAGTGCAACATAAAACATACGAGTTAAATCGTATTTGAAGATTTTTTCTAGGGGTTCTCCATTTTTATTTGAAATATTTCTAACAATAGATTCAATTCTTGAGGGGGAACGCTTTTTTTTACCCGTTCCTCCTAAAATTACAACCGGGAATTCAAGTCCTTTTGATTGATGAATTGTTAGAAAAGGAATTCTACCTAATGGGAAGAGCCCATCTTTGACTTCTACTTCAGACTCTTCTAAAAGAAAGAGACCATATAAAAAGCTATTATAGAGAGTATTACTTAATCTGTTGTTAAAAAAATCTGCTCCTGTTACGATAGATTTTGTATTATCCATAAAACTAGATAAATAAAGAGTAATTCTTGCTAAATTAATTATGGACTCATTATCTGTTCCATCTTGAGCAGTTTGAAATGATTTATTAAATGCTTTGAATCCAACTAAGCGATAAAATAAGTCTAATAAGTTCCAATCTGTAGCTGTTACGCTACTAATTACATAATTAATGTTCTTTTCTTGTGGAGGATTTTTATTTTCTAAAAATTTAGAGGATTTAATCAGCGCTTTTTTTGTAGATTCTGAAATATCTTTTAAACTAGACAATAATTCGGACATTCTTGAAGGTATATAAGGCTCATTTACGTTTATTCCTCTTTCTTTCATTAACTGCATTAAAATTTGGTAATCTTTAGAGCGGATTTTTAAATCTATAGACATATCTTCGACGTAATGTTTTAAAGAAGGGTCTCTTGCAACTAATTTATTTGCCTCGGTTAAACATTCTCCAATCCAATTGTGGAATTTTTCAAAACGTCCTTTATAACCATTTTGTAAAGGTATTCCTAAAATTAGTGCGAATAGTCCGAATATAGCCTTGGCCTCCCAGCATTCAAGAAATCTCCCTGCTCTCGGAGCGTAAACTTGTAATCCTACAGCTTCGAGCGCTGCCTTCATAACTTGTACAAACTTCCCTTTCAATGATGGGAAAAGAAATGCAATTTCATTAGGATTATTAACTTTACCCGAATCTACAATTTCTTTAACGGTATTAGCAATTTCGGTTGCTACTGTTTCATAATTTCCTAATTGAGTTTTAAAAACAGCTGGACTACTATCTTGGTTATAAGCTTTTATTTCTTTATTTTCTATCCTATATTCTCCTTGCCCATCTTCTTTTGACCAGTTGGTCAGTTCGAAATAGGCTCTACAAAATTCAACAATTTGCTTTTTAGAACGGTAATTATCAATTAAATCTATTCTTTTTGGAATCAACTTTAAATATTGATTTATACGTGTTGGAAACTCAACAAAACAATCTACCGAACCTCCTCTAAAACGATATAAAGCTTGGTCGTCGTCTCCAACTACACAAATATTTCCAGTATTTTTTGATAATGAAAAAAATAATTTCTCTTGAATTAAATTTGTATCTTGGTATTCATCAATAATGACATAATCAAATCTAGGACTATCTGAAGAATTAACATTCTTTAAAGCTGCTTGTTGTAGAAAAGCGTAGTCGACTGAATTATTTACTTTTAATTCTTTGACATAAAGGTCATATAAAATACCAAATTGTTTTACATCATTCTCTTCGACTTCCACGAAAGATGATGAATCAATACACTCTTCAGTAAATCTATTGAACATCTCAATAAGTGCAATAGTAACATCATGTTTATTATATAGTTGTTTCTCAAGAGAAACTGCCAACCATTCTCTAAAATTTGATTCAGTCATGTTAAGTTTTTTGAGACATTTTTTTATGAATCTGTCTTTTATAAATAAATATTGACCTAGTTCATCAAGAAATTTTGGTAACTTATGTCTACGTCTATTTCTAGAAAAACTTCTATCTGTTAACAGCTTACGACATGAGGAATGTACAGTTCCAATGTACATCCCGGTGATATCATAGTTATCGCCAGTATACATAGAAATTTCTGTAAAAAGACTTTTAATTCCATAATCTAGTTCCTTTGCAGCTTTATTTGAAAAAGTTGCAACAAATATTTTTTCTGGTCTACAGCCCATAAAAAGGATTAAAAAAATGATTCTGAACAATAAAACTCGCGTTTTACCTGCCCCAGGTCCAGCTACTATATAAATAGGGCCATCAGATGATTCTATTGCTTCTCGTTGTTGAGTACTCGGGTTAAAATTAAAATGTTGATATACATCATCCATATTATTCAATGTAGGCAAATGTTTTCCTCCCTTTAAATACTAAATAAAAATCATATTGGAAATTCAATAAAATATTTATTGTAAAAAATGTTATTTAATCCATGTTTTCGCCGTTTATTTTATTTGCTTGAATTACAATACAATGTAATTTTCCGTAGAAGGTTAAAATTTATGCATGATTTTTAGTTGGTAATAATATGTAAAAACTTTTTCGGAAATGAAGGTTTAAAAAATAACATGAAGTTTTAAGTCAAAGAGTTTGGAAAATAGGGGAGTAAATAATAGAGTAGGTATTTTACTACGAATTAATGTAGAAAAATTTGGGAACATATTAATTGATAAAGTGCATATAACAAATTAATTACTAATCCCATATTCTCATTGATTGACAAGTATAGCATGTTTCGTTTTTTTAATAAGAGAAAGTATTATAATTTAAGTCTTTTTAATAAGTAAAAATATCCATAAATTTTACAAATGTCAGAAAATAAGTCCGAAGAAATAAAAGAATGCTAAGAAATTATGAATAAATGTCAGAGCTAAGCAGGAAGAAGATAGAGAATAGCAATAAAAAGGAATGAAAAAAATATGGGTTTAATAATAGAAGAGTCGGTGTTAAAATGGAACTGAAGATGAATAAGTACTAGGTACGTAAGAGCATCGACTCTCATAATGACAGTCAAGCGGTAATAAGACAGCTAAACGAAGAGTTCAGTTAAGATATGAATTTTCTGAATTTTTAAGTCGGTCGGGGGTTCGAATCCCTCCTGGGACATAATAAGGTTCTATAGAATGAATTGAACAAACTAAAAAGCGTTTCAAATCCTTTAATAATAAGGGTTTGAGGCGCTTTTGTTTTTTCAGTAAAAAGGATAAAAATGAAAGGTTATTACACATTTACTACACAACAATGTTGTAGAAAATGGTCTGCAGCCGTCGCTAATGGTATTCGATTTTGCACTGAGAGCTGCAATTCGCGTGTGAAGCAATCTTTAAAGTAAATCAGTTTTTTGTTCACTTCGTTCTTCACCTAATATATTTGCTATTTTAGCAATTAGGTGGTGCCAATTTAAGTTGTTCCTTGCAAAGTTTTGAATTTCCATACATGTTGTTTTAAACAATTCTTCCTGTTCTGATACCTCTTTAAGTGACTCACTAAAAAAAGGCCAATTGTAGATAGGATGGATTCTACCCCACTTTTGATTTTTCGTCATATCGATTGCACCATCTATATCAGTTAACATAAGATAACAACCATTTTTTGCGGCCTCAGCTAATACGTGTGCATGGCATTCTACTTTAGAGGTAAGACAGAAAATTTTAGCTTGTCTATATTCTTCTTCCAATTGACGTTTGTCAAATATGGGGCCTAAAATTTTCACTTGATTTGAGTAGGGACTTGCAGCAACAAAATTCATTAACTGTTCTTTAAATTGTTCCGACATAGCCCCAACTAAGCGAAGCTCCCAATCTGGAAGTTGTGCATTCAAAAAAGCATATACCGCCATCATTACTTGTTTATCTGGTGCATCTAATCTACCGACAGTTAAAATTATATTTTTTTTCTCACCATAAGACACCGCTTCTGTTGGAAAAAAATCATAATAACCATTTGGAATATGATGAATTTTCCTTTGAAATTTTTCCTCAAGTATTTTCACGATAGGGGAACATTCTGCTGATACAAAATCACAATGCTCAAATAGACGAATTAGATAATCAGGGGTGTTTACCACTAGACGATTTAACCAATAGCGGTTCATATCTAGTTTTAAATATGTTTTTCCATTTGGATGACTCGTTTTGTATGTGTCAAGTAACTGCAAATAAGAAGGATAAGCACCAAAAGCAAAGACAATATCGATTTCGTTCCCATGGTCATGTAAATATTGATTCATGTTTAGTTCATAATTATCTTGAAAGGAAATAAATTCAAAATTTATATTTGGAAAAGTTTCCTTTAGCTTTTCTTGATTTATTTCCGTCGTAATAAGAACATCATAGCCCAAATATTCCCCTAACAAGATAGGAATTAGGCAAATATCTTTAAAAATATATTGATCACCCAATGTGTGCCCATCCATACTTAGTAACGCAATTTTTTTCACCATTTTCTCCTCCTTAGTAGTATTTGTCTCCTTACAATATGAAAGGTTTCATGCACGAGTTACTTCTATTCATACGCCCTTTTTGTTATATCTCCTAAGCAAACTGATTTCTTCTACATATATATAATACGGGAGGGATATACAATGATTTCTATTAGTCTATGTATGATTGTAAAAAATGAAGAAGAAGTAATTGGACGTTGTCTTGAATCTGTAAAAGACCTCGTTGATGAAATTAATATTGTTGATACAGGTTCAACAGATAAAACAAAAGAAATTGTTAGTGAATTTACCGACAGGATTTTCGATTTTGAGTGGATTCATAATTTTGCAACAGCTAGAAATTTCTCTTTCCAGCAGGCAACAAAGGATTATATTCTCTGGATGGATGCTGATGATGTGTTCCTAGAACAAGATCAAGAAAAGCTTAAACAGTTAAAAAAAATGCTTTCTCCAGAAGTAGATGCTGTGTCAATGATTTATAACTTAGGATTTGATGATGATGGGAATGTTTCTGCACTTTTAAGAAGAAATCGATTAGCTAAAAGATCTAAAAACTTTCAGTGGGTTGGAGAAGTTCATGAATTCCTCGCTGTTCACGGAAATATATTTCAAAGTGACATAGCGGTTAGTCATCTTCCATTAAGCCATGATGAAAATCGAAACATCGAAATTTATAGGAAAATGTTAGACACCGGTAAAGAATTTACTCCAAGAGATATGTATTATTACGCTAATGAATTGGCAGATCATGGTGAATATCTTGAAGCAATTAAAAAATATGAAGAATTTTTAGAAACAAAACAAGGATGGATTGAAGACAATATTCGGGCTTGTTTTCGAATTGGTGATTGCTATTTAGAATTAAATGAGAAGGATAAAGCAATCAATGCAGCCTTAAGAACATTTTCCTATGACCTTCCTAGACCAGAAGCTTGTTGTCGAATTGGTTTCTATTATATGGAACAGAACAAAAATAACGAAGCAATATATTGGTATAAACACGCTCTTCTACACAGTGATAGTGTAGAATCTAGTCTAAGCTTACAAACTCCAGCTTTTTCAACTTGGCTTCCACATTTACAACTTTGCGTTCTTTACGATCGTTTAAAAGATTATAAAACTGCTTTTATGCATAATGAAATGGCAGGTAAGTATATACCTAACTCTGAAAAAGTCCTTTATAACAAAAAGTACTTTGAAAAAATACTTTTTAAATAGATTTATGTCCTTGTCACCTTTTAGTAAGCTGAATAGCTTAATACGAGGGAGGTGAGAAAAATATGAGTCCAAAAAAACATCATAGTCATAAACATTGTAGTAAGTGTCATCGTTCTCATTGTGATTGTGAACATCATCACAAACATGGCGATGATCATTGTAGAAGTTGTTATCCATCACCTTGTCACTGTGGAAAATGTCCAATACCCGGACCTCCTGGACCTCCTGGACCCCCAGGAAGACCTGGGCGACCTGGTCCTCCTGGTCGACCTGGCCCGACTGGATCGACTGGTGCAACTGGGTCTCCTGGAGTAACCGGCCCGACTGGACCTGGTACCGGTAACACAGGAGCAACAGGAGCAACCGGATCAACAGGCTCAACAGGAGCAACAGGAACAACAGGAGCAACGGGAGCAACCGGGCCAACCGGAGCAACCGGAGCAACAGGAACAACGGGAGCAACCGGAGTAACAGGAGCAACCGGAGTAACAGGTTCAACGGGAGCAACCGGAATAACAGGTTCAACGGGAGCAACCGGAATAACAGGTTCAACAGGAGCAACCGGAATAACAGGTTCAACCGGAGCAACTGGAACAACAGGTTCAACCGGAGCAACTGGAACAACAGGTTCAACCGGAACAACTGGAACAACCGGAATAACAGGTTCAACAGGAGCAACCGGCTCAACGGGAGCAACCGGAGCAACGGGAGCAACCGGCTCAACGGGAGCAACCGGAACAACGGGAGCAACCGGCTCAACGGGAGCAACCGGAACAACGGGAGCAACCGGCTCAACGGGAGCAACAGGAGCAACAGGAGCAACCGGCTCAACGGGAGCAACAGGAGCAACAGGAGCAACCGGCTCAACGGGAGCAACAGGTTCAACGGGAGTAACAGGAGCAACAGGAACAACAGGTTCAACGGGAGTAACAGGAGCAACAGGAACAACAGGTTCAACCGGAGTAACAGGTTCAACCGGAGCAACCGGCTCAACGGGAGCAACCGGAGCAACAGGACGCACTGGATCAACGGGGCCAACCGGACCTAGAGGTGCAACAGGCGAGGAAGGCGATACTGGACCTAGAGGTGCTACAGG
>NZ_CAKQBI010000035.1:0-24241 GCF_934216135.1 uncultured Rummeliibacillus sp. | reverse complement strand
AATCCAATTGAATCACCAGTTGTCCGGATCAACTGGAAATTCTATCGGAAAGAGCTCTTACTACTAATATACGAGGGGTATTTTCTTATGAAATATGTAATTGGTATAGATTTAGGCACCAGTGCAGTTAAAGTTCTTTTAATGAACCAAAATGGAAAAACGATAGCAGAGGCATCAGAAAATTATCCATTTATACAAGTAGCTAATGAATAAGGTCCGGGAGTTGGCTCAGCTATGATTGCAGCAATTGACTTAGGTTGGTATAGCTCTATAGAAGAGTATGCTGAGCATTTTGTGAAAGTAGAGGCTTATACTGAGCTGTATCAAATTTATCGTCAGATATATACACAAATAAAACAGTTGAATCAGAGTTTAGAAATTTAGATGATGAAGATGACTGTTAAAGGGGGACTAAATAATGGTGAAAGTACGTTGGGGAGTATTAAGTACTGCTAATATCGCAAGAACTGAGGTTATTCCAGCAATTAAACGTGCAGAAAATGCAGAGCTAGTTGGTATAGCAAGTCGTGATGAAAGGGTTTATCGCGTAGCGAAAGAACTTGACATACCAAGGGCATTTGTTTCTTATGAAGAACTCTTAAAGGATGATGAAATTGATGCAGTTTATATTCCACTTCCAAATCACTTACACAAAGAATGGGTTGAAAAGGCAGCTCTTTATGGAAAGCATGTCCTATGTGAAAAACCTGTTGCTTTAAATGTTGCTGAAACGGTTGATATGGTAAACAGTTGTGCTAAAAGCAATGTGAAATTTATGGAGGCTTTTATGTACCAATTTCATCCTCAACATGAACGAGTAAGGGAGCTAATAAGTGAAGGGGCAATTGGTGAAGTTAAGTTATTCAAATCTAGCCATTCTTTCCATTTAGTAAACAGGGTAGGAGATATTCGTATGGATGCAGAGATGGGGGGAGGTAGTATTTATGATATTGGGTGCTACTCTATTCATGCTGCAAGATTTATTCTAAAAGCAGAACCAGAGAGTATACAAGGATTCGCGAATATAGATTCATCAGCAAAAGTAGATACCTCAGCCTATATTTATATGGTAATGGATAATAAAGTACCAGTTTTAATTGATTGTAGTTTTGATATGTTGGATCGAAACGAATATGAAATAATTGGGACAAAAGGGAAAATATCAGTACCATTTGCATTCAGACCTGATCGAAATGGTGGCGTAGGAGAGATTATTTTAAACTCTGGAAATAGGAAAGTAACTGAAAAAGTTCCTGGTGATATTTATAAACTTGAAATTGAACATTTTACACAATGTATTTTACAAGATACGGATCCCCTTAACTCTAGCATGGACTCTATTAATAATATGAAAGCTATCGAAGATTGTTATAAATCAATTAATAACGGGTAATCACGCTCAGGTTTATACTGAGCGTGTGATTTAAAGAATTTTTTAGAATTACAAATGTCTATATCCAGCAAAATGTTTTTTCCAATAAGATGAACTTACAGAGCTAATTTGAACCTTCGAGCCGCTTGCACTAATAAATTTACCACTACCCATATAAAGTCCAATGTGGGAGATGCCAGATTTGTAAGTGTTTTTGAAAAACACTAAGTCTCCTATTTTAGGTGAACTTGTTGCAGTAGAAATAGAATAATAGCCTGCTGCACTTGTACGATAAACAGATAAACCAGCATTTTTGTATGCATAGTATACTAAGCCACTACAATCAAAACCACTTTTTGAAGATCCCCCAAACGCATAGCGTATACCTAGAACCGTCTTTGCAATACTCACGGCTTTTTGTAGTTTTGTGTTAGCAGAGGATGTAGTGACACTAGTGCTTACCTTTTTAGTAGTGCCTTTAATCTTGAGCTTTTGACCAACATTAATCTTTGTAGATTTAAGATTATTCCAGCTCATAATAGTCTTATATGAAACCCCGTATTTTTTCCCAATTTTAGAAAGAGTATCACCAGCTTTTACTTTATAAGTTGTAGAAGAGGTACTACTTGTTTTTGTAGATGTTTTTTTACTTGAAGATGAACTAGCTTTAATCTTGAGCTTTTGACCAACCTTAATGTTTGTAGATTTAAGATTATTCCAGCTCATAATGGTTTTATAAGAAACCCCATATTTTTTGGCGATCTTAGAGAGTGTATCACCAGCTTTTACTTTGTAAGCCGTAGAAGATGTCACTTTACTAGAAGAACTTGAACTAGTTTTAATTTTTAGTTTTTGACCAACTTTAATTTTCGTCGTTTTAAGATTATTCCAGTTCATAATCGTCTTATATGAAACATGGTATTTTGACCCGATTTTTGATAAGGTATCTCCGGACGTAACCTTATATGTAGTAGTTGCTGCAGAAGCAGTGAATGGACCTATTGTCGAAAAAAGCATAATTGAACTTAGCCCTACTGCCGATATTTTTAGTTTTTTCACTAGTATTAGTTCCTCCTTTTATTTTTCACATATGTTAATAGTATAAAAGGAAGTAACATCAATAATATGTTATTTTCATCAAATTTATATTACAAAAACCAGTTCATTTTACAATTTGGTAAAATTGTTACCTGAAAACAGTTAATATTAAATATAGATTGCATAAAAAAAACACCAAACCATTGAGGGGTGGCGTGGCGTTTTTTCTATCAAAAGGAGAGTCTTGACATGTGAGCAAAACAATCATTCAAAATTGCCTCACTCTCTAACACTCTGTGCTAGCCATTAGATAGAGGGAGGGTCTAATCCCAACTATTCTAATTGGATAATATTATAAAATGTTAGAATCATATTTGCAACAAAAAAATAATTTGAAAATAGTGAAAAATCAAAAAAGTAAAGTGGGCAATCCATTGGAATGAATGATATATAAATTTATAACTGAAATTATCGAGTGAACCGCTAAATTTTTACAGTGTAAATCCTTATTTATAAATTTTACTGTGCAATCGCACAATTTTTGCATATAGAAAGAGAATGACTGGAATATTAGTTTTATATTATTTAGAATATTTAGATATATAAAAGAGATAGATAGCACACCAAGAGGGGGATTTTATGCTAATGAGAATTTTAAAGTTTTTGGGGTTTATAACAGATGATACAGATGAAGATTATGATGACACGATACATAGAAACTAAAAAATAGCTAAGCTGTGTCCAATTTTTCTTCTAGTTTAGTATTTTTCAATATCTTTCAACAATTCTTTTAAGTATTTGTTAAAATAAAAGAAAAAAGTGAGAACAAATATGAAAAAGTATCCGTTAAAACTGCAACATTTAATTATTGGGGTTGTGGCTTTGGCATTTATACTGACCATTTCAAGTAGCCTTTGGAGTAGTTATCGTATGAATAAACAGACTTTAATAAATAACACACTTGAAACAAATCGTGTATATGCAGAAAAGCTAGCGACTACTGCTACGAATTATTTAGATGAAACGCTTCAAACATTAACATTAAGTTCAAATACAATTGCAAAAAAGATGGATAATGAAGAGATACTTCTTGAAGAAGCTGAGCGTTTACGAATGCAGACCAATACCTTTAATTCAATATCAATTGTAAATGCGAAAGGAAAAGTACTCGCCACATCTCCACAGACAATTGATATTAAAGGGAAAACATTAACTTCTAATGCTATTAAAAAGGCCATTAAAGAACAAAGGCCGATGATATCTGATCCATATAGAGCTATGACCAATCGTGAAATTGTCTACATATCAGCACCCATCTTCAATAACTCAGGAAAATATTTGGGACTAGTAGGTGGTACAATTTATTTGGAAGAGCAGAATATTCTACATGAGTTATTGGGGAAGCATTATTATGATGATGGTTCATACGTTTATGTAATAGATTCTAATGGGAAAATTATCTATCACCAAGATCAATCACTTATTAATACAGTGGTAAAGGATAATGCAGGTGTCCAAAAGATAATAGCCAGCCATGAAAGTGGCGCACAAAGAGTTATAAACTCAAACGGACAAGACATGCTTGCGGGGTATGCAACAGTTGACAAGGCAGGTTGGGGAGTGATATCTCAAAGACCAACAGAAAAAGCACTAGAGCCATCAGAAAACATGATGAAAGAGATGCTTATTACAGCCTTGCCTTTATTATTAATTTCCCTACTTATTGTGATTTGGGCAGCATTGAAAATATCTAAGCCGTTGCAAAGATTAGCTGAGTTAACTGAAAGTAGTATGGAGAAAAATGAGGAAAAGAATCTTTCAGCAGTTCCAGCGTGGTATTACGAAGTTAAACAATTGAAAAATGCACTAATTAAGAGCTTGAACTTTCTACATAAACAAGTCGATTATTTTATGGATCAATCGACTACAGATCCTTTAACCGGGTTATCAAATCGTCGAACATTAGATGTTAAAATGGATGAATTGATCACTTCCAATACATCATTTTCTATTATTCTAATGGATATAGATCATTTCAAATTGGTTAATGATACCTATGGTCATGGTATAGGTGATGAGGTTCTACAATATTTAGCCCTTAGTATGAAAGCAGTCACTCGTTCAACCGATTTGTGTTGTCGTTATGGTGGAGAAGAATTTATCATTCTACTACCAAATACAACTATGCAGGGTGCTTTTGAAATTGCAGAATTTTTACGTATGAAGCTTGAAAATACATCAAGTCCTACGGGGAATGCTATTACTGTTTCTGCTGGAATAGCAGAATTCCCTACAACAGAGACTACTTCTGCAAAATTGATCGAGATTGCTGATCAATGTTTATATGAGGCAAAAAACAAAGGTAGAAATCAAGTTATTATCTCCCGTTCTTTGAACAACTGTTTAAGTTAGTTGGGTTTTATCTATTATGTAAATAGTTCTCATTTTCTCGTAGTGAGTAGTTATATTGTTGTAAAACTGTTTGTTTTTAAAACTAAAAAATGATTTATAAAACTAAATCAAATTGAGAGAAGGATAAAATTGAGAAGATGAGTTATTTAGGTTTAGTTTTCTTTCAAGTAGTTGCTCCTATTTTAGTGTTACTCGTTGTTGGTGGGATTATGCAACGTAAGTTTCAATTCAACTTAAAAGCTTTATCAAATTTAATCACATACTGTTTAATGCCATCAGCGGTTTTTGTGAATATCTATGAAACAAATGTCAATCCAGTTGTTGTAGGGAAAATTTTAATCTATTTATTTGCATATAGTATTTCTTTAATGGTTTTAAGTACAACCATTAGTAAGATCTTGAAGCTAGAAAAAAGGAAATCAGCTATTTTTAAAAATAGTATTGTGCTTATTAACTCTGGAAATTATGGCATCCCAGTGAGTCAAATGGTATTCCATGCACAACCATTAGGTACTGCCATCCAAATCATTACGGTAATTTTTCAAAACTTAACAACGTATACTTATGGATTGTATAATCTAATTTCAACGATAAAATCAGGTTGGGAAATTGCAAGAAGCATAGTGAAACTTCCAATTGTTCATGGGCTAATATTAGGGATTGTTTTAAAGATAGCAAATATTCAATTGCCAGAGTTTTTATCTATTTCAATTGGACATATGGCAGATGCATTTGTTGCTATTGCATTACTAACATTAGGAGCGCAGTTGTCTAAAATACATGTCAGTACAATGTTTAACAAAATGTTATATATGAGTTGTATTGGAAGATTACTCATGGGACCATTAGTTGCCTTTGCTTGGATTTCAATTTTTGGTTTTCATGGAGTAGTGGCTCAATCACTGTTAATTGCTAGTTCATTTCCTACATCAAGAAATAGTTCTACTCTGGCTTTAGAATATGATGTAGAATCAGAACTTGCTGCACAGACAGTTTTATTTACGACAATTGTTAGTTGCATAACCGTTACAATAGTGATTTATGTGGCAAAACTTTTATATGCATAAACTTTCAATGTGAATTTTAAAAAGAAACTATTTAGAATGTGTTTTTCTAAATGGTTTCTTTTTTTGTATAAATCTTAAGGAATTCTTCATTTTTTTAATATGAAATTATTAAGAAGTTTTCCATATACTGATTGCTAGATGAAATGATGGAGGTCGATATCATTGATAACCGTAAAAAATATTAGTCATACATTTAGAATCGGTAAAAAAGGGAGTGAGAAAAAGGTTCCAGTATTAAAGAATATCTCGTTTACAATTAATAAAGGAGAAATAGCTTCAATTGTTGGAAAAAGTGGCTCTGGCAAATCTACATTACTTAATATTGTTGCAGGATTTCTTAAGCCTGAGCAAGGCTCAATTGAGATGCAAGGGAAAGAAACGACAAACCTATCAGAATCAGACTATGCAAAGTTCCGCTCTGAAAATATGGGTTTTATCTTCCAAAACTTTCAGCTAATGCCGGGTTTAACTGCTTTTGAAAATATTGAATTGCCATTGAAAATCCAAGGAATGGGCAAAAATGCACGATTTAAAACAGTAGAAAAAATCATAAAAAAAGTCGGACTAGATGCTGTCTCAGATCACTACTCAAATGAGTTATCCGGAGGTCAACAACAACGGGTAGCCATAGCTCGAGCGCTTGTAACTAATCCACCAATCATTTTGGCAGATGAGCCAACTGGGAATTTAGATTCCGAAACGGAACAAGAAATTTTAAGTTTAATCAAGCTATTAAACGATACGATGGATATTACATTTATCATTATTACGCATGATGAAGAGGTTGCAAATATTGCACATCAAAAATTCCTGATGCATGATGGTGTATTAAAGGAGGCTATCCCTAGTGCGGTTTAGAGATCAAATAGATTTTGTTAGACAACATATTAAGAAGAATCGAATGCGTATTTTCACTACTATATTAGCAACAACAATGGGATGTGCATTTTTAATTGTCCTAGCTTCTATAGCATTTGGGTTACAAGGATCATTAAAGGATGAAATTTTATCAGATAGTTCTGTGACGAAAATTGAAGTATATAATTCTGATGAAAAAGATATTGACCAAAAGGCAATTAAAGCTATTCCAAATGTTCAGGCACTTGTGGATACAACTCACTTCAATGAGGCTCTTACTACTTATGTTAAATTTGAAAATCGTTCTGGATTTAGTGAAGTGAAATTTAATAATTTTGAAGAACAAAGAAAAGCAAAAGTTAAATTATCTGAAGGGACTTATCCAACCAAAGAAAATGAAATTGTCGTTGGGTATAATCTAGGACAAAACTTAGTAACAAAAGAAGAAAAACAAAATGCTAAAGAGGAACTAGATGAGCAAGAAAAATCGAAAATAGGTTACTACCAATCGTTACTAGGAAAAACAATATCAATTTCCTTCAAACCGGAAAATAGTAAAAAACATACGAAGACAAGAAAATATAAGGTTGTTGGGATAGGGGAGAAACCTTCTAAAGAGTGGGATATGGATTCAAGTATTCAATTAAGCGATACGATGAAATCCGAAATTCTAAAGGATTACAATATAATTGCTGAACAAAAGATGAAAGAACAGGATTTTTACTATGTAAGTTATTATGCTTATGCAACAGATATAGAGGCTGTTAAAGGTATACTAAAAGCTTTAAAAGCAATGGATTTATCTGTCTATTCAGTTACTGAACAATTAGAACAATTAAATGTATTTTTCTTAGCATTAAAAGTAGGACTTATTTTTGTAGGAACAATAGCAGTATTAATAGCCTCCATCGGTATTTTCAATACGATGACAATGGCAGTTACAGAACGTACACGTGAAATAGGAGTGATGAAGGCAATAGGTGCAGGGCCAAAGTTAATTCAGCGATTGTTTGTGATGGAAAGTGCTTATATAGGTATTTTAGGCACAGCAATCGCAATCATTATTTCATATATTATTAGTTTTTTAGCAAACTTTGCATTACCTAAAATTCTAGAAGCGGTTATGCCTGATAGTGGTATTGAAGATGCTGCAATTCGATTTTCGACGATACCATGGGAGCTTGTGGTCATTGCTTCGTTGATTAGTGTGGGAGTTGCAATTATGAGTGGTTGGCGTCCGGCTCGAAAAGCAACCAAGATTGATGTCATTCAAGCATTACATCAAGATTAATATAAATAATTTTTTAAATCCCTGGGGTTCAACATAAGCCTCAGGGATTTAATGTTTTCATTAAAAGTGAGACTACTTCCATACTAGGGTACTGGGACAAATTTGGTTATTTTGAGGAGTTATCCCAACCTAATATTTTTATCACAAATGATCAAATTCTCCTTTTCTAATAATTCCAAAAAAGTTGGAGGGGTTTTAAAGTGTTTAGTTTGTATAGTTTCGATAATCATTAATATTAGTTCTTGTTCTAAATCCTTTCGATTTTGTATATCTGTCTGACATAATTCTTTTTTTATTTTGGGAGTAAGAATCTCAATCACTTCAGATGCATTGAGTTGTAAAATATTCATCGAATCAGTCCTTTTTATTTAACCTTAAAATTTTTTCTATTTTAGTAGGGATATTTTGAATAGTTGTATTTAAAGATTCAAGTTTCTTTTCAAATCGAAGTAACAAGTATATAGATATTACAATAGGAAATCCTGAATTGTTAACCATATTTATTAGACTAGATATGTCAGACATTTATATACCTCCTTATTTTCATCAAAGCATGTTTTTTTTGTTTATAAACAGCCTGTGGTGAAATATTGAGGAGTTGTGCAATCTCTTTGTAGCTAATATCCTTTATAAAAAGAAAATAAAGAATAATCCTTTGCTTCTTTGTTAGTTGATGTATAGCTTGATAAACTTCCTCTTGTTCAATATAATCCTCTAGTTTTTCTGAAGATAGGAGGATATTTGAGTCTGATAAGATCCTTCGATGATTTGATACCTCTTTCACATCCATTAAGTTATAACGCTCAGTTGAATCTAATATTAATGGCTGCATTACTTGTCTCTTTCTAACCTTTTTATCAAAATGTTGGGCGGCAAAATGAATAGATTTTGAGAAATAGGAAATAACTAATATTCTAATATAGTACTGTTTAAATTGTTCTTCTATAATGTTAAGAATTTCTTCATTTTGTGTCTCGATATAAGTGCTAAATAATTCGTAATGATTCCCTTCCTTTAGGAAAGATTTTAAAATAGGATTCTTAATTTGTGCTTTATATTTTAAGTCCATCATTTTCCCCCTTCCTCATCCAATATGCGAATGTATGTTCTTATATTATAAAGGAAGAATGCGAACATTAAAATCAACCCTTTGAAAAATATTGTAAAAAATTATTTAAAATGTTTTAGTTGTAGACTAAGTATGTCCTATATGAAGTTACCTAGCGTATGCTTTTACAAATTTAATGAATTGTTTTACTACTGGTGAAATATACCCTGTGCTGCGCCAAATCATCATCGTTGTGCGAGTGCAAATCGGATGGCTAATCTTAATCGAAGTAACTTTTTCTATGTTAAAGGTTGTAGTACTAGGTACCAAAGCAACGCCAAAATTAGCAGCAACAAGATCTACAATCGTTTTTTCATCGATTCCTTCAAAAACTGCTTTTGGCTGAAAGTTTGCTTGTTGAAAAATTAGTTCAATGACATCCCTTAAGGCTGTTTCTTCTTTGAAAAAGATAAATGGATCATCAGCTACCTCATCTAAAGTAACATTTTCTCTACCGTTCAACCTGTGATTTTTAGGGACTATTAGCAAAAGTTCTTCTTGTATAATAGGGAGCATTTCTAAACTTTCTTTTTTAGTAGTTGGGGAGCAGAAACCAATATTAATAACTGATGTTTCTACCTGTTCAAGAATTTTACTCGTAATATCTTGATAGAGTTTGAATTGAATATGTGGGTATTGTAATTGAAATGATCGAATAAGTTCTGGAATATAACTTGATCCTAGTGTTTGAATAAACGCTAATTCAATGGTTCCGTGAAAGGGGTCTACTAAGTCATTAATCATCTTTTTGGCGGTCTCAATTTCATAGAGTGCATTACTTGCATGTTCCGAGAATAGCTTTCCATAACGGTTTAACTTAACTCCACGACTTTCTCTTTCAAAAAGAGGAGCGCCAATTTCCTTTTCTAATCGAGCAATAGATCTGCTAAGCGCAGATTGAGATAAGTTTAACTGTTCAGATGCTTTTGTGATGTTTTGTGTTTTGGCTAACGTTAAAAAGTATTGTAATTGATACCATTCCATAGCAAGTCCTCCGTTTGTTTGGTATTACAATTATGCATGGCTACTATGATAAATACAATTATTTATGCATATCTAAATCAGCGTATAATTGGAATATTGCTATTCTTGAGGAGGACTTTTATGGAAAAAGAAAAATTATGGACTAAAGACTTTATAAACATAACAATTATAAGTTTTTTTATTTTTTTAGTGTTTTATGTGCTAATTGCTTCTTTGCCGTTATATTTGGTAGAGAATTTGAATGCAGGTGCTGATAAGGCGGGACTTTTAACTACATTATTCTTAGCGGCTGCAATTGTTATTCGACCACTGGCAGGGAAATGGGTCGAAAAAGGTTCTCAGAAGAAAATTTTAATTTATTCTACAATAGCATTTTGTATCGCTTCGAGTTTATATTTGTTTACAAAATCATTAGGTGCAATTTTAGTTTTGAGAATTTTTCATGGTTTAACATTTGGTATTATTACAACTGTAAAAGGGACAATTAGTGCAGAGTTAATCCCTGCATCTAGACGTGGAGAAGGTGTTAGTTATTTCTCACTTGCTATGGGGGTAGCGATGGTATTTGGCCCAGTAATCGGGTTGAATTTAGCAAATCATAATATGTACACTCTATCTATTATATTGTGTATTATTTTTGCAGCTATTAATATCTTGTTAGCGTTAGTGATAAACGTTCCAAAACTTGAGCCAGTCACTAAAATAGAAAAGAGAGGCTTTTCATGGAATGATATTATGGATCGAAAAACGATTCCATATGCCATCCCAACATTTTTATTAGCTACTTCTTATTCTTGTGTATCGGCATTTTTAGCCATCTATGCGAAAGAACTGAACCTAGTGGCTGCAGCTAGTACATTTTTTATTGTTTATGCAATTTTTATGATAATCTTCCGCCCATTTACAGGTAAATACTCTGATATGTATGGACCGAAAATTATTGTTATTCCTTGTATTTTGATCTTTGCTATTGGGATGTTCATCTTACAATTGCCTCTTACTGGTTTTCTAATGATTATTGCGGGTATTCTAATTGGGATTGGTTATGGTTCAGTTACACCTGTGTTCCAATCTCAGATTATCAGTTCAGTCGAGCGACATCGGGTTGGAATCGCAAACTCTGTATTTTTCAATGCGATGGATTTAGGAATGGCAGTTGGTTCTTTTATTCTTGGAATTGTTGCTTCAAATGCAGGGTATAGCAGAATGTATTTAGTAGCTATGGGAATTATTATCGTAACATTCTTCATTTATATAGGAATTACGAAAGAAAAAAGAAGACAATAGAGTTAACTAATATCTTTTGCATAGTAGTTTCAAGTTTGAATTAAAAGAATTGAAAAGTGTTACATGAAAAGACTGTAAGCAAATTGTATTTTGCTTACAGTCTTTTTTGGAATATGAATGTCAATTTAAATTAGTAAATCTTAGTGGTATTGAACTTCTTTAAGTACGTCAATAGAGTTAATGTCAATACCCATTGCTTTAGCAACGCCTTCACCGTATTTTGGATCTGCTTTATAGCAGTGGATGATGTGACGTTCTTTGATAAAGTTTTCAACGCCTTCCATATTACGAGCAGTATTTTCAAATAGACGTTGTTGTTCATCTGGACTCATGATGTTGAACAATTTTCCTGGTTGTTCAAAGTAGTTATCATCGTCTTCACGGAAATCATAGATATCCGCAGGACCTGCCTCTTCAGATGGATTTTTGTACGCAGGCTGTTCTTGCCATTCACCATAGCTATTTGGCTCATAGTGTAGTGTACTTCCTAGGTTGCCATCTGTACGCATGAAACCATCACGATGGAAATTATGCACGGGGCATTTTGGTGCGTTAACCGGAATTAAAGTGTGATTGACACCTAAACGATAGCGTTGTGCATCAGCATATGCGAATAGACGGGCTTGAAGCATTCTATCTGGTGAAAAGCTAATACCAGGAACTACGTTAGAAGGAGCAAATGCAGCTTGTTCAACTTCAGCAAAGTAGTTTGCAGGGTTACGGTTTAACTCGAATTCACCAACTGGAATTAATGGATAATCTTTTTTATACCAAACTTTTGTTAAATCAAATGGATTATCAGGATGGTTCTTCGCTTGTTCATCTGTCATTACTTGGATGTACATTGTCCATTTAGGGAACTCACCACGCTCGATAGCTTCATATAGATCGCGTTGTGAAGATTCACGGTCTTTCGCGATTACTTCTGCAGCCTCTTCATCGGTTAAGTTTTTGATACCTTGTTGTGTTTTAAAATGGAATTTAACATAAACACGTTCGTTGTCTGCGTTAATCATTGAGTAAGTATGTGATCCAAAGCCGTGCATATGACGATAATCAGTTGGAATACCACGGTCACCCATTACGTAAGTAATTTGGTGTAACGCTTCAGGAAGGTTAGTCCAGAAATCCCAGTTGTTATTAGCAGAGCGCATATTGGTACGTGGATCACGTTTAACAGCATGGTTTAGGTCTGGGAAGTGCATTGCATCACGGAAGAAGAATACAGGAGTATTGTTACCAACTAAGTCCCAGTTACCTTCCTCTGTATAGAATTTTAATGCAAAACCGCGAATATCACGTTCAGCATCTGCAGCACCACGTTCACCGGCGACAGTAGAGAATCGTGCGAACATTGCTGTTTTCTTACCTATTTCAGAGAAAATTTTTGCTTTTGTATATTTAGTAATATCGTGAGTGACTGTGAATGTACCGAAAGCACCTGAACCTTTAGCGTGCATACGGCGTTCTGGAATAACTTCACGATTGAAGTTTGCTAGTTTTTCAATCAACCAAACATCTTGTAAAAGTACAGGACCACGTTTTCCTGCAGTCATAGAGTTTGTGTTACTTACAACAGGAGCCCCAGCGGCAGTAGTTAACTTTTTATTGTTATCCTTTGTCATGAATGAATTCCTCCTTAAAGAAATTGAATTACCTCTTCGAAAACAACTATAACAGATTAACAATTGAAAGTAAATTATAATTATTCTATTTTAGTAATTTTTATTTTAAAATATGATGTATAAATTAAAATAGATTTTACAATGATGCTATAACGATTACTTTTTAATGAATGTATTACAGATAGTTTAAAAATGGTGTTTAAAATAAAAAAAAACGAATAGGAAGATTTAATTACTTTTATCGAATCTTCTCGTTGATAGATAAAATATAATTATAATTGCATATTGTAATAATTATTATTATCATTAAAATTTATGAAATGTTCATAATTGAAAATAATATTCTCGTAAAATACTATGATTTATATCTACTTATTATACGGAGAGAATAGGTATGGAAATGTTGAATTCAGTGATTTAGAAGAAAAGAAATGATTCTTAATTATTTGCCTATACTAAGCAAACAACCTGTAAGAAGGGTAAATGTAGTCTTCTTAAATCGGTATGTAATCTACATATTTTTTCTTCATAATAATTCATTTATGATAGAGCTAATTGAAGTATTTTAATGGGGGGTTCACTAATGCCGATGTTAAATGAGGCAATTGACTTTATCAAGATGTATTATTTAGAAAACAAATTGCCCACGGACCAACTGGAACGACGTCTAAAATACATCAAGCAAGATATTAAGAAGTTTGGCGTTTACACTCATACGACAGATGAACTTGCTTATGGTGCAAAAATAGCTTGGCGAAATAGTAATAAATGCATTGGGCGATTGTTTTGGCAAACACTTCAAGTGAAAGATCAACGTGGGATAAATGATGAAAAAATAATTTTTGAAAAACTTTTAGAGCATATAGAATTTGCAACAAATAACGGAAAAATAAGACCGACTATATCTATCTTTGAATCACAGAAAGTAAGAATATGGAATCATCAATTGATTCGCTATGCTGGTTATGAACAAGATGATGGTTCAGTAATTGGAGATTCTAGTTCGATAGACTTTACAAAAGAATGTATAAAATTAGGATGGCAAGGAAAAGGCGGACAATTTGATGTATTACCAATAGTGATACAAGTTGAAAATCGTAAACCGCAGTTGTTTGAAATTCCGCAAAGATATGTTAAAGAGGTGCAATTGCGACATCCAAATTTCGAATGGTTCGTTGATTTACATTTAAAATGGTATGCTGTACCGATCATTTCAAGTATGAAGTTTGAAATCGGAGGCATTACATATACAGCAGCTCCGTTTAACGGATGGTATATGGGTACGGAAATTGGTGCTCGTAATTTAGCTGATAAAGATCGTTATAATATGTTGCCAATAATTGCTGAAAAAATGGATTTAGATACATCTTCCAATGCTAGTTTATGGCGTGATCGTGCATTAGTAGAACTTAATGTAGCGGTACTTTATTCTTTCAAAGAAGATGGTGTGAGCATTGTTGATCACCATACGGCTGCACAACAATTTAAACGTTTTGAAGTTAATGAAACGTCTGAAAATCGAGATGTGACTGGTAATTGGACATGGTTGATCCCTCCTTTATCTCCTGCAACGACACATATTTTCCACAAGCCATATGATAATACGAAGAAACTACCAGGGTACGCTTATCAAAAGAATCCCTACTAATTAGTAAAAGTTATTGAAAATCGAGCGAAGTTTTGTCGCTCGATTTTTTATCTTTCTTCCATTTATATAACAATGTTTTACACATACTTTGTAAAAATAAAACTCTTTAGTATCTTTAAGAGATAGTAGATTAAATGATTATTGTCTTAGTTGTATTATAATTCCAGTATATTTACGTCTTGTTATTGAATTTACCCTGTATTATAATAGACACGTATTAAAATTATATATTGCATGCCTCATCCAATAGATGAGGTAGAGGTCGCGATATTCATGAGTATGATCGACGAGATGAAAAAGCATTACAGACTCGATTAAAAAAGGGAATATTGCCGAAGTGTTGGTAAGCTTTTTATTGCTAATGCTGGGGCTGCTATCGAAAGGTGCAGAACTGTCACGTCTAAAAAGGCGTGTTGAGCTATCTTTATCAAGGTTGATGGGGAGTTTATATACCATCTCAATTTCCTTGGATGGTATTTTTTATTTGCTTCAAACCGACCTTTCTTGCAATGAAAATCGGAAAGAGGAGAAATATGAGTATAAAAGAGACAAGCTCTAGTGAACAACAGAGCTTAAATAGAGGTCTAAAAAGTCGTCATGTTACTATGATTTCACTCGGAGGAACAATTGGGACAGGATTGTTATTGGCGAGCGGAAATTCTGTTGCTGCTGCTGGACCGGGTGGTGCGCTTTTGGCTTATGGTTTAATCGGTATAATGGTATTTTTCTTAATGACTAGTCTTGGAGAAATGGCAGCGTATATGCCTGTATCAGGGTCATTTAGTACGTATGCTTCAAAATTTATTGATCCATCGTTAGGGTTTGCTCTAGGATGGAACTACTGGTATAACTGGGCCATCACTATTGCAGCAGAAGTTTCAGCTGTTTCAATTGTTATGAAATATTGGTTCCCTGAAACACCTTCATTTATATGGAGTGCAGCCTTTTTAATAATTATTTTTGTCTTAAATTATTTATCTGTTAATAGTTTTGGTGAAAGTGAATATTGGTTTGCGATTATTAAAGTTGCAACGGTTATTATTTTCTTAATCGTAAGCTTTTTAATGATTTTCGGTATTTTAGGTGGAAATGCACCGGTTGGTTTTACGAATTTCTTTAAAGGGGATGCACCATTCCACGGAGGTTTCTTTGCGACATTTGGTATTTTCTTAGCTGCAGGGTTCTCATTCCAAGGAACTGAGTTGCTTGGTATTACTGCTGGGGAAACAAAAAATCCAGACAAAACGATTCCAAAGGCAGTAAAACAAATTTTTTGGCGTATTTTGTTATTCTATATTCTAGCAATATTAGCTATTGGGTTATTGATTCCATATACAGATGCTCGCCTTGCTAATAGCGATGATGTCACTGTTAGCCCATTTACTTTAGTATTTGAAAATGCTGGTATTGCTTTTGCAGCTTCAATTATGAATGCAGTAATTTTAACTGCTATTTTATCAGCCGGTAACTCAGGATTATATGCATCATCCCGTACATTGTGGGAATTAGCGATGGAAGGTAAAGCACCAAGAATTTTCAAAAAGTTAAACAAACGTGGTGTACCAGTTGCAGCACTTATTGCTACATTATTAGTTGCTTGTTTATCTTTCTTAGCATCTTTATTTGGGACAGGTACTGTGTATATTTGGTTATTAAATGCATCGGGGATGTGTGGGTTTATCGCATGGTTAGGTATTGCAGCGAGCCATTACCGCTTCCGCAAAGCGTTTGTTGCACAAGGACATGATCTATCTGAACTACCATACCGTTCGAGATTTTTCCCGTTTGGTCCAATCTTTGCATTTGTAGTATGTATGATTGTTGTATTAGGGCAAAATTATACAGCATTTACAGGTGGTCATATTGATTGGTATGGAATATTAGTATCTTATATTGGCTTGCCAATTTTCTTTATCCTTTGGTTTGGATACAAATGGAAACATAAAACTAAAATTGTTCGTTTAGAGGAAGCAGATTTTTCAACTGATCGACCTATTCAATAAAAATATTGCTAATCTATTTCTGGAGAAAGTCCTAAATAGATTAGCTTTTTTAATTTATTATTTTTGATTTGTAATGGCGTTTCAAAAGTGTATTATACCCAAACGGACGAATAATAGAGAGTATATTTTTTTAGAACGTTCGTGTAAATAGATTGAAATTTATTATATTTGAAAGAATGTTATTAAAAAATGCACATTTTAAATTATCTGAATTATTTTACATTTTAACATTCCGTTGAATTTTACTTATAGCATGCTATAATTGTGACATTCTCAAATTATAAAACTAAATATTAATCGCTCATATAATAGCAAGAATAAGGCTTGCGAGTTTCTACCAGTTCACCGTAAATGAATTGACTATGAGAAGCAAATATAATAGTAAATAGTTTACTTAGTCAGTATTCTTTTTCCTATTACTTTCGATTTTATAACTCGAAGGACTTGCTCGCTCATAGATTTGTGAGTGTACAAGTTCTTCGAGTTTTTTATTTGAAAACGGGATGCCACATATAAAATACGAAGAACTCAATCTAGAAGGGAGATCCTAAGTTTTGAAACTACTTCAGGATAAAATCATAAGTGAAGGTAAAGTCTTATCAGGAGACGTATTAAAAGTAGATTCATTTTTGAATCATCAAATTGATCCACATCTTATGCAAGCAATTGGGCAAGAGTTTGCTAATCGATATAAAGATGCTGGGCTAACAAAAATTCTTACTATAGAATCTTCAGGAATTGCTCCAGCTGTAATGGCGGGACTCATATTAGGGATTCCGGTTGTGTTCGCTCGTAAGCGAAAGTCAGTAACATTAACAGATAACTTCTATTCTGCAGATGTTTACTCGTTTACGAAAAAAGTAACAAATACGATTTCTGTTTCAAAAGATTATATCGATAAAGATGATGTTCTATTAGTTATTGATGATTTCTTAGCAAATGGGGAAGCAGCAAAAGGTTTAATCAATATTGCTAAACAAGCTGAGGCTACTATAAGCGGCATTGGCATTGTCATAGAAAAAGGTTTCCAACCAGGTGGTCAATATTTACGAGACCTAGGTTATCGAGTTGATTCATTGGCTATTATTTCTTCATTAGAAAATGGCAAAGTACAATTTGCTTAGGAGGCAACTGATCAGATGAACAAGGTAAAACTTGCAACACTTGGAATTCAGCATTTACTAGCAATGTATGCAGGAGCAATTTTAGTACCATTAATCATTGGGGGAGCACTGAAGTTTGATTCTACTCAGTTAACGTATTTAGTATCTATTGATATTATGATGTGCGGTATAGCTACATTATTACAAGTTATGCGTGGTAAAGTAATTGGAATCGGATTACCTTTAGTTCTTGGGTGTACATTTACAGCTGTAACACCAATCATTGGAATTGGTGCAAAATATGGCATAGGTTCTATCTATGGTGCAGTAATTGCATCTGGTTTAATAGTTGTTCTTATTTCAGGCATTTTTGGTAAACTCGTAAAGTTCTTCCCACCTATCGTTACAGGTTCAGTAGTAACAATCATTGGGATTACGTTAATACCGGTTGCTGTTAATAATGCTGGTGGTGGTCAAGGAGCTGCTGATTTCGGTTCAGTTTCTAATATCTCACTTGCGTTTGGTACATTAATAGCAATTATTTTGTTGTATCGTTTTACAAAAGGATTTGTTCGTTCAATTGCTATTCTAATTGGTTTAGTGTTAGGGACTATTGCCGCTGCTTTTGTTGGTAAGGTAGATTTTTCACCAGTAGCAGACGCTGCATGGGGACAAATTGTAACACCTTTCTACTTTGCAACACCAGAATTTCATGTACAACCAATTATCATTATGACACTTGTTGCGATTGTGTCTCTTGTTGAATCAACAGGTTCTTATTTTGCACTAAGTAATATGACAAATACACCAATCGATGATAAAGCACTTGCGCGTGGATATCGCTCAGAAGGCTTAGCTTCTATTATAGGTGGTATTTTCAACTCATTCCCGTACACAGCATTTTCTCAAAATGTAGGTTTAATGCAAATGACAGGTGTCAAAAATCGATCTGTTATCTTCATCACAGGTATTTTACTAGTATCGCTAGGTTTCTTACCTAAAATTGCCGCTCTAACAACAATTATCCCTACCGCTGTCCTTGGTGGTGCGATGATTGCAATGTTCGGCATGGTTATTTCTCAAGGAATTAAAATGTTAGGTGCTGCAGTAGGGGGCTCTGAAGGAAATGCAATGATTATCGCTTGCTCTATTGGTATGGGACTTGGAGTAACAGTTGTTCCAGATATCTTCAAAGTACTTCCTGAAACTGTTCGTATTTTAACAAGTAATGGTATTGTAGCAGGTAGTGTAACAGCTATTGCATTAAATATCATCTTCAACATGATTCCATGGAGAAGCGATGTACAGGTAGAACCTGTGAAAATTGAAGAAATGAAAGAAGTAAAAACTAAGCTAACTGAAAAGCATGCTTAATCTATAGAAGACTTAGAGATTGGGACAAAAGGGGTTTAGATATTGAAAAATCCGAACTATAATGTGAAATTCTATTTAAAGTTTCACATTCGTTCGGATTTTTTTGTTTATTTACTAATAGATTTTGTGCAAATGGCACAAACCTTTTCATAAAAAGTCTCAACACACACTTACTAGAAAAAGGATAAAAGCTTCCAACCAGGCTCGAACAGGTGACCTCTTCCTTACCATGGAAGTACTCATACTATTAAATAAGTGTTTGTTCTTTTTCTAATGCCTTTCCTAAGAAAGTAGCGAGTTCTAGCATACCGTATTTTCCGGCTTTAGCTTCTGCATCGCTATTGTAATTAGTATTTGTGTTGATATCGTAAGTATAAACGATGCCGTTTTCATCTTTGATAAATTCGATTCCTGCAACTGTAATATGTTGCGTTTTTAAGAATTCTTCATAAGATTTGATCTGTTCTAAATCTAATGAAGAGTCATCAACGATTTGGAATTTAGGTTTTTCTTCAACTTTTTCACCAACTGGGCAGAATAGGTCGTTGATCTGGCAAGCATCAGCTGGGCATAGTTCGAAACCTTTTGAAGTATCAACTTGAACAGCATATACAAATTTTGCACCAACAAATTCGGCGCGAGTGATAAATGATTCCGGAGATTTAATATATTGTTGGATTAGAGTAATTCCGTCAACAGGTTCTTCGTAAAGAGGACCATTCACATAAGCTTCTAAAGCTTCAATAGAGTTGAATAATTGAACGCCGAGTCCTTTACCGGCGCGGTTATGTTTTGTGATAAATGAAGGCGTGTTTAACTTTTTAGCAGCTTCAACTATTTGCTTTTTTCCAACAGCTGCGATTGTTTTGGGTGTACGAATACCTGCTTTTTCTAAAGTTAAGTATTGATTTACTTTACTTAATTCTAGCTTAAGTGCGTCTGTTCCGTTAAAAACTGTACGGCCGTGGAATTCTAACCATGCAAGTACAGCATTAGATAATTCCGGAGCGAATCGATGATCACGTGTATGTGATGAGGCACTCATACGGCTGTAAAATACGCCTTCAGGTGGCACAGAACTTAAATCTACAGTTCCTTGATCTAAAAACCATTCTTCATATGGAATGTTTAATTCATTTAATCGTTTTGTTAAATGATCTGTCCATTCGCTATTTTCATGAATAATATAAACTTTTGACATTATTTTGCCGCCTCCACTTTTTCTTTTCTAAGTTGTTCTACTAATGGCATTACTTTCTCAGCAAATATCTTCATTTCTTCCAATTGTGGTGAAAATTGAAGGATTAATAGATTTAAGCCAACTTCTTCATAAGAAAGAATACGTTTTGCAATTTGTTCAGGTGTACCAACTAAGTTTGGACGGAGACCGCGATTTGAGACACAGTAGTCTTCTTTACTAACTTTTACATTTAGTTGAGATTTGCCGACAAAATCTTTGTATCCTGCATAAGCTTTACTTTCAGGATTCATCGTAGTGATGCGTTGTAATTCAGCTTGCACTTCTTCTTCTGTATCACGGCAAATGATGTAAGCAGCCATACCAAATGTGTCGAAATCAGGTTTTCCAAGTTCTTGGCGGCGTCCATTCATTTCCTTAATCTTTGATTCAATCTCTTCTATAGTGCCACCATGCATCACATAAGAATCACATGTTTTTGCAATTGTTTGTTTACCTGTTTCCGATTCTCCGCCTGCAAATATAGGGATATGGTTGTTTCTCACTGGTTTTGGCACTAGATAAGTATTTTCAAATTCATAGTAATCACCTTTAAATGATGCAGGTGTTTTAGTAAATAATTCTTCTAGTGCAGCCAAAAATTCTTCTGTACGAGCGTATCGCGAATCGTGAGCAGTGAAAGCACCCCCGTATTGACGAGCTTCTTCTTCCCACCAAGCAGAAACGACATTTAATGCAAGGCGCCCATTGCTGATTTGATCTATATTAGAGGCCATTTTCCCAAAAGTTTGTGGGTTGTAATAGCCTGGACGAATAGCTGTAAGAATGTTTAGTTTTTCTGTGACTGCTGCTATTGCTGCAGTAGTTGACCATGCATCTAATGCAGGTTCTTCAATGCCTTTAATATCATTTAAAAAAAGTTCAGCAATTAGTGTCATATCATAGCCGAGTTGTTCAGCTTGCTGTGCCACTTTTTTCACATAATCAAATGTAGCTGGCATTTGATTGTGTTCATCTTCTATATTTCTTAACCATCCACCATAAAGAGGAGACCAATATCCATACTTCATATCCCTGAAACCGCCCTTCAAATTAAATTTAAAATAGTCTGACTATTTGTTGCGCTTATCGTAACATAAATTATATTGATAAACAATATAATTTGTATAAAACATAGTTGACAAATAGGTTTTTAAATATTAAATTTAATTCAGAAAATTTAAATTATTTTATATTGTGATCTAGTTGTATTCAGGGCGAAGAAAATTGATGAAAGTATAAAATAACTGAATCAGGAGGTAAATATAGATGACTTTACAATTTGCCTATTGGGCACCCAATGTAAGCGGAGGACTTGTGGTTTCGAATCTTCCTCAGAAAACAGGTTGGAATTTTGAGGACAATAAACGTTATGCACAAATTACGGAAAATATAGGGTTTGACTATGTATTACTACAGACCCGTTTCTTATCTAGTTATGGTGCGGAAAATCAATTAGAGGCCGCAACATTGGCTTCTGCTTTAGCGGCTACAACAGAGCGTTTGAACATTATTACGGCTGTTCTTCCTGGATTATGGCAACCTGCTGTTTTTGCTAAGATGATGGCAACGATTGATCAGATTAGTGGTGGTCGTGCTTCAGTGAATGTAGTAAGTGGTTGGTTAAAAGATGAGTTTACTAGCTATGGCGAATATTGGCTAGATCATGATGAACGTTATCGTCGGTCAGAGGAATTTATCGAAGTATTAAAACTTCTGTGGAACGAACCAAAAGCGAATTATCATGGAAACTTTTATCGTTTAAATGATGCAACGTTAGAGCCAAAACCTATTAACCCAATTACAGTCTTTCTAGGAGGGCTATCACGTGCTGCTAAAGAAATGGGGGGGCGTGTTTCAGATGTTTTCTTTATGAATGGAAATACATTAGATGCTTTGAAAGAAACAATTGAAGAAGTGAAAAGACTTCGTAAAGAAAATGGTCAAGGCCCAATTCGATTTGGAGTGAATGGTTTTGCAATTGTACGTGACACGGAAGTGGAGGCACAACAAGTGCTCCGTGATATCGTATCTAATGCGAATACAGAAGCGGTTAAGGGTTTTAAAAAGTCAGTACAAAAAGCGGGAGCCTCTTCACCAGAAGGTAAGGGGATGTGGGCAGATGCTTCTCTTGAAGACCTTGTACAATATAATGAAGGATTTAAAACAGGTTTAATCGGTACGCCTGAACAAGTTGCAAATCGTATAATTGAGTTGAAGAAAATTGGCGTAGATATTGTCCTGACGGGATTCTTACATTATGAAGAAGAACTAAAGGCATTCGGAGAAAAAGTTATTCCTCTGGTACGTGAAAAAGAAGTATCATTAAATATAGTAAATGCCTAAGTATAAATATTGACAGATAAAACAGGGTTCAAAGGAATAGAGAGTTTGAACCCTGTTTTTAATGATCTTAGCATTTGTATTAGCCACGTGACTTGATTCGCTCCTGCGATTACTCGTCGCAGAAAATTTTTATTGCTCCCAGTTTTTCATTTGTTCTTCTTCAGCGATTGCTTGTAAATCATACGCATCAATTAGGAAAATCTCATATTCATATTTGTCGGCATATTGCTCGGCTAGTTTTTTTATATATTTTGGAGAGCCTTCATTTTCTTCATCATAGACTATTAAGATCCCGTCCGAATTTTTCAAAAAGAATTTATTTTTTTCGATAAACTGCCAAGGTGCTTCGTATGGACGTTTTGTTAGACTTGTTACAAAGTCAGCTTGCGCCAGAATCATTTCATACTTTTCTTGTTTAGCTTCGTTCCAATTCTTTTCTTGATCTAAAAAAGGCGTGATGATTGCATATTTTAAATCGGGATATTCCATCTGCAAATCCATAACAACTTCAGCAGCCCAAGTTTCGACCCCGAGCTGCCCACTTAAAACTACCCACTCAAGTCCATCCTCAATAAACGATATTAAACGGTCTTGCAATGCTTTTTTGATGATTGCAAGACCGGGATGTTTATCGTTGAAAATGCCAAGTTCATGTGCTTTGTATCCAGTTATCACAAGTCGTTTTAGCATATTAACCTCCTAAGTTTTATATAGTATATACCTATCTATTATGAATGATTTCTTATTTAAGGTCTTTATCTTTATCAAGGATAACATTGAAAATTATTACACTGTTTTATACGATTGTGTCCCGTTAGAGTATTGAAATGTACTGGACTCTATAGAAGAGATTCAACACAATAATATAAAAAACCGATTTCTATAGAAACCGGTTGACTGAAATAAATATAGAAACAGTTTTGCTGCTATACAATCTCTTGCTTTAAATGACCTAAGTGCAAGAACATTGATACAAGCAACAATTTCCACCATTCATTTTACAATAGCTGTTTTCTGTTTACAATGGATTGAATACGGGTCGAAAGAGTATTAACCCAGCCTAGAGTGCAGTTGATTAATAAAATTAGTTTATGAGATTTCTTTTTGTTTTGTTCAGTGACAATATAGGTATCCGTTATTCTCTGCGTTAAATATAGTTAATCGAACAATATATAATAAAAAATGAAATTATATTATATAGAAGATAATTTTATATTTATAAAAGTCTACTATTAATTTCATAAAAAGTATTGACGGATATAAATCATACATGTTAATATAGTCAAGTCGCTAAAACAAATATTAATTCTGTGTTGTATAATTAATATTATTCATTGACAATAACTAAATAAAGTGATATACTTATCAAGTTGCTGTTAAATGAAACGAACATAAAACAACTTTTAAAAAGTTGTTGACATCGTAAATAAGATTTGATATAATAATCAAGTCGTTAAAACAAGCGACACAATATGAACCTTGAAAACT
>NZ_CAKQBI010000034.1:0-24402 GCF_934216135.1 uncultured Rummeliibacillus sp. | reverse complement strand
TGTGGAACACTCAAAAATGGAGGTTGCGCAGAACAAAACTTAACTTTTGTGTGTCCAGAAACTTGACGTAGATCCAATGTGATAGAAATATTTTATATAATTCATTATATTCTCCTTAGATTAGATTAGCTTAGTTTAATCTTGTATCTGCAACATATTTAGCATAAGTATAAGCAGATCTGTAGCATGGTGCATACTAAGTCCCCCTGCGTCATCCAATATAAAGTCTAAATAATAAGTAATACCTCCCGTCTAAACTTTTTCCTATAGCATTTTAGAGAGTATTATAAGAATTTTTTTGATGACTGTTGCTTATTCCACAATAAATTTTCAAATTCCGCTAAAATACTGTTTCATTTTCCATCTAACAATTAGTTTTATGTCAAAAATATTACAAATCAATTATACATTAGCAAAAAAATATTATAAATGGTTATTTCCATATAAAAAAAACAATCCGCATACCAGATCATAAAAAACCTCGACATTCTCCAAAAAGAAAATGTCGAGGTTTTTTAGTGTAATTTTAAAAATAAATCAACGATTGAATAGATAATCACCGTTGAAAATAGAATTGTCATATGAAGCAAAGAATAGACAAATAATAGAGTTGCCCATTTCTTTGGTTCTTTTTTATGGTAACCATAAATATTCATCACAAGCCAAATAATACTTAAAAGTAAAGCAACGAGCATTAACCCTTTACTTAATGTGCCAAGCAATAAACAGCTGGCAGTTAATAGGATTAAATAGATATTCGTTGTAATATAAGTTCGTTTCATCCCTTTGGCTACTGGTAACATCGGAACATTTGCTGCACGATAATCGTCATACTTGCGAATAGAAATGGCATAGAAATGAGGCATTTGCCAGATTAGTGAGATGACAAATAGCCCTAGTATAGCTGGATGCATAATATTCGGATGAATCGCTGCCCAACCGATTAATGGAGGCATTGCTCCAGAGATACTCCCAACTTCGGTGTTGTATACAGTATGACGTTTTGTCCAGATTGTATAAGGAAATACATAAAAGAAAAGTCCAGTAAGCCCAAGCAACGCTGCTAAAGGTGTTGCGATATAAAGAGCTAAAAGCCCAATAATTGTGGAACCAATACCGATTATCCAAACGTATTTGATCTGTATATCACCAGTTACCGTCGGACGTTTTTTCGTTCGATTCATAATAGCATCGATATCTCTGTCGTAAATATTATTAAATGCCCCTGCAGCAGCGATTACTAATGCAGAACCAATAATCGCACAAATAATATCAAGCCATTTATCGAGTGGATTCAACTCATATTTATAAAGTGCTAGCGTTAATCCGGCAATCATTGTAATAAGATTCGATTTTATAATACCTGTTTTGACAGTCATCGCTAAAATTTTTGAGATAGATGGCTTCGATACAGTGACAGCTGTATCTTGTGATGCTTGGTCTCGTTTTGTGTCACTACCCATTATTTCATTTTTCATTCCTTTTCATAGCAAGAGCTCCACTATATTATAACAACTAATTGAGAAAAATTCATAGTTATTGAAATGGATTGCCTATCAGATAAAATTAAAACAATGCTTTAATCATACCAAAACTTTAACATAATATACATATTTAAAATTCCCCTGTCACAATAATGACATGATTTGCTTCCTTTTCTTTGTTTAAAATGTCTCTAGTATAAAATATTACCCAAAACTAGATTTACACTTTATACTTAATATAATTTGAAAAGAGTATTTGATAGGAGTGTCATATAAATTGAAATACGGTTTTATCGGGCTTGGAAACATGGCCACTGCGATTATTAAAGGAATGGTTCAAAGTAAGCGATTTAATGCTTCATATATTTTAGGTTTCAATCGCTCTTCACATAAAACAGAGAAATTAGTCGATGCGTATCAAATTTCAGGATGTTCGACATTAGAAGAAGTGATGAAAGCAGATGTCATTATTCTTGCAGTTCAACCACAAACGTTTGATGAGTTACTGCCAAAAGTAAATGAGTACTTATCTCCAAACCAAGTAGTCATTTCGATTGCTGCTGGAAAATCTATCGACTATTTAGAAACGAATTTACCTAAAGCTACATCTATTATTCGTGTCATGCCAAATATTAATGCAATTGTAGGGGCATCTACAACATGCTTTAGTGCTTCCGAAAATGCAACAAATGCAGATAAAGAAATGGTCACAAACTTATTTAATACAATTGGCTCCATGATTGAATTACCAGAAGAACAGTTTACCGTCTTTTCTGCAATCGCTGGTGCCTCCCCTGCTTTTAGCTATATGTATATCGATTCATTGGCAAGAGCAGCGGTTCGGGCAGGAATGGATAAGAAGCGTGCACTTGAAATCGCTTCAAGCGCTGTATTCGGCAGTGCTAAAATGATTATGGAAAGCAGTGAACACCCTTGGGAACTTGTCGATCAAGTATGCTCACCTGGTGGAACAACAATTGAAGGCGTAACTTCTCTTCAAAACGATCAATTTGAAAGCACCATTTTTGACGCTGTAAATGCGGTAATTGAAAAAGATCACACTCTTTCATAATATAGATTTCTTTCAATTACTTTAGGTAGACAAGCGTTAACCTGCTTCCACACTTTTTGTTAGGACTTACCCCATCTGATTAAAAGGGCTGCTCTAATTTTTGAGCAGCCTTTTTCATACATACCGATTATTCCTTTAATTCATTCGCAACTATCTTGCATTGTTTCATAAAGCTTTTATAATCTTCATGATTTGTGTCATCATTTGATAACTTTGCCTTTTTTAATGTCCTCTCCAATGCTATGGCTTTCTGTTGATCTTCTTTCTTCCAATTGGCTATTGTGTACTCCGTATTTTGTGGCAGTTTTTGTAGGGCTTTATTTATTTGAAGTAAATTGGACTGTTCATGTTCCGTCAATTTTGAATGTGCAAAATGTGATTTATCTAACACTTTCTCAAGAGAGTTTTGAATAGTAGAAGCTTGGTATGAAATGAGTTCTGGGTCTTTCCAGTTATTTTCCTTTTGGTGATTGATCGTCGCTTGTAGTTGGACGAGAGGCGCTTGAATTTCATCTAAGAAGTAAGATTCTTGTTGAAAATTATGTTGAACAATTGAATAGCAAACAAATCCAAGGGTCAATAAATTCGAAATGATTAAAAAAGTAATAAGCTGTTTGATTTTCAACATCATCCCCCCTTCTCTTATTATATTAGATTTCTTTCGTTTAAAATGTGAATTTCAAATTTTTACACTATCTTTATAGTAAGCGCTTTCATTTTTACTTAATATCTGTTATTATTATTTTCACAACAGTTATATTGAAAACTTTGGAGGCGAATTACTATGGAAATGAAAGCGGTTACTTCTTCTAAATTGGCTTCTGTCGGCTATAATTCTAGTGCGATGATTTTAAGAATTGAATTTATCAAAGATGGTGTATTCGAATACTACGGAGTTCCAGAATTGTATTACAAAGGTCTAATGGAAGCCGATTCACCAGGACGTTATTTCAAACAATTTATAAAAGACAAATATCGTTTTGTACGATTGCAAAGTCAGTCTTAACGTATGTATAGCTTAAAGCTTCGATGCCTTATTGGTATTGAGGCTTTTCTTTTAACTACAAGTATTACTTTATTCATTAAACGGTTGTAACATGACTTTTCTCATTTATTTTGGCTCTCTTAAATTATTAACATAATTAAAAGAAGTCCTTTTTTGTTAAGTTTCCTTTTCAAATTAAACGGACTAACGCAACCGTCTTGTTTTTATTAATTTTTACTAAATCCCTATGCAATTCTCACTTCAATTCAATCTCATCCGTATGTTCTTTATTCGCATGATCTTCCCATATAATCCGTACATGATAGGAATCTTCTTTTTCTGGTGCGTCTCCTCCATACAATTCGGGATACGAAAAAGGATGGAGTGTGTAGTTTTTTCCATTAATATCTTTAAACTCTTTGAACTCTGTTTGCTCAGCCATTACTTTTCCGTTTTTTATAAGTTCAAGCTTCTTCACTGTCAATTTTTCATCATTTTTTTGATCGACATTTGCTATCCATCCTATAGAACTTCCACCAATCTTTTCTTCTACATATTCGGCTTTCCATACGCTATTTTCCGAACTTCCGTCAATTTTATTTTCGTAGAAATTCCAATAAGTAATCGCCCCAAGTACTAATGCAACAATAAATACTAATATAAAATAGTTTTTCATCAAATCATCCCCTATTTGATAACCTAATCATCACTATCTTTTATGCCAAATAAATACATATGATAAAAATAAATCCAATGCTTCATCTTCATTCGTTTACTACACTACAATCGCCATCCCTTGCTTCGGCTGCATATGTTTCTATCATTTCCATCATTACTTCATCCAATTTTTTACTTAATCTGCAATACAAATAACCAAAAGGGTTTTTGATATTACATTTCTTACTTTTTTGAACAACTTCTTTAAAAAGTGTGAATCCGATCTCTTCAAGCTTCATTTTTTGAGATTGCCATACTTCCCACTTTAGTAAAGGCTTGAGTTGTTTTTGGATTACGTCTAGGAATCTCTTTGTCTCCTTTGTTTCACCAGTAGTTGCAGCTAGATGATGGAAGATACGATTTCTTAATGATGAATTTAGCATCGGATAGGTATGTTTTACATATATTTGTTTTTGATTAAGAGAATTAGATGGTTCCTTTTGAAAATTAGTTGCTTCACCCTTACGCTCACATGCATTTTCGGCGTTTTCTTGATGTGACACGCTCGATGTGTCATGTGAAGCTAAAATTAAAATGATGTTGGCACCTTTAATGCCATTCATCTTTTTTGTATGTATACGTTGAATAATCCGAAGTTCTTCAAGATGTTTTAAACTTCGAAAAACGGTTCTTATAGATATTCCTAAAGATTCTGCGATTGTTTTTGCTTTTAGATGACATACCCCTGGGTAATCTAGTGCATGCGATGCGACTTTATATAAGACAGCTTTTTCAGATTCGGTTAATTCATAAAAATTTTTTCGAATATGCCCCTCAACATGTTCGTCCATTTCCTGTACGCTTTCAAATATGACATAAGGTGCTAAGTAGTCAAAACACGCCACTTACATCTACCTACTTTCTTTCTATTTACTAATTACATAGAAAGTAGGAAAGAAAATCGGACAAAAATTTTATTGTAATGAAAGGAAGAAATATGAGAAACTATCAAACAAGAAAAGGCCCAAAATTTTAATTAATGACGGTCATAATGGAGAGCGATTCTTCATCATTTAAAAGATTATATTATGGAAATTTTATCAACTCACCCCATTACTTAGCCCTATAATTATACATATTTTAACTTTCAATCTTGTATCTAAAGATATATTATGCTATAATACATTTAATTTAATAAGGTTATCGAGAGTGAACGAGAGTCCTGGCTCATTGACTTCACAGCAACCTGCCAAGCGGTAAGGTGCTTCATCCAGCAAAGCAGTGCTTTGAATGATAACGAACGGGATTTAGCGAACCCCTCTATTGCATTCACAACTGCAGTAGAGGGGTTTATTTTTTTCTCTTCATACCTTATTGAAATAGAGACCATTTTGGCTCATAAAAAAGGAGAGAATCTAAAATGAACAGCAGTAGTCTTATTCGAACACAAATGATTCAACATCTATCAGCAAAGGATTTTTTCAAACATCTTGGAAATTGTGTTCAACAAGAGTTATCCGAAAATGGAGATGTATGTGAAGTAGTAGTCAAAACATTGCCCCATTACTACATGACAGTTAAGTTCCAAAGAAAGACATATCAATTGGCTTTCAAAAAAAGTCAGATAAACCGATTGATGAAGGAAGAAATCTTTGCATTAGACCGAACAATTTGGATGATTTTAGAACAAAAAGGTCTCAAGATTCCAGTAACCTCAGGAAATTATATGAAACATGTATTTCCTCACGGGCACCGTACAGTGATTTGTACATCAAAATAATCTGTAACGTAAACAAAGGAACACCCGCTAAGCTTGGAGTGTTCCCTTGTTTCATTCTGGATTGATTCATTCGCGGAGGACTTAAATTGTCCGGAACGTGGATTCAATTTCTATTTGCGTGGATTGAACTCCCGATTGCGTGGATTGGATTCCTAAATGCGTGGATTAAACCCTGATTTGCGTGGATTGGATGCTCGATTGCGTGGATTGGATTTCTAATCATTCTTGATAGTTCAAGACTACTTATCGCGGATAGTTTTTTTGAATCTAATGAAATATCTGTCGCGCTTAATAGGAGTATCTCCTTCTTTTCTTTGATGCACTTACGGATGACCTAAATTGTCCGGAACGTGGATTCAATTTTGAATTGCGTGGATTGGATGCTCGATTGCGTGGATTAAACCCTGATCTGCGTGGATTGGATCCCAAAATACGTGGATTCCCCATCGTTTTGCGTGGATTGGCTAATAAAGTAAAGAAACCAAAGAAAAAGTCCTTAACCTATGAAGAGATTAAGGACTTAGTTGTTCTTCATTAATCTGAAATTTTTCGCTACCCCGCCTTATTGTGCTTGAGGTAGTGATTTTTCATTTTCTGTATATTGTTCTTCGCTACCTTTTTCAGTTTGCGAAACGTACATTGCACATACAGCATCTCCTGACACATTTACTGCCGTACGAGCCATATCAAGTATTCGGTCAATACCGATTATTAAAGCAATTCCTTCTACTGGTAATGACACAGCATTTAATACCATTGCTAACATGATCAGACCAGCTCCAGGCACTGCTGCTGTACCAATACTTGCAAGAACTGCGATGATGACAACAATCGCTAATTCTGTGATAGTAAGATTGACTCCATATACTTGTGCTATAAATACAGTTGCAACCCCCTGCATAATGGCTGTTCCATCCATATTTACTGTCGCACCTAGCGGCTGAACGAAACTACTTATAGATTTAGGGACACCTAGTTTAGTTTGAGCTAATTTCATAGAAATCGGCAATGTTGCACCACTACTTGAAGTACTAAACGCAACCGTCATGGCCGGGAAGAAATCCTTCACAAATTGAATTGGATTCTTTTTCGCCAAAAATTTAAGCGCACCACCGTAAACCAAAACAAAGTGAACGATTAATGCGACTAAAACGACAATCATATAAAGTCCCATTGCTTTAATCGCATCAAATCCTTGTTTACCAATCGCAGAAGCGATCAAACCAAATGTACCATATGGTGCAAATTTCATAACTAATGATACTAAATACAGCATAATTTCATTAGCCTCATCAACTACCTTTAAAGCAGACTTTACTCGGTCTCCCAAAAATGCTAAAGCTATCCCTATGAATACCGAGAAGAAAATAATTTGCAACATGTTTGCTTCTACAAATGCTGCTACAGGATTAGTCGGTATAATCCCTAATAACGTATCTGTAACTGCTGGTGCTTCTTGAGATTCATAGCTTAAACCTTCTGTATTAAATGTGCCAACCGTACCCGGTTTTATAATGGAAGCAAGTATAATAGCAATTGTTATAGCAATAGCTGTTGTAGCTAAAAAGAATGCTATTGATTTCACACCAATTTTACCAAGTTTTTTAGGATCACCAATATTCGCAGTACCTAAAACAATAGAGAAGAAAACGAGTGGAACAACCAGCATTTTGATCAAGCTTATGAAAATCGTTCCGAGAGGTGTCAAGAAGTATTTGTCGATAGATGTAAAAGCGTTGGGCATTGATAAGTTCATCACAAGACCTGCAACTGCCCCCAAAATAAGTGCTATTAAAATGTGCTTCGCTAATTTCATAAATTTCCCCCTTTAGCTTAAAAGAATATTCAATAAATTTTGTATCTATTACAATTATATACTATTTTTTCTGCAAATGGTATAAAATTTTCTATTTTTCATAAAAATCGTGCTATAAGCCGTGCCCTTAAAAATTTAGAATAACTTAAAAGTTGTTTTATAAATAAGCTGTTGACTTTTCTAAATGGAATTGAATTTACTCTGCTAGGAATTAAACTGTCCGGAACGTGGATTCAATATCGATTTGTGTGGATTGGATGCCCGAATGTGTGGATTAAACCTTAACTTACGTGGATTGAAGCACCAACTACGTGGATTAAACTTATTTTTCAATTGATATCCTTTAAATAGAAACGGAAAGAAAAGTCCTTTCCTTAACCTCCGATGAGATAAGGACTTAATTTATGATGTATGTCAGAAATTTTAGTAACTCACAAAGATTCACACCTAACACCTCAGATTCTGTAACTTGAAAATACGTCATTCACCACGTATACTAGAATTGTTATAAGCATAAATTAAAAAGACCGCCGATGTTGTCCCATCGAACGGTCAAAACGATAGTTGATTCCTTTAAGGGGATTGGCTCCAAAGGTAGAAATAACCCATCAGAGCGGCTAACTCAAGGATGGGTTATTTTTTATGATTAAATGACAGAATTGCGATAACTAACGTTGCAAATGAGATTGCAAACATTAATGCTTCAAATACTGTCATGACATCACCCCCTTTCTTAGAGGGAGTGAGCTAACCACCCTTGAGTATCAGCTATCTATTACATATTATCAATCATTTGTTCTTATTGGGAGTTTAATAAAAACATAATCTAACTCATGGAATAAAACGATTTAAACAGTCCATTATTTATATCTAATACCAAAACACCTTTTGATCTCAAATTAGAATTTTAAATTATAATACACTGCCGAAAATGCCCATCCAGCCATATGAATTAGTAAAATAATTCCTAGGACAGGTGCAACTGAAAACTGAATTCCAAATAGCATTAATATAAAGAATATATAAATGGATACTAAAGTTATTTTCCAACCATTTGCTAATGATCTAATCGAAATGTTCTTATATCTCTCATCGATACCTCGTTTACGGTTAGAAAGTTTTCTCCCCCACCATAATCCAAAAAGTCCACCTGAAACTCCAATTAATAAACCCAAGATTCCTAATATCTGTTCCAAACTCATATTTAGTTCTCCCCTTTCTCAAATATAAATACTTCTTCGATACTAAGATGAAATAACTTTGCAATTTTATATGCGAGTTCTAATGATGGATTGTAACGACCATTCTCAATAGAAATAATCGTTTGTCTTGAAACACCAAGCAGTTCAGATAGTTGCTCTTGTGTCCAATTAAATGAAGTTCTAAGTTCTTTTATCCGATGTTCCATTTCTCACCACCCCAACGTAAAGGTTCCTTTACATAAAACTTACCATATTTCTATTTTATTGTAAAGTTTCCTTTACTTGAAATGATTATATATAATTTCTCTATACAATTTTCAAGACCGTCGCAAATATATGTGTAGCTAATGTATCTATTTAATACTTTGATTTATTTTAAGAGGACTTAAACTGTCCGGAACGTGGATTCAATTTGGAATTACGTGGATTGGATGCTCGATTGCGTGGATTGGATTCCCGATTGCGTGGATTACTTTTCGATTGCGTGGATTAACCCCAGGAATTCATGGATTGAATATCAAAGAAAAATCCCTTAACCTCTTCTGGAACAAAGATTCACGCCCAACACCTCAGATTCTGTAACTTGAAAATACGTCATTCACCACGTATACTAAAATTGTTATAAGCATAAATTAAAAAGACCGCCGATGTTATCCCATCGAACGGTCAAAACGATAGTTGATTCCTTTAAGGGGATTGGCTCACACTGATTAAATAACCCATCGGAGCGCTAACTCAAGGATGGGTTATTTTTTATGATTAAATGACAGAATTGCAATGACTAACGTTGCAAACGAGATTGCAAACATTAATGCTTCAAATACTGTCATGGCATCACCCCCGGGCCCACACGATGTGGGTCATGCAGACGTTACCGCAGGACGCGGTGGTGTTAGTCTGCGCTCCTCTTTTTGGGAGTGAGCCAACCACCCTTGAGTATCATCTATCTATTACACATTACCAAACATTCGTTCTTATTAAAAGTTTAATAATTTTCATCGTTTACTTTTCACCCATAATATCACTACTATCACTATAATGATGAGTAAACAATATATTATTCCCATAGTGTTTCCAAACCAGTAAAGGAAATAGGGTAAAAGTATCGTTACTATACCTGATATGATAAGAACAATTCCAGTTCCTTTTGCTAATTTTTCTTTATCCCCTTCAAAAGTTGAGTCATTGTAACCCGCTATTAAAAAAAGCATCTTTTTAAACCATATCAAGTACCCTAAAAAGATATAGATTAAACCGACTACTGTGGTTATGATAAGTCCATCAGTATCCATAATCTACCCCTTTAGCTCTTTATAATATATTAGCCTAAAAATTTTTCGTGAGATTCCGAAGATAGTTTTTTCAACCTTTTTTCTACAGAAACAAACAATAGGATTGTTACTAAAATCATTAGAATTAGATTTATTAGGAGAGCATACTCATCCTTTGTAATAATAAAACTTATGATCGCTCCTACAACTAAATAAGCTATGCCATATTTTATTAGTAGCTTTGCACTGTAGGTATTTCCTTCTTTCCAAAGGGTCATGTTATTCATGGACCGTTTTGTTCGATAGCCGTAGATTGGGTTAATATCCTTTGGAGGTTTATAAAGTAATATGAAACCAGAAATAATGAAGATTGCTCCAATAAGAATGCTAATTCCAACATTGATTGATATCGTGCTCATAATCCCCCTCCTAATTACCATTCGTCCAGTACTATAGATTGATACCTTTTTTAATCGCTAGTGCTAGTCCTTGCGGGTTCTCCCATGCCATGGAGTGACCTGCATTTTTGACAAGTTCTATATTAATCTTATGATTGCTTAGTACCTTCAAATCAGGATCTGGTAATGAGTTTTCTCCAAAGATAAAAGTTCTAGGACAATCTAGAGCATAGAACTTTTCACGCCATGAAGGTTCCTCTCCTTCAGCAGCTGATTTAGAAATAAGATACGCAGCTTTAGGAGACCATGTTGACAAGGCTGCAGCCCATATTTCATTTCCACTTTGACGACTATCATGCATTAACTGTTTAAATCCATTTTCTAAAAAATTTTGCATATCATATTCTGCAATGTACTTGCTCGTTGACCCTTCGCTACTTTTATCTAGATTTGCTTCACTTAAAATAATTCTATCTATACGATCACGACATTTAGTAGCTAAAGATATCGCTACTGCTCCACCTAAGCTGTGACCGAAAAGGATAAAGGATTCTAATCCAATCGAAGAAACAAATTCCGCAAGATATTCAGCATGACTATCTACGGTACAAGTGAAATCATTTGGTTTGTCACTATACCCTGCTCCTAAAAGATCTACTAAAATGCAACGATGATTTTTTAAAGCTTCTTGAGTTGCAACTTCAGGATAATCAAATGACCCCCACACCCCAGACCATGGATAAACATTATAGGAATATCATTTCCTGGAAAATCATGATAACGAAGAAAACAATTAGCTCTTTCTATATAATATTCTTTCACGGGAAAAACTCCCTCCTAACGGGACAATATCTTAATTTTCAAACTATTAAACTTATAATTTAAGTGCTCTTTTCATTTTAACAAGAATTGGCGATTATACCAAACTTAAAATGAAAGGAGCGCTTATCATTTTATATAGCTAAAATTTATAATCTTTAACTATAAATGGACGATTCTATTTATATGAAAATTACATTGTTTCTTTAGATTGAGGTAATTCTTCCTGCCACCATAGAGCTTCTTCTGGATCCTGTTTCATGACCTCACGAAGTTCTTTTTTCGTTTCCACCGCAGGGTAAGAACCTTTTAAGGCGCGACCTGAAGTTTGAACGAATAATATACTGAAGACGATTAAGCCAATCACACTTATAGCAGCTAAATAATAGGCTGGTGCTAGTGGATCACCTGTTACGTGTACTAAATAAGATGCGACAAGCGGTGTCGTACCACCAAATATCGAAACAGAAACGTTGAATGTTAATGCTAATGCGCGATAACGAACATCCGAGAAGAACAGACTTGGTAATAGAGATGGAAGTGTACCTTCATAGAAACTTAATAAGAAACCAAGTAAGAATACACCTGCGAAGATAAATCCGATGTGTGCATTTCCCATTAACATAAATGCTGGAATAGATAAGAATGTTAAACCGATTAAGCCAATCTGCACAATACGCTTGTTACCATGTTTGTCAGAAAGACGACCTGCGATTAATGCTAACGGAATCATTAATGCCATAACAATTAGTAGAATGATTAAACTTGTTGTATTATCTATCCCTAATACTTCTGTTAAGTAAGATGGCATATAAGACAATACCATATAGTTTGTAATATTAAAGAATGCGACAATCACAACACTTAAAAGTAAATCCTTTTTATAATGTTTTAAAATTTCTTTAAATGTAAGTGGTTCTTCATCATTTTCTTCTTGTGCTTGTTCCATTTCTTCAAAAACGGGAGATTCATCTAAATGACGGCGTAAATATAAGCCGACAAGACCAATTGGTGCAGCGATTAGGAACGGAATACGCCATCCCCAAGCAAGCATTTGTGCATCGGATAATGCAAAAGTTAAAATCGTTACTAAACCAGAAGCGGCTATGAAACCTATTAATGTACCAATCTCTAGACCACTTCCTAGTGTACCGCGTTTCTTATCAGGAGAAGATTCAGCGATATAAACCATCGCACCTGAATATTCACCACCGGTTGAGAAACCTTGTATCAAACGAGCACCCAATAATAGAATTGGTGCCCAAATTCCAATTTGCTGGTATGTTGGGAGGAAACCGATTAATAAAGTGGAAATTGCCATCAAAATGATCGTAGTACTTAAAACAATTTTTCGACCATGTTTATCACCAATCTTAGCAAAAAATATTCCTCCAAGAGGTCGTACTAAGAAAGCGGCAGCAAATGTACCAAACGTAAAGACTAGTTGAAGCCCGCTGTTATCAACTCCAGCGAAGAATAACTTACTTAAAATAACGGCTAAATATGCATAAAGCCCAAAGTCAAACCATTCCATTGCATTACCGATTCCTGTGGCAATGACAGCCTTTCTTGCTTTCTTGGAACTTACTATATTAATATCTTGCGGTTCTATTTCTAAATTATTTTGTTGCATACTCTAAACAGCTCCTTTAATGGTTTGCTATTTTCGAGGACTGCAAAAGATTTAAAAAACATTGTTGGATAATAAAATAGCGGAAAAAAACAACAATTTAATCTTTTAAAAGCCCGAATTATCTTGTTGTCGACGTATTGAAAACCTGAGGTTCTTAAAGTGTGGCGTAAAAATTTTTACATACTAAGCATATAGGCTTTAAGAGCATTTTGTCAAATAATCGGTATAAAACAGCAAATTTTCAACATAACTAGAAGACCTATTTTCTCTAAAAATTTTTCAAAATAAAATCACAATTCGCCAATGTAAATTCAAAATTTTGGAAACCTATATTCACCTTGATATAAAGCGGTTTAGAAGCATTATTTTTTTTCTCATCTCTCACAAAAATATAATCTCTTTTTAAGAAGAATTTGATCAGAAATATAACGGTGAAATTTTCATATAAAAAATTTTTTCAAAGTGACGTTAAAATTAGAGAGAAATTTTGATTTTATAGGAATATTTTTCGATAATTTGATCCAATCATGGGACTTAAATTGCCCAGAACGTGGATTCAATTTCTTTCTGCGTGGATTGGACTTCCGAATGCGTGGATTGACCCCTTATTTGCGTGGATTAAATCATAAAACACGTGGATTAATCCAAGAAATACGTGGATTGAATATCAAAGAAAAAATCCTTACCTCCGAAGAGATTAAGGACTTAAATTCACTTGCTTTTATCGGTAATAACATTTTTCGAAAATAAATCTCATACAAGAAATAACACCAATATTTTGGAAATAAATAGACCATTTTTAGAAATAAATGCATCTATTTTGGGAATAAACTATCCCAATTCAGAAATAAACTATCCGATTATGGAAATAAATCATTGTTTTAATACATGGGTTCTTACCCCTACTAAGCTGTAACTTGAAAATATGCCATTCACCACGTATACTAAAATTGTTATAAACATAAATTAAAAAGACCGCCGATGTTACTGCATCGAACGGTCAAAAAGATAGTTGATCCCTTTAAGGGGATTGGCTCCAAATGGTAGAAATGACCCATCTGAGGGCCTAACTCAAGGATGGGTTATTTTTTATGATTAAATGACAGAACTGTAATGATTAACGTTGCAAATGCGATTGCCAACATTAATGCTTCAAATACTGTCATGGCTTCACCCCCTTTCTTAACGGGAGTGAGCCAACCACCCTTGAGTATCAGCTATCCTAAATACATTATACCAAACTTTTGTTCTTGCAAGAAGTTTAATATGCTACAATTACACGTTCCGTAGTAACTTTTGTTATCAAAACCACTATTTACGCTATCCCTTATTATTTACAAATCTAAGTTCTATATTTCAAAACCTGAGTTTATATGTAAATTACTTTACAACTAAACCCCTTTTAATAACATACATATTCCATTTTTAAAAACTCAAATATGCTACCATTTGTATCCTGCATAAAAGTACCTTTGTCTTTGAAACCGATTTTTCTATATACTTTAATGGCTCTCTGATTAAATGTTGCAACGGATAAGGTTATTTTTTCGGCTTTAAATTCTGATTTAACGAAATCCATTGCAGCCTTTAAAAATTCTAATCCTCTACCTCTTCCAGTTAGATCCGGTCTCATTCCTAATCCAATTTCAAAAGTAGTATCATCTACTTTATCTACGCTCAAAAAAGCTACCAATTCATCATTATTTGTAACAGCGAATATTGTATTACCTCGTGTTTCTGGGTTTAAAAATTCATCCAAATCTTCCATATCAGCTTCCATATCATAAAATGAATATGCCCCATCATAATGCCAATTAAATGCGATATTTTCTGCTTGCTTTTGTGTCATAATATTAAACTGATAGTCCATCTTTAAATTTCTCCCCATCTTAATCAGATCCTGGCACTAAATTTTCTTCTTTAACAAATTAACAGAATTTAAAACATCGCTATCAGAATCGTTCTCAAGTATTTTTATTATGCTATGTAGTGTTTCTTTATCTATTAAATAATCTAAAACATTAGCTGCGTTAATAACTGATTGTCTTAAATAACTATCATTATGATGACTTAATTGTATTAACTTATCTGTATACCAATCTAAATCGATTTGATCCATTTCGTCTATATCCCAAGAAATACGATCAATAGCTAAAATCAATTCTTCTACATTATTTTCTTTAATAAATTGTTCCACTTCTAATTGAGTCACTTGTGGTTCTTCTTCAAAAATCACTTCTACATTCTCTTGTACAAATAGTTTTGAAATAAATTCACTAAAAGTGTTAGCTACAGTTATTATCTCGTTACTGTCATTATTTAAATAGATAATAGGAGGGTTTGTTTTTGTAAATCGATAATCAAAAGCAATCCACTCGGATCCGTCCCCACTAATTAGTACAATATTCTCAGGCATTTCCCATTCTTGAATATAATAAGGTGTATCTAATATTCCTGAATCTTTACCTATTCCAAGGATATGGTCAATATATCCAGATGTCTCATCCCATGCGGTAGGTTTAGGACTAGGGAACGCATTGTATATAATTCCCCCTCCATTTTGTTCTTTCAGAATTTCAATATATTCTTTCGGTAACTGAATCCCTAAAATCTTTTCAGCCTTTCGAATATGTGAATCCTTTAGTTTTTTTAATTTATATGTATTATCAGGGTTATTAGACCAAATCATGTATTTCCCTCCAATTATTTAACAACATTATTACCTTATCTATTCTTTCTCACTGCATTTATAATCCGACTTGCAATATAATTCACTGCAAGAAGTATTAAAATTACAAAAATCGGCCCCATTCTATCGTCCATTATCCATGCTAGATAAAAGTAACCAAATATAAACGCGACTGCTACTATTAGAAATTTCCCACTAATGTGCCACCTCATTTTGTAAGAATATATCTTCTAATGTTTTTTCCTGTTGAATAACGCTATAAATATTATAGCCTTTAAGTACCAATTGGCGAATACAGTTTCCAATTTCCTCCTGTTGTTTTACCGAAATACGTAAATTCTGCTTATTAATTTGATGTGGAGGTAAATCAATTGTAGCTAAGTCTTCTTTTTTGAGAGGACGATTTAATGTGATTTCTACTTGGATTTTATTTTGTGCTTCTACTCGTAGTTCTTCCATAGTTCCTATCACACTAATTTGTCCATCCTTTAAAATAGCAATTCGATCACTAAGTATTTCAAGTTCATTTAAATTATGTGACGTGATGAAAATTGTTTTTCCTTGAGCTGCTAATTTATTGACAAGTTCACGCATATGAATTGCTGATTCAGCGTCTAGTCCAGATGTAGGTTCATCTAAAATAATAAATTCAGGATTGTTGATGAGTGCTTGTGCAACTCCTAGCTTCTTTTTCATACCAAATGAAAAGTTTTTCACCTTTTTCTCTTTGTCCTTTAAAAGTCCTACTAATGCAAGTTTTTCATCGATCTCTTTTTGTTGAATTTTGAGTTTCTGTACTTTTGCAAAGAATTTTAAATGCTGATTAGCGCTCCAATCCGCGTAAAAATTGTCTACATCAGGGAAAACACCGATTTTATGTTTCACTTTATCTAGGGAACCCCCAAGAATTTGGAAACCACCATTTGTTTGATGAATAACGCCTGTTAAAATATTAATTAATGTACTTTTCCCTGCCCCATTTCTTCCAAGAAAGCCGAAAATTTCTCCTTGATCAATAGAGAAAGAAACGCCTTTTAATACATCTATATTTCCAAATGATTTTGTTATATTTTTAACTTCTAAGACTTTATTCATTAATAATCACCTCGTTTAAAATGCCAAATACTAATACAGATAAATAGGAGGCCTATTATAAGTGGAATAAGCACAAGGCCATTTTCTTTTATTTGATATTGATATGGAAGTAATAGTTTAAACGGTTTCAACCAAGTTTTTTCTGAGAACATGCTCCAAAATCCAACTATGGGTGCGATAAAGCTAACAGCTAGTCCAAGTAGCATTGACATACCTGTGGTTTTTGCCAGGGTAGAAATTAGTAGGCAAAGACCTATCGCAAAAATAAGGAAGCTATACAACTGTAAGAATGTAAACCAAAGAAAATCTTTCGCAAAAAAAGATACGATAGTGATTGAAATTCCTAGTGAGAATAACCAAAAAGCGGCAACGCCTAAAAATTTACCAACTATAATACTTGTACGTGAAGTTTTGGTTATAAGAAATCGAATTGTTTTTGTGGAAGTTTCACGACTTATTAAATCATGGGATAGCATCAGAACAAATAGAAAACCAAATAATAAAATAAGAATTCTTGTGACAGACACATAATTATTTGTATCCGTACCAATGCTCACAACGTTTTTTGAAACGAAGGAGCTCATAAAATATGAGGATAGTACAAATAGTGCGATAATAAATAAAGATTTAAAACTTTTCATCATCTCAACAAATTCCTTTGTAGCAATGGCAAGCATTATTTAACCTCCAGAATTAATTTTTACATAGTAGATTTTTTCATGTTGCTTTATACAGTTTATCATTTCCTTTAATTGAAATAAATTACTTTTATGTTGATGTTATTTTTATTTCTGAAAAATAGTATGTTTATATATCAATCTGATTGAGAAAAATTATTTTGTTGACGCAAAGCTTTCTAGTAATACCTGACGCCAAGACATGCATAAAACCACGTATAAACAATCTCCCAATAGAAAAGGCACAAACACTGATATAACAGCGTTTATGCCTTTTTACTATGTCACCAAACTTTTATTTGGGAATGTTATTTGTATTTATTTTGTATACATTATTAGTTCTTATTGAACAAAATCCTCCATTATTTGAAGAAGAAAAATTAATTTTACAATAAATGCACCCATTTTGCAGTAGTAATGGAGATTATAGTATAGTATTCCAAAATGATATTTAAATTCCGTTTGAATAGTAGATTAGTTGAACAACGCCAGAGGAAAAAGTCCTTGTATTCATCAAATTTAGATTCAATCTTTGTTTTATATCAACAAATAACGGTCTTCCTTCTCCTAATACTACAGGGTGAACAGATAATCTAAACTCATCAACGAGTCCTAAATTAATAAAAGTCGTAATGAGACTTGCCCCACCGTATAGCCATATGTCTTTACCAGGATTATTCTTTAATTTATTTACTTCCTCGGTAATATTTTTATTTACAAATGTTACTTTACTGTCAGTCCCTTTTTGCGTTTTAGAAAACACATATTTTTCCTTGCTGTGAACCAATTCCCACATTTCTTTTTCATCATCAGGAGCCTCAGCTGTTGGAATATATTGTCCCCATAAATCGTAACTTTTTCTTCCATACAAAATTGTATCAATTTGATTTAGGAAATTAGTAAACTCCATTTCAGGGTTCATAATGCACCAATCAACTTCACCGTTTTTCCCTTCAATAAATCCGTCTAAGGAAACAGCTAAATCTAAAATTATTTTTCTTGTTCCTACTTCATTGGACATTAATTTCCACTCCTTCTAGTTGTTTAAGAATCCGGCCCGTTTGAGGAACAACTTAATACATTATATTATAATTTTAAATGACTTTATTATTACGAAACATTCTTAATGTATAACATTAGTTACCAAAGCGACGTTTTGGGAACAATTATGCTTAAAAACTCATATAGATTTCACACAAATTAGATTTGGTTCGATGCCTGGCACTAAATTTCACGTTAATTTCATTTTCCCCTTATACAATAACTTATGAAGTAAGCGAGAGAGGCTATTTTAATCGATTACTAGTCTAGCTCGATTTGAAAGATATTAGGTACGTATGAGGAGAGTGCGTGGAATGTCACAAAATGACCAAGTCTTTGACATTACAATTATTGGCGGAGGACCGGTTGGAATGTTTGCTGCTTTTTATGCTGGTATGAGGCAACTATCGGTGAAAATCATAGAAAATCTTCCACAGTTAGGTGGGCAATTATCTGCTTTATATCCTGAAAAGTATATTTATGATATTGCAGGTTTTCCAAAAATCCGTGCTCAAGAGCTGATCAATAATTTAAACGAGCAAATGAGACAGTTTAATCCTACCATATGTCTTGAACAATCTGTTGAACAGGTTGAAAAGCGACCCGACGGTATATTTAAACTAACGACAAATACTGATATTCATTACTCAAAAACCATTCTGATCACAGCCGGTAATGGCGCATTCCAACCAAAGAAATTACAACTTGATGGCATTGAAAACTATGAAGGTCGTAATATTCATTATTTTATAAATGATCTAAACAAGTTCGCAGGAAAACGGGTGGTCGTATTCGGCGGAGGTGATTCAGCTGTTGATTGGGCTTTAATGCTAGAGCCAATTGCTGAACATGTCACATTAGTGCACCGAAGAGATACATTTCGTGCTCACGAACAGAGTGTCGAAAACTTGAAAAAATCTACCATTGAAGTCATGACACCATTTGTCCCAACTGAATTTATCGGAAAACATCAAATAGAACAAGTAGTACTTCAACAAACAAAAGGAACCGAAAGAGAAACCTTGGACGTTGACGCTGTCATTGTCAATTATGGATTTGCTACTTCACTCGGTTCCATCAAAAATTGGGGACTAGCAATCGACAATCATTCAATTGTTGTAAACAGTAAATTAGAAACAAATATAGAGGGTATTTATGCTGCTGGAGACATTTGCACATATGACGGCAAAGTTAACTTGATCGCAACTGGATTTGGAGAAGCACCTATCGCCATTAGTAGCGCGAAAGTATATATCGATCCAACAGCTGATATGCAAGCTCTTCACAGTACAACCATTATGAAAGAAAAAAATACCAAAGCTTAAATAAACCTTAGGAGGAAAAAATAATGAAATATACAATTGTCAATAAAGAAACTTGCATTGCTTGTGGCGCATGTAATGATATAGCACCAGATATATTTAATCATGATCGAAAAGGTCATTCTCATGTAATACTAGATGACAACCAAGGAACTGCTGCGGTTCCAGAAGATTTTTACGATGATTTAGAAGATGCATGGGATGAATGCCCTAGCGGTTCCATTAAAGTTGCAGATAAACCTTTTGATGGAGATGCAGAAAAGTTTGATTAAGCTTTTAATAGTATTTTAAATAGAGCAACAGCTACAGTGACGGCATACCATTGTAGCTGTTTTTATTTTACACTCTGAGATATTAGTATCTCCTCCCCTTTTATTCTTTATGTTATGATAACATTGAGTTAACCATTTATTAAATAAGGTTGACTCTTTTATGCCGATTCAAATAGGGGGAGAATTATGTATAGATTAAGAGGACATCATATTTTTTGTCTTCTAGGTTATCGAGGAATGGGATATTCCAAAAAATATGTTGAAAATATGACTCGTTTACATCATACCTTGAGAAAGCATCCAGAAACATTGGTACAGCTTGTTAATGGACCTGATCAATTATGCGAAAATTATCCAAACTCAGGTGAATATCACTGTCAAGATGATCACATCTATCAAATGGATGCCGCATTTTTAGAGAAAATCGGCTTAAAAGTCGGGCAGACTTTAAAATGGGCAGACATTGAATCTCATATCCAAAACCATGTTATTCCCTCAGACATTCAATCTGTCTGCAAAACTTGTTCATGGCGTTCTTACGGTTTTTGTGAAGATGGTATTCAACTAATACTTGATGGAAAAGGTTTAAAGGAAATTAAATAACCCCATCACTATAATGTAGAGAAACCATCCTTTTGCTAGCCTCGGATGGTTTCTTTGTACTTCCCTATTAATAAAGATGAACCTCTTTTGAGCTATTCTTCCTGTATAAAAATCACCTTATCATATCCACATTTACGACAGACCATTAAATGAGGGCAAGTCTGATCTTTAGCTGTATTTGGATAGCCGTCATCCATTTTCGCAATCTCTTCATCCTTATAATGATTATAAGGGTCCATAAAATCAGCTACTTTCCCTGCATTATCTAACAAAGCATTACATTTAGGACACTTTATTTCCACTATTTTTAATGAGTTACATAAAGGACAAATAGCCATAATCACCGCTCCTTTAATTTACTTTTCCTCCTAATCATAATTTCCTATTTATTGTTAAACTAAACGGTTCAAGGATTACATCACATGCTTATATCGATTTTAAAAATTTTTCAAATCTAATATTTCTTTTCCAATGAATAATATTTCTACATTTCACTCAGATTACTTAATAGTTGACTTACAGATGCAATCGTCTTAGTATACCTATATGGGTATATTTTATATTGAAAGGATGAATGAAAATGAACGATATTACAGTATACACAACAAATACTTGCCCATACTGCTCAATGCTTAAAAATTATTTAAAAAATGCAGGCCTTCCATTTAAAGAAGTGAATGTTCAGCAAGATCAAAATGCTGCAACTAAACTTATAGAAACAACTGGGCAACTTGGCGTTCCACAAACCAACATTAACGGTCACTGGGTAATAGGTTTTGACCCAGAATCCATTAACTTATATGCAAAATAAGAGAGCCACTGCGCTCTCTTATTTTTTTGTTCCATCCATCCGCTGCGTTGATCATGCTGGAGAAAGGACTTAATTTGCTGAGAGAGCGAATACAATTCATTTTTGAGCGAATAATCGGACGGAGAGAGCGAATAAACAGTCGCCAAGAGCGAATAAATTGTTGCTTCATCTGATACTCCTCCTTTTACGCGGCCCAGTTGCTTAGTCAATCTAGTAATCTTGCCGCGGATAATAGGAGTATTTTTCGCTACCTGAGTACGCTGGATAAATGACTTAAATTGCCGAGAGAGCGAATAAACAGTCGCCAAGAGCGAATAAATTGTTGCTGCACCTATTACTCCTCCTTTTACGCGGCCCAGTTGCTTGGTCAATCTAGTAATCTTGCCGCGGATAATAGGAGTATTTTTCGCTGCCTGAGTACACTGGAGAGATGACTTAATTTGCTGAGAGAGCGAATACAATTTGTTTTGGAGCGGATAAACTGCCTCAGGAAGCGGATTACTTATCGGAACTAAATACCTGAAATTAATATATATGGTTTACTAACTTCATTTGATCTAGCTAACTGTAGAATTATCCAAGTATTTTCCACCAATAAGGCATATAGCCACTCAAATTTAAACACATTATATTTTAGAAACATCAAACACTTCACCTGGTGATTTACTAATGAGAATATCAGGAATGCTTGGATTATTCTTTCTTTTTCAATTTATACTTTTGAATTTTTGTTAACTCAGGGTCGAAGGAAATATTCTGATATTTAAACTTTAAGTTTATAATTTTATTATAAATTTCACTCAAAAAATCTTTCAATTCCTTTAACGAAGAACTTGAGACTTCATCAGGGTCTTCTAACATACGATATCCATCTGCAAAATAAAACATTAGTAAACCTGTTCCAAAATCACAAGCCTCATTTTCTAGAATAACCGTAGGTACATCCAATCCATTATTCCAGTTATAATTAGCAACAAAATAATGAGTTGTTTGTATTCGTTAACTGATTTATTATATATTCTTTATCTGTGCTATATAGTAACTGTTCGATGTATTTATTTTCCATTTATATTACCTCCTTGCTTCTATTGTTTTTCCATTTTTCTAAGCTTTCTTTCCCAAAGTTCTACTGTTGCTCCTTGACTAGGATATAATGGTAAGCCGTTCTCTTGCAATCTCCTTAAACTACTCTGCAACTCATAAACTTGCTTTTATAAACTCTCAACACTTTGGTTAATCTATTATTTTTATGCATTTTCAACTACTTCATTATAAACAGAATGATAGTCTCTATGCCTATACATAGGACTAATTCCAATACTTAAATTGCGAATCCTTTGAAACTAAGTGCCACTCATTTAAGCCTCCAGGTTCTCTGAGTTGACGTTCAATTTTCTTTCTAATCTTTTTATCTTTCCAAAGATCGTCTAGTTCACTAGTTATAAGAGAATTGAAGAATTTATTTCTACCGTATCATGGGGGTATCTACACAATCATAAATTTAACCATAAAAAGAAAAAGCCCCTAACCTCTTGAGAAATTAAGGACTTGATCTGTAGTCTATTTTCTGAATTGTTTCAATGCCTGGCACTAGATCTTAAAACTTTCATTCCAAAACTTCTAATCCTTTAGTAAATCTTCATCTAAAAATATATCAATATCATCTAACTCAATATCTATTTTCCTTACATGTTTCTTAAATTTAAAAATAAATTCTTTAAAAGTGTTTGCAATAAGATATAAATGTTCTGCTCCATCATCTTTTACTAGTTGTTCTTCGTGATACCAATAATAAACTCTATCTCTATAGTCTTCTTTCAAACCTAAACATATTAAATCCCCTCCATCCGCATCTGCAATAGGCATGACGTCAGTACCTAAAATCTCATGATACGTTTTTATGGCTTCTTCTATATCATTGTTATTATTTGTAAATCCATAAAAACAATTTATTGAATCAAACCCATCCTTTGGAGTTACAGGGGTACTCTCGATTGGCTGATACATTATGTCTTCTTTAATAAAGCTCCCTCCATATTCAAGTAAAAATTCCTTATAGTCCAATGGAATATTTACATTATAAAAGAGTTCTATCTTTTTAATACTGTTGCCATAATTATCTCTTTTTACTACACTCATATCTATATCGATAATAGTATTTAATGTTCTTTTCAATACTTCGTTCACTTATTTTTTCCTCCTCTTAAATCAGATGCAGAACCAATATGTGGTATATTTCCATGTAATTCAGTTGGAATCAATTCAATTTCAGTTGAGCTTTTATGATGTGGTGTTAACCCTTTTTCTTTAAGCCAAAATTTTGATTGATTGATTTAAATCCTTTCAACTGCTTAATTTTTTCATAAACTATATTAAAATCTTTTTTCGTTCCATCTAATATACCTTTTTTAAACTTAAGGGACCCTTTACTCCATGGAGTGAAATTTGGTCTTCCCTCATTAAATTCTACACCTTCACCATTCGTTATTTTTTTACTTGCGGTTTATCTGAATACCATTTCCCATTACCAGGTTCACCTTTCCATTGACCATTTCTTCTTGGTAACCTTGTTCTAGGATTACCGCTACTCTCTACCTTTGTCATAGAGATCAACTGATTTTTGACCCCAGCACCATTCACCACATTGTAAGGCACAACACCTACATTCGCATAAGCTAATTGATTTCTAGGGGCATATGGTAATAAATCTAAACCAGAAATTTTTTGTGCTGCACCTTTTACTTTGCTAGCACCGGCCTTGGTAGCGACTTTCGT
>NZ_CAKQBI010000033.1:0-27197 GCF_934216135.1 uncultured Rummeliibacillus sp. | reverse complement strand
AAGTCTAATTGAATACCAAAGTGACGATCTACTTGAAAAGGTTGAAAAGTCATTTACACAAAATTATTGACACTCCCATGACCTGAAAAGGTTAAATATAGAGATAAGTATAATTAATAATAATTTTATAAAGAATCATAGACGAAGTAAATAAGACAAAAAAACTAGATGAGTAGGAATTGAATAACTCACAGACCAATTATATACTTGATTTTCAAAGGAAATAGCATAAAATACGAACAATAGTCGAATAATGTCGAATATAATCGTTTTAAATTTTAAAAATACGAATGATTAGGTAATTTTTATTACATCTTTTACTTGTAAGACTATATATCAATCATATTATTATTGTTTATAACATATAGTTGATAGGTTATTATTGCACACTAATATGTAAAATTTTATAAAAATAGTCCCTAAATAATTTTGAAAATTCAACTAATTATTTTGTTATATTTCTATTTTTAACCTATTATAGATAATTATTTAAATATATATTGATTTAATGGTAACTATAAAAGGTAAATAATATAAAATTATTAGGAATAATTGATTATTATTCGTATTTTTAATAAAAAGTTATCAAATATTATTAAAATCATTAATTATTTGTGGTAATATAGTCAACAAGGATTACTTGAAGGGTATTTATGGAATATATACGGGAATAGTATTCTTATAGAAGTAATCCAAAAATAGTACATACATTAAAGGAGAATGGAAAATGACAAACTATAAAATGAAATTTGTAAAATCAGCAGCTGCCCTAGCTCTAGGTGCTTCTGTTATCACATCAGCAGTTGTAGCTGGCGATCTATCAGCATCTGCAAAGACTACATACAAGTTATCAAACGGTAAACTTGTAAATGCTAAAACTAAAAAAGCAATTAAAGGTTACAAAGTTTATAAATCAGTACTATATAAAGATGGTAAAAAATACACAGGTACTTACAAAGCTAAATACTACAAATCAGGCAAACTATTCACAGGCAAAACTTCTAAAGGAGTTTACTACAAAGCTGGTAAAAAATTCACTGGCACAACATCATATGGTTACTACTATAAAAATGGTGTAAGATACACAGGTAAAACTACTTCAGGTATTTATTATAAAAATGGTAAAAAATTCAACGGTACAACAACAGCTGGTTATTACTATATCAACGGTAAACGTGCTGAAGGTATTGTAGTAGTGAAAGGTGTAGACGTTCTTTACAAAAACGGTAAAGTCGTAGCTGACAAAACTGCTCCAGTTATCACAATCGATGGACAAAAAGACGGCGACAAAATCGAACTTAAAAACGGTGCAGACTTCGCAACACCAAAAGCTTCTGTAAAAGATAACGTTGATTCAAAAGTTAAAGTTGTCACAGAAATCAAAGACCAAGACGGCAAAGTAGTAGATGCAATCGACACTAAAGTTGCAGGTACTTATACTATCACATACGCAGCCAAAGATGCTTCAGGCAACGCATCTGCAGCAACAATTACTGTAGAAGTAGGCGAAGCTGATCTTACAGTTGAATCTGTGAAAGCAGTTAACAAAAACACTTTAACTGTTAACTTCAATAAAGAAGTTGAAGCAGTAAAAGATATCGAAGTTGTTAACTCATCTACTTCTTCTAAACAATTTGTAAAATCTATTAAACTTTCAGATGATAAAAAATCAGCAGAAGTTGTACTATACGATGCTTTAACTACTAAAACAACTTATAATGTAACAGCAAAAGTTGGCGAAGAAGTTGCTACAAGTACATTGGACTTTGTTGTGGGAGAAGCTAAAACAATTGAATTAGCTAACCAAACAGTTAAAACTGGTAATAAATTAGCCTACAAAGTATTGGATGAAAATGGTTTAGATATCACTGCTGATACAACTGTTAATGTTGAAACTGATAAAACAGACTTCTTTGGATCAGATTTAACTGTTGCAAATGGTGCAACTGGATCAGCATTCTTAAAATTAACTGTGCTAAAAGATGGTAAAGTAATTGCTGAATCACCAAAAGTAACAGTAACAGCTACATCTTCTGAATTTAAAGATTTTGGAACTAATTGGACTTTAGCTTCATCTGCAAATGCTACATTAGATTATAAAGCTAATGATTACAAACAAGATTCTACTGTAAATCTTGAAGGTTCTGATGAATACTTGAACTTCACATATCAAGATCAATTTGGTGAAAATGTTGAACTAACTAGTGATTATACTGTTAAATACACTTCTTTAGACCCTTCAGTTGCAATTGTTGATACTCAAACAGGTAAAGTAACACCTCGTAAAGAAGGAAAAGTACTTGTTCGTGCAACTGTATTAAAAGATGATAAAGAAGTTGCAACTAAAACAGTAGAAGTAACTGTTGCAGCAAAATCTGTGTTATCAGATATTAAATTAGATAAAACATCAGTTACATTAAATGCAGATAATGCTACTCCTGAAGAAGTCAAAGTATCTGGATTGGACCAATTTGGAGGTAATGTTGCGTTAGTTGGTGAAAAATCTACTACTTCTAGCGACGAGAAAGTTGTAACTGCTGCATTTGATGAAAATGATTCAATTCTTAAGTTAACTCCAAAAGCTGCAGGTTCTGCGACTGTAGAAGTTAAAGTGGGTAACTTCACAAAAACTATTTCAGTAAAAGTTGATAAAGTTGGAGCAATCGTAGATTATTCATTAGAAGGTTTTGTAAATGAACTTAAAACTAAAGATGATACATTAACTGAAGCTGATGATTTAACTATGACAGTATCTGTAAAAGGTATTGATGCTAATGGTGTTAAAGAAGCAAATGCACAAACTGCCAAATTCATCGTTCTTGATAAAGATGGTAATGAAGTAAATGGATATAAATCTACTGAAACTGCTTCTACAAGTAAAGAAATTTCAGGTTTGGCAGTAGGTAACTATACTCTTAAAGTTCAAGTTGGTACAATGACTGTTGCTACTAAAGAATTCTCAGTAACAGACAATGGTATCGCACCTATTTACACTCTAAAATCAAATAAATTCACTCTAACTTCTGAAGAAGATGTTAAAAAAGCAATTATTGCTGAATTAACTAATCAATTTGATTTTGGTACTCAAACAGTAAAAATCAATAAAGTAACTTATACTTCTAACAATTCTTCAGTTCTTTCAAATGATGCGGAAGTCGGAGAAAATGGTGTTGCTACTATTTATGTTGATTCTGTAGATGTAACTGTAACTGATAGCTCAAATGCACTAAAAGCTGGTGACTTTAGCTTAAATCTTAATGGTCAACCATTTGTAGTAACTGTTAATGTTCCAGCAGCTTCAGATGTTGCTGCTGAATAATTGCTTTTTTATAAGATCCTAATCTCTCCGGAGGTTAGGATTTTTTTATTAATTGTAGATATATATATGAATAAAAACCTCTAATTTGGAAATAAACCCTTCCAAATAATAAATAACCATCTCTTTGATAAGAAAAAACTACGCAAAATAGAAAATGATGTAAAATTTAGAAAAAATTCACGAAAACCGATTGAATTCCAACTCGAATTATAGTAAATTATAGGTAAATTAATAGAAAGAGGTGGATACTTATTATATTTCCAAGAAAAGTCCCTCCGAAGTTAGCGGCAATTGAGAGATTATTGTTGAGAATCCCGAATCAAGATTCTGAATTAGCGTTAAAGCTACAGCGGCAGTATAAAGCTATTCGAGCTGGATACCAAGGTGAACTCACTGTGGATCACTTTGTACGAGAATCGAATATAAAAAATCCTTTTGCATATTGGCCAAATGCCGAGCTCCAAATTACACAACATCGGCATGTACAACTCGATGCATTAATCGTCGCCCCAAACTTTTCGTGTATCTTCGAAGTGAAAAAAATGCGAGGAACTATAAGATTCTTAGAGAATCCCTTCCAACTATCTCAAAGCGTAGAAGGTGAAGAGAAAATGTTTGAATGTCCCCAAAGTCAAATCATTCGTGCTTCAAATAGTATCCGATATGTATTTGAAAGTCGCAAAGTCCAACTCCCCATATACTCTAAAATCATCTTTTCAAATAGCGAGAAACATGTTGTACAACAACCAACGTTAGTAGATATTATGTTTCCTAAACAAATCTCGAGTTATCTTGAGAAATTAGATGAAAATCCTGCAATATAAACAACTAGCGAATTTGAGCGATTAGTGGATCATATAAATACGTTGATAAAACCGTTCAATCCTTTCCACTATCAAAAACTCTAGAAATTAAAGGTAAAATAATAGAAGGAATTATTTGCTTATGTGGTAATCCAATTGATTTATCGAATAATTTTTATAAGTACTGTCCTATATTTGGTTGTCTAAAAGGAATGTTTATCAAACAAGCTATGCAGGATTGGTTTAACATTTTTCAAAAGACAATTACAAATGAAGAATTTAGAAAATTCTTAGGTATTGAAAGTAATGCGTATATATCAAAACTTTTCGCTAATATGAATCTTGAGGCAGAGGGGAATACTAGGAATCGACAATATTACTATGACTATGAAAAACCTCTATTTAAAGATAAAACACTAATTCTTTTATAATTGAAAAATATCCCCCAATAAAAAGTGCAAAACATAAAAAATGCCTCCATAAATAATAAGCTGTCCTTATGCATCAATTATTTCGTGCATTATCGTTCCATTAATTCTAAAAGCCCCTGCAAGAGCAGAGGCTTTTAAAGTCTGAAGAGATGGAATTACTGATTATCATTAATAAAACGAATGGAAATCGTCCAATTAGTACTGATGATAAGGCCTATCTTTTCTTAGATTTCTTTACTTCAAACAAAAAACGTGGAATCTTCAACATCCGTTTGAATCTAGTTGGTTGGGTGATCAAGCGATGGAACCATTCGAGATTAAGTTTAAGGAAAATCTCTGGGGCACGGTTGATATTGCCTGATAATATATCAAAGCTTCCACCGACCCCCATCATAACGGTATTTGAGAATTGATGGCGGTGATCTGCAATCCACTCTTCTTGTTTTGGAGCACCAAGCGCAACAAAGATAAAATCTGGATTCAATGCTGCGGCTTTTTCGGCAACCTCATCTCCATTGCCATTTCCACCATATCCATCAGCAACACCAACAATATTAATATGAGGATATAAATCTTTTGCTTTTTCAGCAGCCTGAGCTGCTACACCCGGTTTCCCGCCATAAAAGAAGAAGCGATTGTGTCCTTCTTTAGATGTTCTTAAAAAGTCATGTACCAATTCATATCCAGGAACTCGTTCTTTTAAAGGTGTTCCAAGAATTTTTGAACCAATGATTACACCGATTCCATCTGCAACAACATAATTAGATTTCAATAAGTATTCTTCATATACTTTATTTTCTTTTGCGAGCATAATAATTTCGGGATTTGCAGTTACAATACAAATAGGGGTCTTTCCGTTTAACAACTCATCTTCAATATGATCTACAAACTCACTTTTTGTAGTATCTACTACAGGAATCCCTAAAACATCTATCTTCTTCATAATCGAACCTTTCTGCGTCCATAAGTTATATTTCTACCTATTATATACTATTAAATTTTTTCTTCAAATGAAGTACCATTGAGGGATAAAATCTTCAAGTATAACAAATATTCATTCATTATACCGCGAAGAATTAGCTGGAAAATAACAGGTTGAAAACCCTAAAGTTAGAAGAAAAATATACATAAGGGCGTTTCGTAAAAAAAGTTCATTTTTCTAAACAAAATTCACAATTTCTCATTCTATTCTAATGAATTTATGCTATGATAAACGTTGTGAAAATTGATTGGAATTTAATTATTAAATCCATTTTTGAAACTTTAGGTATGCTTTATCCGTCTATATATAATAGTATAAAAATTTTTACGAATGGAAGTGGATGTGAAGTGACGAATAATCGAAGATATCAACCTAAGAAAGCATCCATCAAAAGAATAGCTGTTTCCATTATTTTGTTAATTGCAGTTATTACGGGTGCATATATGCTCCTTACAAAGAATGACAAAGCAGCAAATGATAATGATCATATTAAAGTTCAAAATGTCCATAAAACAACGAAGAAAGATCCGGATAAAGAAAAAGATTCGGAGAAGTCAGGTGAGGACACCGGTTCTTCATCACGTTCAGAAGGAACTGTAACCAATGACGTTCCATCTAATAGCGATGGCGATACAACAACAAAAGATTCTACAGATGTAAGCATGCCTAAAAATGATACATCTGCTATTATTGCAAATGCCAAAACGCAAGTATATACAGTTTACACAGATTTACAACAAGGTTCAGGATTTTTGTTCAATAAAGAAGGGGACATTATTACAAATGCCCACGTAGCAAAAGATGCCTCTTATGTATTTGTCACAAATGAACATGGTCAAGAATTTCGAGGACAAGTAATTGGTATTTCTAATAAAACAGATGTTGCCTTGATTAGAGTGCCAGAATTAGCCGGAAAGGACCCACTTGTTTTAGATACAGCAATGGCAAGGGTAAACACACCTGTTATTGCAATTGGTAGCCCTAATAACAAAGGCGGTACTGCAACAGAAGGTAAAATCACAAGTATTGGTGCTGAATTTACAGATGAATATACGTACAGTGGTCTTTATGAAATGACTGCACGATTACACTCTGGTTCAAGTGGCGGCCCATTAATTAACGCCCAAACAGGTAATGTAATAGGAATTAACTCCATTATTCTAACAGACCAACCTGAAATTGGTTATGCTATTCCGATTAGTAAAGTTATGTCACTCATAACCAATTGGTCAAACAAAGATGTCAAAATCGATATTGAAGATGATGCTGATTTTGAAGATAATCATAAAGAAGAAGCTTATTTAGGAAAAGATTTGATTGAACAGTATGTTGACGGTTATTACGAACTGTTCCCATATGCGATTAAAAACAAATCCCAAAATTATTATGAAACCTATATAATGCCAGGAAGTAGTGCGATTAACACTGCACAAAAAATGATTGAAAGTTACTCTACTAGCGAAAAGAAATATAAAAATTTACAACATACTATTGGTAATATAAATATTACCGATGAATATGCAACAGTAGAAGTGAACTCAACATTTGTTTATACAGATAAAGCAACAAAACAAGAACATAAATTAAATGAAACAATTATCTACACAATCGTCATTGATGATTATGGTGATTATCAATTTACGAATATCAAAGTTACTGCTTCATCTGATGATGGACAACAACAAACAAGCCCTGAAAGCCCTGATACGGGTGTAACTGAGCATGAGAAAAAACCTGTTAATGTAAACAACGACAATACTAATACAACAACTCAGGAGAAAAAAGAACCTATTAAAAAGCAAAGTGTTGATGAAGAAAAAAATAAACAAGATAGAAGTACCAGCAACACAGATGTAGATATATCAACTAATAATGAAATGACCCCACAATAAGAAAACATCATTCTTTGTGGGTAAAGGAGTAAAGGGGGTGACCCGTAAGTAGAAAACTTACAGGTCACCCCCTCTTTTTATAACTGCAATGTTCAAAATCCCTCTATACCTATGAACGAAAAAGGTAAAAGAATGAGCACTTATTCCAACCAGGTTCAAATTCTTACTAGAGAAGGTAGCCAATTAATGAACGCTTCGACAACCCAAATGAAGGCAATTGATCGAATTGTATTAGGAGCAGTTGGAAAGGTTGAAAAACTAAGTGGACAGTCAAAAGAAATATCAAAATTAGTTAAAGTGATTAACGAAATTGCCGATCAAACCAATCTATTAGCCTTGAATGCAGCGATTGAAGCAGCACGAGCTGGAGAAAATGGAAAAGGTTTTGCCGTAGTTGCTAATGAAGTAAAGAAACTTGCTGAACAAGTATCATACTCGGTCAAAGATATCTCTGAAATTATGGAGAAAATTCAAGATGAGACACAACAAGTAACACGATCATTACAATCTGGTTATGAAGAAGTAAATAAAGGGACAAATCAAATAACTCAAACAGAAGAAACATTCCATAAAATAAACACAGCGGTTATTAGTATGAATGATAATATCAAAGATGTGGCAAATACTTTAAATGACTTGACCGATTCATCGATTAAGATCAATACAGCAATTGACGATATTGCTGCTATTTCTCAAGAGTCATCTGCAGGTATAGAAGAAACAACTGCTACATTGGAACAAACCGCAAGTTCGATGCATGACCTAACTAGTGATTCAGAAGAATTAGCTAATTTAGCTACAAAACTACATCAACAAGTAAGATTGTTTAAACTTTAATTTTATAAGAGGTTGAGAACTCTCTATTGAATATCAATATATCTAACCCTAATAAGCTTCAGAACATAATTGTGCAGCGAAAATAGCTTAAAGTGAAAAAGTACAATAGCTATAAAAAGGTTGAATAATATCAGTAGGAGAGTTACTACTAAGTGATTTGCAAAGTAAAAATACGTCATGCAAATAATGAAAAAGAACAATAACTAAATCGATAAAAACGATAAGAAATATGAATCTATAAATAAAACCCCTAAATAAGAGACTTTATCAAAAGTCTTTTATTTAGGGGTTCATATTAGATGTTTAAATAGTTGGAAGTTTGATTTTTAAGATTAGATTAACGAACTGTACCGTAGCTGTGTACGTAGTATTTCCAGTAAGTGCTCATTGTTTGATATTGAACATGTGTACCAGCAGCATGTACTAGCATACCGTTTCCAGCATAAATAGCAACGTGTGTAATAGCACCGCCACCAACGTTGAAGAATACTAAATCACCAGGTTGAGGATTGTTCGTATATTTTACAGCAGCGCGTTGTGCACGGCTTGTACGTGGTAAAGAGATACCACTTTTAGCATAAACATAACGAGTAAAACCACTGCAGTCAAAGCCAGAAGGAGTAGTACCGCCATATACGTAAGGAGTACCAAGATATTTTTTACCTGTACTTACGATATTGCTTAAACCAACTTCTGATGATGTTTTCTTAACACCAGCACCTTTTTTAAGATATGCAGCTGACATCCAGCCTGTTTTACCTTGTACTGTCACCTTGAACCAAGTTTTTCCGTTTACAACTTTTTTATATTTAGCTGTTACAGTTTTATTTTTACCAATATACGCTAAAGCTTTTGAACTTGTAGAAGAGCTAGCACGTAATGTCAATGAACTAGCAGTTACATGATATTTTCCACTAATTTTAATAGCAGTAGAATCAGATACCTTCGTAATATCTTTTTCTACTTCATTAGTAGTTTTGACATTTTCTACTTTAGTAGAAGCTGTTTCTTCGTTTTCTGCAGCTTTTACATGTCCAAAGCTAATTGTTAATGCTAAAGTACTTGCAGCGATTGCTGTTAATAATGATTTCTTATTCATCTAATTCCTCCAACTATTCAACGATTTTTTTATATAACTATTTAAACGATTGTTTTCGAATTTTTTATATTTACAAATATAACTTTATAGAAAATATGAATAGAAGACAATGCAATTTCATTTACAGTTATATTACAGTTATGTAACAAGCATCATAGATTCCGATTTTACTAGGATATTTCATTATTATTTGTCCTAAAAATAGCAGTAATTGATAAAAGAAAATGGGTCTATGACGTAATTTTACATAAGAAAAAGATACCTTTATGTCGTTTATAAAGGTATCTTACTAGCAAATAACTATAATATTACATATTGTTACAAAGGGTAAAAGTACGTGTTTACGAAATAGACTCGTTGGAATAATTAAAAAAGGAAAATTCAAACGAATGAGAAAATTTAGATAAAATTCCTCATTATAGTTCGGATTTACCATTAGCTAAGCTTCTTTTATCCTAGTTTGACACTTAATAAATTAATATTTTAAATCATAGAATCGTTTATAACTATCAAAATGGCTTTTCCAATATGAATTGTTGACAGAAGAAACTTGTACTTGGTCTCCACCGGCATGAACAAATTGACCATTACCGATATATATTCCCAAATGTGAGATTCCTTGTTTGTACGTGTTTTTAAAGAATACTAAGTCGCCTGCTTTAGGTGTCGAAACATAATAAGATCTCGCTTCGTAATCAGCAGCGCTTGTTCGGATGATATTACTATATCCCGCTTTACTATAAACGTAGTAGATAAAACCGCTACAATCAAAACCACTTGGAGAAGAACCTCCCCATACATAAGGAACACCTTGGAAAGAAAGTGCTAGATTCATAGCTGTATTGACAACCTTTGATGATGATTGTTGACCAACAGTAGGATTGGAAACAGCAGTTGTATTTTCTTTTTTTTGTTGACTCGTTGTACCTGTATTTTTAACTGCTAATACTTGTCCTACACGAATTAGATTGGATGTTAAGCCGTTCCATGATTTTAGTTGAGTAACTGTGACTCCATATTTGTTTGCGATGGTAGATAACGTATCCCCTGCGACAACCGTATGTTTTGAAGTTGATGTAGAAGCGGTTGCTTTTTTCTGTGTACTATTAGAAGTGGTGCTTGAAGTTCCTTTTACAGGTATTGTCAATGTTTGGCCAACATAAATAATCTTATTTTTTATTTTATTTGTTTTTTCAATAGCTTCAATAGTCACTTTATATTTCGTAGCAATTTTAGCTAAATAGTCGCCAGCCTTTACTTTGTATGTAGTTGTTTTTATGTTTTTCGTAGAGCTAGATGATTCTTTGACTGTTTTAGTACTTGCTACTTTTACGGTTGACGAACCAGGAATCTTTAGAGTTTGCCCCACATATATTTTGTCGTTCTTTAGTCCATTAGCTTTCATAAGAGAAGACAAAGTAATATTATGTTGAGCAGCAATTTTAGCTAAATAGTCGCCGGCCTTTACTTTATATGTAGTTGCAAGTGTTGTCTTATTTTTATTGGAAGTAGTAGTGCTAACTTTTGTAATGGCTTTGCTACTCGTTTTAATACTTTGTCCAACGTAAATAACATCGGAAGAGAGATGGTTTAATTTCTTAAGGTTAGATACTGTTGTATTTGTTTTTTGAGCGATTAAAGACAAAGAGTCTCCGCTTTTCACTTTATATGTATAGGTACTTGCTTGTGCGTCTTGAGAGTTAAGGACAAATGCAGCAGCTCCTACTGCTAGAACAGAACATACAGCCTTTTTCACAAAAATCACTCCTTTAGTTGGATTTGAACGTACAGGCTTTTGTTATCTACATTGTAGATAAAAACAGAAAATAAAACAATATTCATATAAAAAAGGGTAAATTTGATAGAAATATAATTAAAAAAATACTGTATATTTGAATCTTTTATAGGTTAAAATTACTATCAAAATTACTGTTTTTTTGTCGTAATTTGCATTATTAATGATTTTACTGTCTAAATATAGAAAAAAGAGTGCTATTTTGGTTGGATTTAGCACTCTTTTAATCGTTTACTATAATTTAAATAATTGAACACTCTTACTTAAAGAATCAGCCATATTACTTAATTCTTCAATAGAAGCAGTAATTTCCTCAATGATTGCATGTTGTTCTTCAGATAAACCTGCAATATGCTGTGTTTTGTCATTTGTATCTTGTGAAATCGTATTAACATGTTCCAGTGAAGCTGCGGTTTCTTGGGAAGCTGCAGTGATTTCTACTGTTACGTTAGATACTTCTTGGATATCTTTTGATAGAGTCAAAGAAGTTTCGTAGATATCTTGGAATGCTGCTCCTGTAGTTTGAATACTTTTATAGACAAGTTCTGCATGATCATTTACTGTTTGCATCTGCTCGACTGTTTTGTTCATACTTTGGTGGATACCTAGAGTTGTTTCGCGAATTTCATTTGCTGAACGAGTGGACTCTTCTGCTAATTTTCGTACTTCATCAGCAACAACTGCAAACCCTTTTCCGTGTTCGCCAGCACGTGCAGCTTCGATTGCTGCATTTAGTGCCAATAAGTTAGTCTGATCTGAGATATCCGTAATAGTTGTTACCATAGTATTAATCTTTTGAGAGCTACCTGCTAATTCAATCAGTGAGTTTTGAGTTGCTTCAATGGAACTTTGAATTTCCTTCACTAACTTTACAGTTGATTCGAGATTTTTTCCTCCGTAGACGGTCTTATCTGTAGCTACTGTGGCAGAATTCGAGACCATCGTTGCTGTTTCAGCAACGGAAGCAACTTGGTCTGCAACAAGATTCATAGAATTAGTGCCGTTTAGTACATACTCCATTTGAGTATTAGCATCCAATGCGAGTTGGTCAATTTTTTCGCTCACTTGTTTAGTGGCAGAGCTTGTTTGTTCTGTACTAGCATAAAGCTCTTCGGAAGAGGCAGCTAATTGCTCACTCGTTAGTTTTACTGTTTTAATGATTTGTTTTAAATTGCTATACATGTTATTGAATGCTTCTGCAAGCTGACCAATCTCATCTTTTGAATGGTTATTTAAAGAATCTAAGGTTAGATTTCCGTTGGCAATCTCAGATGCTAAGGTTGTCATATTTTTTAAAGGTCGAATCTTCTTCGCTAATAATAAAAGGAGCATAACTAAGTAGATTAGTACAAGAGCTACTATAATCGAAGTTACAATTACACTATTTTGGACATTATTATTCGCTTGTTCTACTTTTTTTAATGTCCATGAAGAAAGAGCTTTATCAAAATTTGAAACAGAATTATTGACATTATCTTTTAAAAGACTATATTCATTTCCATAAAGTAAATCCTTGGCTCTATCTGTTTCTCCTTTTTGCATTAGTAAAGAAGCTTGTTCTTCAATCATTTTTAGATGAGCTGATTGTTGAAGTGCATATTCGGCTAAGGCTAATGTTTCTTTTGGTAGGTGGTGATTTTTTAGTTGTTTGAGCGTCTTATTAGTATCGAGCGTTTCTTTTTCTTCTCGTTGATAAGCTCGTAAAGAACGGTTAGATTCTGTTTCTGTGTATGTACGGATATTAGATGACTTTGCTTCAATGTTTTGCATTAATTTTATAGCAATTTGTCCATCCTGTTGGTTAATATTAAATGCATTCGTTTGTTCAGATAAACTTTTTCCTAAATGCCCAATGCTTAAAGTAGTTAAGATAAGTAATATAACTGCGATGATGATTGAGTATTTAATCATACTACGGATTTTCATGTAGTCACTCCTAGTTTATATATTAATCTATTATTTATAACGATAAGCATTTGCTCTGTGGGTTGGCTTTTGGATTTTATTAAACCAGATTTTATCTTTTTCTTCTTGTGCAAGTGTACTAGTTATAGAGTTTGCGCAGTGTCTACAGATTTTAGCGTGATTCGTTATTCTTCCACATCTTTCACATGGTGCGCCAAGATTAGGGAAAAGACTATTTTTTAATCTACCTGTTTTTACCCATTTGTAGATTAATTCTGGCGGAATCCCTGTTCGTTCAATAACTTCATCATTAGATAGAATACGATTATTTTTTCTCAGCAAAAAATGAACAACTTCAGAGAAAATAACATCCTCATTTGCATCCGGTTGAATTTTCATATTAAACATCTTCAATCTCTCCCTTAGCTCGTAATATGAGTTTGCTATGATCAATCGCATTATTGTATTTATAATCTTCCCAACGATTACGCGCTATTTTTTGATATTTGGCAGAAACGTCTCTTCCAGAAATCAGTTGAGAAAATCCTTTTTTCGCTTCCTCAATATCCCCTATACGAAGGCTTAGTTCGGCATACAAATATTGAAGCTTTTCTTCGCCTTCTTTATTGGACGCAAAAGATTTACTGTAAAATTCTCTAGCTGCTTGAAGATATCGCATTTCAGATTGTGAATCTTTTTTTAATCTGTATAGCCATGCAATTTTTATCGCAAAATTGGCCATAATAAGAGGCTCCTCCATGGAAGCTCTTGACACTAAATAAGCTAACTTAAAGCTAGCAATAGCATCCTCAAGTGACCGCACTTCGCAAATATTCATCGGTTTTTGCAATTCTTTAATATATATTTCTTTAATAAGTTGCATGAAAGGTCCAAAAGTACGTGTCATTGATTTGTGATAGGCATACCCGCAATGAGGGCAAACAGAGACTTCATATAGTATCGGATTTAATCCCTCATAAATAGGCATAAAATCAGTATCTTGATCGACTACTTTATAACGATTTGGTCGTACTTTGTAAGTCGTGAACTTTTTTTTGCAACAACAGCATTCAATTTTACTTTCGTAATAATATATATTAAATCCCACTTGAAACATCTCCTTTATCCTACAATAACGGACAGGGCAGTATTACCCACCAACTGTTCCTAGCAGCCTAGTGAGTTCAGACATCCTTAAATTGTAATTATATCTATAGTGAAATCCGAGAATAATATAAATTACATAAACAAATTCATTGAGTATGTAATGATTATTTTTTACTATATTATCATATTTATTTAGTCAAATATCAATGATAATATATTACAATTTGTAGTATAAAGGTAATGTGTATTATAAAACAAAAGAATTAATTTGTAAATCTTTGGTTGTTGTTAGTTTATGAAGTTATGATTAAAAGGGAAAATTATAACTATTTAAAAATATACTTTTTATCTATTGATTAATGAGAAATAAGAGGAGACTTTATAAGAAATCGCAAAGTACCGCAAACAAGGGGATTGGCGGTACTTTGCAGAGCTGAGGAGGTTAATTGTTCCGTGTTTATAGAGTTTTTATTTCAAAGTTAGAAATAAGCAATAACAATTGGATAGTGAAATCAAATAAGCAAAATCACTATAGTACAAGCATAGCCAAAATAATAAAATTCGAAACATCTAGGACAATATTTTTTTGAATGTAACAATGTGCAAGTTGTAAAAAGTAAAATAATTCTATTAGGTATATTTCCGTATGAAATCAATAGAAGTATGAATATAGAAAACGCCTCTACAATATCATCATGCAGAGGCGTTTTTTCTATATAATATTTATATATTAATCTAGTAATCTTAACTTATTTGTTTTTCTTTCAAATTTTCAACTTTATACACGCGACCATAATCGTCCTTGTAAACAATATGTTCGCTATTAAATTTGGTTGGTGAGTCTAAACCAGCTGCTGCAGCTACTCTAAATAGACCTTCACGCATAGTAATAATGTAGTTAGTTACACGGAATTTTTTCTCTTCAACAATAAGACCATTTTGTAATTTAGGATCAGTTGTTGCAACGCCAGCTGGACATTCGTTTGTATGACAACGTTGTGCCATGATACATCCAACTGAAATCATAAATCCACGAGCTACGTTTATAAGATCTGCACCTAAGCCAAGAATGACTGCAGCACGGTCTGCAGTAATAATTTTACCGGAAGCGATAATTTTCACACGGTCACGTACACCGTATTTAATAAGGGCATCATGTAAAAGAACAAGGCTTGAGTGAATAGGAAGACCAACGCTATCTGCTAAGTCTTGGAATGTTGCACCTGTACCGCCTTCAGCACCATCGATTGTGATAAAGTCTGGACCTTTACCTGTTTCTTTCATATAAGAAGCAAGAGCTTCTGCATCATCAGGACTACCAATAACAATTTTAATCCCAACTGGAAGACCGCCGACTTCTCGAACTTGGTCGATAAATTTAAATAGTGATGGGAAGTCATTGAATTGATGGAAACGGTTTGGACTATTGATAGTTTTGTGTGGTTCGACATTACGGATTTTCGCAATTTCTTCCGTAACTTTATCTGCCTCTACGTGACCACCACGAGTTTTTGCACCTTGTGCTAGTTTTAACTCGAATGCTTTAACTTGAGGAATCGCCGCTTTTTCCTTTAGTAATTCAAAGCTAAATTCTCCGTCTTTTGTACGATAACCAAATAATCCTGAACCGATTTGGGCGATTATATCTGCACCACCAGCTAAATGATAATCTGAGATACCACCTTCACCAGTATTCATCCAAGAACCTTTTGCCATACTAATACCTTTTGATAAAGCGGTAATAGCATTTTTTCCTAGTGCACCATAACTCATCGCAGATTGACCGACTAAACTACGTACGTGGAAAGGTTCACGACAATTTGGACCAATTACAATGGCATCTTCTTCAGGAAGCAGCCATGGTTTAACTGTAACTTTTTCTGTATGTTCTTTACGATTAAACAATCCATCAGAATCAATCACGTATTTTTGAGTATCTACAGTTTGACTTTGATCGACACGCATTTCTTCTACTTGTTTTGTGAACATAGCGTTACGAATATAGAAACCTGCTTCTTCAAAATTACGTTTTGAACCATATCCTATGACAGAACCTAAGTATTTCCCAGGTAATACGACATGTAAAAAGTCTTCTCGACTAAAAGGCTTACCTTTATGGTCATCATCGAACAAATATTGTCGAAGTTCTGGACCGACTTTTTCAGTCATGTAACGCATTCTACCAAGAACCGGGAAATTCCGTAAAATAGCATGTTGTTTTTGCTTACGGTCTAATACATATAGAGTAAATACTAATATTGCAGGAATAATAACAAAAATAGTAATTAAAATTAATAAAATAGTTGAAATCATTTTTAAACCTCCGAAAAGCCTCATTAATCAAACTTTGTGTCAAATTTATGAATCTATCTCAATTGCGTATTAAATATATCACAATTCGAGATAGATTCAAGTGTTTAGATTAAAAAGTGTATTTATTAAAGAAAACACTTGAAAACGCTTACTTTAAACAGAAGATTTATACCCATTAAAGAATAGTGTGATTACCCTAAATCTGGTACAAATTCAACCTTAGAGTGTAAGTGTAGAGATTGAATATGGGATGTACCTCTATAATTAGATATATGTGACTTAAGCGGATTGGTGTCTAATCTTAATTTATAAAAGAAAAAGACTGTAAACTACTCTTAATTGGAGTGTGTTTACAGTCTTTTTTTCTATTTAAAATTTATTGGTTGTGTAATTTATTTTTTTTGCATCAATGAAATGACATAACCTACGATTGCACCAATAAGAGCAGGTATTAGCCAGCCAATCCCTGTAGAGTATAGTGGGATTTGGTTTAAGAAGTTTTCATAACCAGTAAAAGTGATTTTAGCTTGTTTAAGACCATCGTAAATACTTACTAAAGCTGTGAAAATCATTGCTGTAATATAAACAGCACGTGCATCATTGAACCATTTTGCAGCAAGAGTTAAGACCATTAGAACAATTGCTAGTGGATAAATAGCAAGTAGTACAGGTAAAGAGATGGTGATCAATTGTTCAAGCCCGATATTTGCTACGAAAGTTGAGAAAATCGTGAAAACCCATACCCATCCTTTATAAGAAATAGAAGGGAAGATTTTATGGAAGAACTCAGATGATGCAGTCATTAAGCCGATTGATGTTGTTAAACAAGCTAGTAGAATGACAGCTGTTAATAAGATATTACCGAATTGACCATATAGGATGTTTGCAGATTTTGTAATGATATCAGCACCGTTGTCGAATGCACCAATTGTTTGGAAACTTGATGAACCAATATAACCAAGAGAAAGATAAACAAGAGCTAGTCCAGCTGCAGCGATAAATGCAGCGAAAATTGTTGTTTTCACAACTGTTGGTTTGTGCGTAATATTTTTACCTTTTAATGCTTCTACAATGACAATTCCAAAGATTAATGCTGCTAGGAAATCCATTGTTAAGTAACCTTGAACGAAACCTTCACCAAATGGATTTGATACGTATTTACCGACTGCTTTTCCAGCTCCGTCCATCGGTGTCACGATTGCTTTTATAGCAAGTGCAGCGATAACAACTAAAAGTGCAGGAGTAAGAATTTTACCTACTCGGTCAATTAACTTACTTGGGTTCAATGCGAAGAACATAGTAATTGCAAAGAAAATGATTGAAAAGATTAATAATGGCCAAAATGATGCTGCAGATGCTTCTGACAAATAAGGTTTAACACCTAACTCATAAGAAACTGTACCCGTACGAGGCATTGCGAAGAATGGTCCAATCGCAAGATATACAATTGCTGTGAAGATTACACCGAATAGTGGACTAATACGGCCCGCCATATCTTGTAATTCACCGCCTGATTTGGCAACTGTAATAACCCCTAATAATGGAAGACCTACACCAGTTACTAAAAAACCAATTATAGCTAAAACAAAATGTTCGCCTGATTGTTGTCCTAATAGAGGAGGGAAGATAATGTTACCGGCACCTAGGAATAATGCGAAAAGCATGAACCCAACCGATATTTTTTCCCAAAGAGAAAGATGTTGATTTTGCATAATAAGACTCCTTTTATAATGTTCTGCGTGTAATCTCTAGTAATTTATATGAAATTATTACGCTATTTGGAATAAGGTGATTAAATATTCGTTGTTATCTGAAAATTCTAATTACAACAGTTTTAAAAAGGTACTTGAATAGATTAACATGAATATGTCTATAATGGAACCTTAAATTTTATTTAAAAAGTGAAAATTTATATTAATTAAGTTAAATATTCTAAAATAAAAGAAAATTTAGAATAAATAAATTATGAAGAGGGTGTAAAGATTATTTTAATAATGGATTGATATGAAGAGAAGTGGACCAAAGTCGAGAAATGTTTGAGGATTCGCGACTTAAATTGCTGTAAGGGCGAATACAATTCAAAAAAGAGCGAATAAAACAAAGGTAGGAGCGAATAAAATCCCCAAATTAGCGAATAAACCATAGGAAAGAGCGAATAAACTGCTCTTCGTTAATAATCCAGTCAATAGAATGTTATTAAATTTACATAATTTCATCTCCTAACAGATGTGTTAGGAGATTTTTATGTGCAATAATTCAGCCAGGTGTGAATTCGATAAAAAGTAATGATTAAAATAGTCAGATTCATAGTAAAAATTGGTTGTGTCATATTCGTAATTTGGCTCTATAATCATATATGTAAAGTTGTTAAACACATAGAATTGCATAAAACTTAAAATTTGATGCAACCTTTTAAGCATTTCTTGTGTTTTATTTGAGTAAGATTTAAATAGTATGATTATAGTGATGGACAAACAAATTACTTGAAAGAGAGTGTTATTTTCTAGAAATCATGCTATAATACTTTTTGTATTCAATGATAACTAGCATTTGAATGCGTTTTTTATTGCGCATTTATTAATATACGTAGAGTTTATAAGGAGGATGGGTAATATATGAATTACCTAGCATTAGTTGTAGCCTTTGTCGCTTCAATTCTTTTGACTCCGCTTGTTAAACGACTCGCATTTCGAATTGGTGCAGTAGATAAACCAAACTATCGTAAAGTGCACGATCATGTTATGCCACGACTTGGTGGATTAGCTATTTTCTTAGCTTTTCTAATTGGTATAGTTGTAGCACAACCTATGGATAAATCAATGATTGCCATTTTAATCGGAGGCTTTGTTATTATCGTGACAGGCGTCCTTGATGACATGCTTGAAATTTCTCCAAAAGCTAAATTGATTGGGCAAACTGTTGCCGCTGCAATCGTTATTTTCTTTGGTGGTGTTGAAATTGACTTTATCAATTTACCTTTCGACGGAAAATTAGACTTTGGTTATTTAAGCATTCCATTAACTTTAATTTGGATTATTGGTATTACGAATGCGATTAACTTAATAGATGGATTAGATGGCCTTGCAGCCGGTGTTTCCACAATTGCATTAATCACACTTGCAGCTATGGCATTCATAATGGGTAATGTTTTTGTATTAGTGATGGCTTTGATTCTTGCAGCAAGTACATGTGGTTTCTTATTTTATAATTTCCACCCTGCGAAAATTTTCATGGGTGATACCGGGGCTTTGTTCCTTGGATTTATGATTTCTGTTTTAGCTTTACTTGGATTTAAAAACGTAACTTTTGTTTCATTAGTTGTTCCTATTGTTATGTTAGGTGTTCCAATTTCAGATACTTTTTTCGCTATTGTGCGTCGTTTGTTAAACAAACAACCACCATTTAGCCCAGATAAATCTCACTTGCATCACCGCTTGATGAGTATTGGTTTTACTCATCGCCAAACAGTATTACTTATTTATGGGATCGCTGCAATGTTCGGGTTAGCAGCAATTACATTCTCAATGGCAAAAGTTTGGGGAGCAATTCTTCTCATCACTGTAATTCTTGTAGTAATTGAGTTATTTGTCGAAGTGATTGGACTAGCTGGACAAAATTATCGCCCATTGTTAAACCTTGTTCGAAAAAAATAATCTTAAAATATACTAGAGTGTGCTAAAAGTTTTGACCTTTTAGTTACACTCTTTTTTATTTTGTGGATAAGTATTGGATGGAGATTGACCAATTCATCAGTGATGGTAGAGGATAATGTGGATAAAGCTGTGGGATTGTGGATAATTTCAAAATATTTTAAATATTAATATCTTAATAGAATTAAATATACCTCTGAAAGGGGAGTGACTTTGAAGGGAAATAAAAGCATCAGAAAAGGAAATAAACACTGCTGAAAAAGAAATAAAAGCCTCTGAAAAGGTAATAAAACCCTTTAAAAAAGAAATAAACCTCCTCTAAAAAGAAATAAATCCCTTCATCTATGTTGCTTTCACCGAGTAACTTCATTTTCTAACGTTATTCGCTCTCTTGGTAGTTTTATTCGCTCTCTCGCTTCGTTTATTCGCTCCATTTTAAATTGTATTCGCCCTTACAGCAATTTACGTCTTCAAAAACCTCAGTTCAAAAAGAGAACCGAACCATAAATAAAAAAGCATCCAATAGAAAAACTATTAGATGCTTATTATTCGTTATCATTAGATTAATTATTCGAATTGTAGTCTGAGCTGTAACTGCTACTAGAACCAGATCCACTATAAGTACTACCAGAACCGCTATAAGAACTAGATTGTTGACTGGAATTATATTCGCTACTACTGTTGTTCGTATCTGTCTGAGTACCGTCGTTCGAATTATCTTGTGTGTTTAAGTCATTTTCAGTTAAACCTAAATGTTTTTGAAGCGTTTGTTTGATTTCAGCAAGATTATTTGTATCTAATTTGTAGTAGTAAACGCCAGTTGACATATCGTCGTAACCTTTTAAAGATAGTGAGTCAACTTTTGGCATACCACCTTTAATATAAGCGGCAAGTGATTTCATCTCATCGAAAGTCATGTTCGTTTTCATATTGTTGCCGACTGCAGCTAATATATCATCATATTTTGTTAATGATGTTACGGATGATGCTTTTTTAATAATAGCTTCTAAAATCATCTGTTGGCGTTCTCCGCGTTTGATATCGCTATCTTGATGTCGCGTACGTGCAAGTGCTAATGCTTCACGACCATTGAGTAATTGCTTACCAGGTTTTAAGTTGACTGTTCGTTTGTCGTTTTCATCAAGTTCATGTAATGCATAAGGTACGTTAACTTTAATACCACCAAGTGCATCGACAATTTCGATAAATGCATCAAAGTTTAAACGATAGTAGTAATCTACAGGAACGTTTAATAAATTTTCTACTGTATCAATTGTTGCTTCTGTCCCACCGTATGCATGTGCATGAGTGATTTTATCTTCATGACCTACATAAGGAATGTAAACATATGAGTCACGTGGAATACTTAGTAATTTAACTGATTTATCTTTGTTGTTTAAAGTTGCAAGCATTAAGGCATCTGAACGAGAATGATCAGAACCTTGTTCACGAGCTTCGCTATCATCAATACCAACAAAAAGTATTGAGATATTATCTTTTAATGGTTCAACTTTTTCTTCTCTCAAAGCAGATTTCTCTCGGGTATTACTTGTATCGTAAGCTTTGTTTGCTGCTTTTTCACCTTGTTTGAAAAGATAAAAGGCATATGACCCGGTCGCTATAACTGCTAATATTAAAAGAACTAAAAAGGTTTTTAAGACGGGATGTTTCTTTTTTTTCTTTTTAAGGGACTTTTTCTCCTTTTTCGCTTGTACTCTTGAATTTGTCATATATAATCTCCTCTAATTTAGGAATACTAATCTACAGAATTGTATTGACACGATGTATTTGACGATTTCTTTAAAATAAAGTTGCTACATTTCGTGTAGCGAATTTAATTATACTATGGAGAATTGAATCAGTAAAATTAATTTTTAGTTACTTTTTGTCAAATTCTAAAAATAACATGTCTTCATTTGTTATAATAGCTTGTCCATTTGTCATATTTGTAAGCCACTCGGTAAATGGAGTTTCTTCTTCTTTTGGAACAAAGACATAAAATTCGACATGATCTGCGTAATTTATATCATTTAAAATATAGGAAGAATTTCGAATTTCATTTTCAAGTTTCCCTAACCAAACATACTCTACAGTTACCTTCATAAGATGATGAAGACGTCTTTCGACAACACCACTAGCATCAATTCCAGCAGTAGTTGCTTTTCCGTAGGCACGGACTAATCCTCCTGCTCCTAATTTAATGCCACCAAAGTAGCGTGTAATAACAACTACTGTATCTTTTAAGTGTTGCTTCTTTAATACTTCTAAAATGGGAACGCCAGCTGTGCCACTTGGCTCACCATCATCGTTTGCTTTTTGAATTTGGTCATGTTCTCCGATTAAATAAGCTGAGCAATTGTGCGTAGCTGAATAGTGCTCTTTTTTTATAAATTGTATAAAATCAAGTGCCTCTTGTTCAGTTTCGACTCGTTTACAATTTGCGATAAATCTTGATTTTGAGATAATAATTTCACTGTTTCCAAGGGTTTTTAGTGTTAAATAATTTTTTCTCATGGTAAACTCCTTCTTACTAGGTATTATATAATGAAACCTTTGACATCGTAATGACATCATAATTTAATAGTCTCAGGTCGGATAAATGATATAATAAATTTAGGGTCACAGTAGTAAAGATATATTTTTGTGTATAATTTTAATATGTATTATTTATTCTAAATGTAGCACAAAGTGTAAGGGTGATGTGAATGATAAAATGATAAATGATAAAATTGATTTGAAATCATTAGATCTGATCTTCAATCGAATGGTAAAAACGATAGATGAATCAAAAAATGACATCTTTACGATTAGTGAGCAAAGTCGACGAACTTTTGATGAAATGAAATTGGAATTAGAGGAAGTTCGTTATAAAATAGAGAATTTAATATCTGAAAACGATGTATTAGAAGCTAAATCTAGACTTTCGAGACGACGACTAGCTGAAGTATCCAAGAATTTCAAGATATTTTCAGAAGAAGAAATTCACAAAGTTTATGACCAAGCAAACCAAATACAAATTCGCTACTCTATTCTCCAAGCTGAAGAAAAGCAACTGAGAGAAAAAAGAGACGATTTAGAAAGACGCATGAAAAGCTTACTTGATACAATTGAAAGAGCTGATCATTTAGTCAATCAAGTGAATGTAGTTCTAAATTATCTAACTTTTGACCTTAAGCATATTGGCCCAGCACTTGAGAATGCTAAGATGAAAGAAGATTACACAATCAAAATTATCGAAGCAACAGAAGAGGAAAGAAAGCGAATCTCAAGAGAAATACATGATGGCCCAGCACAAATGTTAGCCAATGTATTATTGAGAACTGATTTAATCAATCGTACTTATAAAGAAAGAGGCATTGAAGAAGCGCTTCAGGGAATATTAGAGTTAAAAGATATGGTTCGCGATGCTTTACATGAGGTCAGAAGAATTATCTATGATTTGAGGCCTATGGCTTTAGACGACCTAGGTATTGTACCGACTTTAAAGAAATATTTAAAAACTGTTGAAGAATATAAACAAAATAGCAATGTACATTTTAATTCGATTGGTGAGCCTATTCGCATAGGTACAAATTACGAAGTAGCAATCTTTAGATTGGTTCAAGAATGTGTTAACAACGCTATTAAACACGGTAAATCCCATGATGTATGGGTGAAATTTGAGTGGCTTAAAGAACACGTCAATATTACTATTAAGGATAATGGTTCAGGATTCGATACTGATATTGTCAAAAGAAATTCGTTTGGTATTATAGGAATGCGTGAAAGAGTCGAACTGCTTAACGGAGAGATGAAGCTATCTTCAGTTAAAAACGAAGGCACCCACATTACTTTTATAATCCCTATTGGACAACAAAAAAACTATAAAAAAACGAACTAATTTAGGAGGAAATTTTCATGACGAAAATTGTTATTGTAGATGATCACCAACTATTCCGTGAAGGAGTCAAAAGAATTTTAGATTTCGAAGATTCTTTTGATGTGGTAGCAGAAGGTGATGACGGTCAAGATGTTATCCGTCTTTATAATGAATATCAACCAGATGTAGTATTAATGGATATTAATATGCCACAAAAAAATGGTGTGGAAGCTACTGCTGAACTTTTAGAAAAATACCCTGATGCAAAAGTAATTATCCTTTCAATCCATGATGATGAATCTTATGTTTCACATGCATTGAAATCTGGCGCACTAGGCTATATGCTAAAAGAAATGGATGCAGATGAAATCGTAGAAGCTATTAAAATCGTGGCTGCTGGTGGTTCATACCTACATCCGAAAGTAACAAAAAATTTAGTTGCTGAATACCGTCGCCTAAGTGAACGTGAAAATAAAGGCTCATTCCACCAAACAGAAATTCGTCGTCCATTCCACTTACTTACAAAGCGTGAATGTGAAGTACTTCAACTACTAACAGATGGTCAAAGTAACCGAGCTATCGGTGAAACGCTATTCATTTCCGAAAAAACCGTTAAAAACCATGTATCAAGCATTCTTCAAAAAATGAATGTAAACGACCGTACACAAGCAGTTGTAACAGCTATTAAAAATGGTTGGGTAGAAGTTCGATAATTTTATTTATATCTTGATAAGGCTAGAGTAACTGGAATTATAACCGTTGCTCTAGCTTTTTTACTTTTTATACAGTGGAAAACTATTGTGAACGTTTTTAATTTGATCAGCTCTGATAAACTAAGTTTGTTGATCTTATTCAAAACTTAATATTTTTTTACATATTTCTGTCGCTTTTCCACTTTCAATGACATACAAATACATTCTGGATTATACTAATTGTAGAATGAGTTGAAAATAGTATCCAATAATATACATAGAAACTTATTTCTTTCTATTACGTCTAAAAAATGAATAGATATTATGAATTATAATAATTATGGGTATTCTAGTTCCAAAGAGAATGTAGGAGGGTAATGAATGATTTTCAAAAAGATAGCATTGATTGGAGTATGTGCCTTAATGCTTACAGCTTGTGGAAACAACGACAATAGTGCTAAAGATAACAACTCTGGCTCTGCAAAAGATACTGATTATTCATCACAAAATAATTCCATCAATCATGGAATCACAGATACAAAACAAGATTCAACAACAAATAAAAGCGAAGAACAAACGAATTCTGATTCATCTAGTGCTGACAAAAATGATCAAGCAACAACGGATGCTACTACAACTGATGATGAAAAAGTTGGTTTCGAATTAAACTCGGATGGTAAAGTAGACGAAGCAAAATCAGTCCCAGCTGATGAAAAGAAAGCAATCTTAGCAGTTTTTGACGAATATATTAATTCTTTTAATGATAAGGACATCAATCGTTATGGAAAAACTTTATCAAAAAGTCCAAAAGGCTTTAACTACGATGAAGAAATTGATTATACCAAACAAGCCTTTAAGGATTACGATGTTAAAAGAACAGCCAAAAATGTAACATTGAAAAAATATAAAGAAAATTATGCTGAAGTTTTTGCGAATATAAAAACAACAGTGAAGCAAGATGACCAAACATTTACTCAACCTTTAAACCAAGTTACAGTGATGGCGAAGGAAAATGGTAAATGGGGAATTTCAGCAGTGTACGTAATGGGCACAAAAGAATAAGTGACTACTCATGGAATGTAGAGGTTTCTCCTTTGCATTCCATTTTTGTAGCTATAATAGATATATTTATACAATGAAAATATGTTTTACATATTTGACTTATAGAACAAAATCAGTAACACTTATAATCTAGGGATATTTTTCATTTAACATTCATAGCGATATATTATAAAATGTAAAACTAGGTAGGAGAGTGGATGAAATGACAACAGCAATTGTAACAGATAGCACAGCCTATTTGTCCCAAGCTGAACAAGAAAAATATAATATTCACGTAGTACCGCTTAGTGTGATTTTTGATCAAGAAACATTTGCAGAAGGCGTTGATATAGACGTTGCTACTTTTTATGACAAAGTTCGAGAAGCAAAAGAACTTCCAAAGACTTCGCAACCACCGATAGGCGAATTTGTCTCTTTGTTTGAAAAGCTAGCAAATGACTATGACGAAGTAGTAACAATTCACTTATCTAGTGGCATTAGTGGTACATACCAAGGAGCAGTTCAAGCAGGAGAATTGGTTGAAGGCCTCGATGTATACGGATTCGATAGTGAAATTGCTTGCGGCCCACAAGGTTTTTACGCTATTGAAGCAGCGAAAATGGCGCAACAAGGTGCTTCAGCTAAAGACATAATGGCAAAGTTAAAAGAGATGAGACAATCTATGCACGGATACTTTATGGTGGATGATCTATCACATTTGCAACGCGGAGGAAGACTTTCAGCCGCTTCTGCATTAATCGGAGGATTACTACAAGTTAAACCAATCCTGCATTTCAAAGACAAAGTGATTGTTCCTTTTGAAAAAATTCGTACACGCAAAAAAGCATTGCGTCGAGTAGAAGATTTACTTGGCGAAGATGTTGCCGTGCATCCCGATATCGAAGCTGTCGTGATTCACGCCAATTGCGAAGCAGAAGGACAAGCATGGTTTGACACACTACAAGCAAAATACCCAACCGTCCATTTCAAACAAAGTTACTTTGGTCCAGTAATCGGCACCCACTTAGGTGAAGGCTCACTTGGACTTGGATGGTATAGAAAATAAAGCTGCGACAATACTAGTCCCAGTTCACACACAAAGTCGAAATTGCATGACGCAATTTCGGCTTTTTTCCTTTTAAGAGGGGGGATTACAAGTCTAATACTTTCATCTTTATAAAGAATTTTAGTACTAGAAGAGGTTGAAGCTGGTGAGTTGTGCAAAAAGAGCTGAGTTGTGCAAAAGGAAGCTTGAGTTGTGCAAAAGGAGATGAGTTGTGCAAAAGGGAGCCTGAGTTGTGCAAAAGGAGTTGTGAGTTGTGCAAAAAGGAGCCTGAGTTGTGCAAAAGGAGACATGGGATGTGCAAAAGGAGCTGAGTTGTGCAAAAGGAAGCCTGAGTTGTGCAAAAGGAGTTGTGAGTTGTGCAAAAGGAGCTGAGTTGTGCAAAAGGAAGCTTGAGTTGTGCAAAAGG
>NZ_CAKQBI010000032.1:0-28516 GCF_934216135.1 uncultured Rummeliibacillus sp. | reverse complement strand
TACGTATTGAAAAAATATTTTTCGTCACTTAAAAATGGCGTGAGCCATTGATACATCAACATTTATAGAGGGAGGTTTATATTTTATGGGAGTTTCATTATGTAAAGCAAACTTAGATAATGCAATGACAATCCACGAAATGCAAGTTAAAGCATTTATGCCATTACTTGAAAAGTATCAAGATTATGATACAAACCCTGCCAATGAATCCTTAGAAAGAATTATTGCTCGGTTTAACCAGCCTTTTACAGATTATTATTTAATCAAATATTTTGAAGATACAGTTGGTGGCATTAGAGTTGTAAAGCTAGGCAATAAATCTTATCGTGTCAGTCCTATATTTATATTGCCAGAGCATCAAGGAAAAGGAATAGCTCAAAAAGTTTTTGCGAGAATAGAACAGATATACCATGATGCAAAATTATGGGAGTTGGATACGATAATGCAAGAAGAGGGACTCTGTTATCTGTATGAAAAGTTAGGTTATAAAAGAACAGGCGAAACAAAGAAAATAAATGACAATATAACAATAGTGTTTTATGAAAAATCTCATTCTATTTAAATAACCATAGTTCACTAGAGATTTAAAAAGTGAAGTGGCTAAACAGTAAATGGTTCGAGAAGGTACTTTGTTTATAAATATAATGGATGGTGTATATCGTTTTTTCGATGGATTGAACAGTTTTATTCAGTGTTGCGATACTATTATGCTTACTTTTATTAGTAGCAAGGAGGGTAAGATTGGATAGGATAAAAGAGAACATAAAAAGGCCAGCTGTTAAGTTCTTTATTTTCGTTATAGCCCTTGATTTGCTTATATTTTTATTAAAGAGTAATAATTATTATTTTTATATTCTTGTAGGCATTGGATACGGTTATTTATTTCCTGCCATATTGACACTGATTTCTTTTTATCTGTTTGCGAATTCTCTTAAAGTAAGAACGTATATAGTAGTTCTAGTGTCAATTTTTAGCATTCTAATTATATTGGGAATTTGGTTAGCTTATTTGTTCGCAGAATTTGATGTTAACCGTATTGAATCTCCAACAGGTGAAGATGCACTGATAATCGAACATAGAAACGTTTCATTAGGAGAGACAATGCACTTTTATTACTTTTATAGACCAACGATTTTTCCTGGAATTTTAAAAAAGTTAAATAATAAACCCGTGTCATTTTTTATTCGTTATGACGGTGATGAAGCACCTGATGATTTAAAGGCATTAGGAGTAGATAATGCGAAATGGACAGTAGATGGTGTCATATTTTATTCAGAACGTGGAGAAATTGAAGTGGATTTCAAACGCTAAGATAAATTCTTCCCTTAAGAAAATATTGTGACATTGAATTTAAAATAGTATCTATAATAAAAATTGCCTTTCTCTGAAATTAATAAAGGAGTTCGATTTTATTGAGTAGAACTTATTCTGCAATATTGACAGGATTATTGGTAGGTTTAACGGTTGGTATATTTGGTTTTATTCTTGAAACATTGGGTGTACAAAGTGCTCTAGTAAAAGTAATTGTATTTTGGATTGGAATTTTTGTTGTTTTAAAAGCTTTTGAAAAGTATAAAATATACAAAACAAACTCGATAAACGATCTCGAATGAAAGTTTGGGAAGAGACACAAAAACCCAGGAAATGCTGTAAGAAACATTTCTTGGGTTTTCCTTTGAATATTGTTTATACAGCTTATTATGCAAAGTTAAATTTGTTATTACGTTAAATCATTCTTAAGGATGATTTATTTAGAAGCATCATATTATGCTATTATTCTTAAAGGTTGCTTAAATGTAGCACTTAGGACAACTTAGAAAATCAGAAAGTACAGAGGTATGTTAGATGGAAAAAGAACTATTAGAATTTAATAAAGTTGCAAGTTATGAACCAGAAGCTGATGCCGACCATATCTATGCTGTTGTAGGGGATCCATATCTATTTCTTATAATTATGATTGTAAGTTTAATCTTTATTTTTATCTTAATAAGATCATTGAGGAAAAATAAGAAGTAGAGAAATGTTGAACAACTATCGATTCTTAAAATCATCTCAAAATCAAGTCTTCAATTATCGGGAGGATCATTCTGACGTACCACATATTATTATTAACGGTAAAGTGTATTACCCGAAAGCAAATTTACGTAAATGGTTATTGAAGTTAGGAGAGTAATTATGAAGACAATAAAAGATAATGATTTGCGTTTAAGACCAATTCTATTGCCAGGAGATTTAACTATTGCTCTTCCTTGGTATCAAGATGAAGAAGTCCTATACTTTTCCGAGGGAGAAGGTACCCCTCCTTACGATTTAACCACTATTGAAAGAATGTATAATTACCTAATAAAAATTGGTGAAGTTTATATTATCGAAGTAAATCAAAGAGAAAACTGGATTCCAATTGGTGATGTGACTTTATCAAAAGATATGCTCCCGATAGTAATAGGTCACAAAAAATTTAGGGGCAAAGGCATAGGTAAACGTGTAATACAACTTTTAATAGAAAGAGCAAAAGAACTTAATTGGAAACAAATTAGAGTTAATAAGATTTATTCTTATAATGTTGCTTCAAGGAAAATGTTTGAAGGTTTAGGCTTTAATAAAACAAAAATGAGTTTCGATGATAAGGGAAGGAAATATAACAGTTTCCAACTTCTATTAGAATGACTTTGTGAAATGTTACACTTAAAGTAAAAGGTGCTTTAGTTCAATATCAATCTTCCACAATCGAGCGCAATTGTAGAACATCACATTTAGGAATTGATCAAAATATTTCAAAGAAGTAGCTAGAAAAATGGCCTTTCTCTGAAATTAATAAAGGAGTTCGATTTTATTGAGTAGAACTTATTCTGCATTGTTGAAAGGATTATTGGTAGGTTTAACGGTTGGTATATTTGGTTTTATTCTCGAAACATTGGGTGTACAAAGTGGTCTAGTAAAAGTAATTGTATTTTGGATTGCAATTTATGTTGTTTTAAAAACTTTTGAAAAGTATAAAATATACAAAACAAACTCGATAAACGATCCCGAATGAAAGTTTGGGAAGACACGAAAACCCAAGAAATGCCTAAAAACATTTCTTGGGTTTTGCTTTGAATACAACTTATATTCAAAGTTATATAAACATGGCTTAAATTATGACTTGAGTTGATATCAAAATCAACTCAGTTTTTTTATTGCTACATGTTATGGTTTGTGAAGGTTATATATGTAAGAATGTGGAATATAAGAAGAGGTAAACAACGAAGGGAGTATTCTATTTTGAAGAAACAAACAGCTCTTATTTTATCTGTACTTGCTTGCCTTTCATTCCTGATAAGTAGTTGTGGAAAAATAGAAACAAAAGAAATTGAAAATGAGAATAGTCATGATAATGTAGAGTTTATACCAAAAAGTAAGCCTGCTGGTAGTGAAGCAAAATACAAAATTAGCTTGGAGATGGACGAGAAAGGAAAATTTAGGGTTAATTCAACTAGCAAAATTAAAAACATATCCACTGATCATTGGAAAGAGCTTGTCTTCTATTTTATACCTAATATCTTTACGAAACCGAATTCGCCACAATTAGCTACTCCATCATATGTAAGTATTAAAAGTATTAAAGTTGATGGAGAGAAAGTGAAATTTAATTTAGAGAAGGATACATTAAAAATAAAATTGGGTCAAGAATTGAAGCCTAATCATGAAGTAATAGTTAACGTTCAATATGATTTCACTCTTCCCAAAAAAGGTTTACGATTCACAGCAAATGAGAAAAACTATTTTTTAGCGCAATGGTATCCAATGATTGCTACCTATAGAGATCATAAGTGGAATAAGGAAGATTACAGAATGAGAGGCGAAACATATCATACAGCATTTAGTGATTTTGAAATTCAATACAAACTATCCAATAATTTAACGATTATTTCTTCAAGTGATGATGATACGTATCCAAGTGGTAAATCAGGCATATTAGTTGGAAAAGACATAAAGGATTTTTATATAGCCTTATTAAAGGAGCCTAATGTTGTTGAAAAAAAGATTGGTAATATTACGATAAGAGTTTTCGGTGTTGATGATAGAAAAGATTTGCATAAAGACATCATGAAATTGGCAATTGATGCTCTTACTTATTTTCAAGATACAATAGGACCTTATCCGCATAAGCAATTAGATATTATATTAGATGAATTAGGAATGGAATATCCTGGAGTTGTAACGGCAAATTCCATCTATAGGGGTACCCCTGTAGATGAAGATTCTCTAAAGAGCATGGTTATTCATGAAATTGCTCATCAATGGTTTTATGGTGTAATTAGTAATGATCCATATCATGATGCTTGGTTAGATGAAGGGCTAGCGAACTTTGCATCGAGGTTGTTTTATGCACAGTACCAGGGAGAAGAAATTACTGTGAATGAGGAGATGTATAAAGACTTTCCACTGCCTGTCAACCTCTCATTAGATGAGTACTCACTTAAAGAACAAAGTACTTATATTTATGGGAAATCTCAAGAGATGTTATGGAAGGTTTTTCAAGAAAATAAAGCAGAACAACAAGCTGAAAATTTTCTAGGAGAATACTATGAAAATTATAAGTTTAAGGAAATCGATACGAATGAATTTATTAGATTTTTGAAAAATTATCTAAACTTAAATAACGATTCTTATTTCGAGGGTTGGATTAAATTAGAAAAGTAATAAGCTATCTGTAATGAATGGGTGTCTGTTCAAAAAGGAAATATGAAGGGAATTCCATTTTATGTAGCCAAAGGTTTTAAATTTCAATAATGAAAGAATTCCAGAGGAAAATTCAACGTATATTAAATTAAGATATTCTAGAAAAATATGAAGTCATTTTTATTCAAATAATTGGGGCAATGCTCTAAATAGGATAAATCCCTTTTTGGTAATGTACTAATGAAACAGTTTATTACCAAATTCTCTAATGATTAGTAAGTTCAACTAACAGAAGCATGAGTTTTAGAAGTCTGTCATTTTTAACAGCCTTAGGAGTTCAATAATAGGGCGCGATTCTGAAATAAGGATTGCGCTCATTTTGGTAAAAAGGGCCATATTGTAATCTTTTTTTACGAAATGTCACCAAATAATAATTTGGAAACTTTTGTTAGTTATTATCGTTATAATTTAAAGAAAATCATAGGAGGGTACAAATGAAAAAATATATCTTAGGTATTCTTTCGTTGTTTATCATAATAATACTTTACTTTAATTTTAATATTAACAAGTTAGAAAATATGGATGTGAAAAGTGAAAATTTAGTTGGCTCTTATATCTCACCAGAGAGAGATTATATACTCAAGATATATTTTAATGGAGGAATATTTTTTAGAACAGACGTTTCTTATATAGGTGTTTTAGAGAATTTAGGAACTAAAAAAAAGAAAAATATTTTTCTAGTTAGTGCTGCCTTAGGAAATGTTGGCTGGTTAAATAACTCAACGATATTTTTCCAAGATAAACAATTGCCGATTAATAGAATTTATGATTTCAGAAAAGCAAATGAATAAACATTAAAAAAACGTTCCTAAAAAAGTAGGTAACTATATACCCAATTTTCATAGCTTTTAAATGAGGCAGTAGAGTTGAAGAGGGAAAAATAAGAGAAACATATTGGAGGAAAATATATTAAGTACTTTAGTTTATATGGTGAGACACGGTGAGTCGCCAAAAGAAGGAAATGATAGAACCAGAGGATTAACTGAAAAAGGTTATTTAGATGCCGGGCGAGTAACTGACATATTGAAAGATGAAAAAATCGATGCAGTTATTTCAAGTCCATACATACGTTCAATATTAACTGTTGAAAAGATAGCTCAACAAATAGGGCAAAAAGTTTTAGTCTTTGAAGATTTAAAAGAGAGAATATTTTCTACTGGAAATAATAGATTAGCTGATAAGGAATTGAATAAGATTTTGGAAAAGTCGTTTTTAGATCCGAATTTTTCATTAGAGGGAGGAGAATCAAATGCTGACTGTCAAAAAAGGGCTATAAAAGTTTTAAAAGAACTATTAGATACTTTTAAAAATAAAAAAGTAGTGATAGCAACCCACGGGGCTGTCATGACATTAATGATGGGATATTTCAATAGCTCCTATGACTTGAATTTTCTACATGGCACATTAAAACCCGATATATATAGAATGGAATTTAATGAACAGGAATTACTGAACGTTCAAAGACTATGGTATGAAAGAATTAGCGATAATCAATAAAATGTATCTCTAGAAATTGCTAAGGGATAAAAACGAACGAAAGCTTTTTAAAGGGTTAAAAGTTTACCAAACGATATTTAGGAGGCAAATTTTATGCTATAATATTTTCCTTAGATTCCAATTGGGAGGATAATAATGAAAACTTTTGGTAAAAGTAATTATGCTTTAAATTATTGGAAAAGAACTGGAGCATATGCTCTCATTCGAAATGACCACCAACAATTTTTATGTGTAGAAGATTCGGATGGGAATTTATTTTTAGTTGGTGGAGGGGTTGAAGGAGAGGAATCTCCTGAACGTGCATTATTGAGAGAGAGCATTGAGGAAACAGGTCATGAAATCCAAATCGTTGAGCTTATAGGTAAAGCTGAAAGACACTGGGTTTCTGAAAAATATCCTTTTGATTCTCAACATAATATTGGATCTTTATATGTTTGTGAGCTACTAGAAAAGATAACAGAGCCAGTTGAGAAAGAAACAATGCGCTGGGTCGATTTAAATTATTTAGAAAAGCATCTCTTTCATGAACATCATTTATACTTAATAAAACAGTATTTAAATATTTAATAATAAAGTAAAAAGTTTTATACATAAACCGTTCTCAGATAAAAGTTTGAGATGACACAATAATCCAAGAAATGCTATGAAAACAACATATCTTGGGTTTTCTTTTGAATTTTGCAAAAGTAATATTACACTTTCAAATTAAGGGTTATACCACATTGAAAAGTAGTCACGTGGTTGGAGATAGTATGATAATTTAGAGCATATTCCCATTTGGGGTCATTTTTTGTTATTCAACAATCGAGCGCGATTGTGAAACAATACAGTAAGGAAAAGCTCAAAGTTTATTTAAAGAAGCAGCTAGTGAAAGAGGGACATACATATGGATAGCATCATTTTTGATCTGGACGGAAATTGATCATGGAAAGAAACAACCTTTTAAGTCCTGTCTATATAGGAGACACAGAAGGCGATTTAAAGGCGTCTAGGTATGCAGGTATACCATTTGTTTTCGCCAAGTACGGCTTTGGAAATGTCACTGACTATGATTACGTGATAGAGAAATTTGACGACCTTTTGGAATTGTTTTAAAAGCGGGGTAGGACCAATTATTTAAGATTATCCAGTTGTTTCAAAGCACCAGGGAAGAAAGTTTTTTCTTTTGAAAGAGTTGTAGAATTTCATCATCACAAATATGACAAACACCCAATCTTTTGATAAAATAAAGTGAAAAATGATGAAGATCTCTCATCATATAAATCTTTATAATGAAAATCGGAAGGTGGACATATGGCGTTAAAAAAAGGCTTGATGTTGTTCATAACAGCAGCTATTGTCCTAATTATCATATTAGCATTCACAATCTATGTTCATTTTGGTAAACAACAGATATATGACGAAGCATTAGATTATTTAATGGTAAACCAAGAATATTATAAAAGTGATATGAAAAGTATCACGGTCGAACATTCTATCCCTGGCATTTTCTTATCACACAAAAACGAGTGGACGGTAAAAGTGGTTTTCAACGACGAACCAAAAGCAAGATACTTTTACAACGTAAGAAAAGGAAAAGTATTCCAAACAGGCTGGTCAGGAAGTACAGAAAACGACTTATATCTGCATTCGGAAAGTGTCCAATGCGGCTATTAGAAGAAACCCTCAGTAGGTTGAAGCTACTGGGGGTTTTGTATGTAAAAGAAATATTATATCCATGATGTCATTCCTACAGAAGGTAAAAACTAAGGGAACTTCATATTTGCAGAGAGAAAATCATGAGAGGGTTGAGCTTCATATGAGTATCTGTATAAGCGAGGACGATCAAATGCATAAAGAGTATGTAAAAGTGCAGGAAGTATGGTAGAAATATATGTGCAAGTTTCTATTCATCAATAGTGGATCGTTTAAACAGCTTTTTCTATGGAGCAAGGTAATTTAAATATAGTATTATTAAACTTTCGATAAGAACAAATGTTTGGTATGATATATTAGATAGCTGATACTCAAGGGTGGTTGGCTCACTCCCGCTAAGAAAGGGGGTGATGCCATGACAGTATTTGAAGCATTAATGTTTGCAATCTCGTTTGCAACGTTAGTCATTGCAATTCTGTCATTTAATCATAAAAAATAACCCATCCTTGAGTTAGGACCTCAGATGGGTTATTTTTACCATTTTAGAGCCAATCCCCTTAAAGGAATCAACTATCATTTTGACCGTTCGATGGGATAACATCGGCGGTCTTTTTAATTTATGCTTTTAATAACTTCAGTATACGTGGGGGATGATATATTTTCAAGTTAAACATATTTGTGGATATTGTGATGGTGCTAGTCATGGAAATAACTATGAAATACCAGGTGCCAGATGCCAAAACAATTAGTGGGTTATGTTTAAGCAAGTATTTATCCCTGTTTTAGGAATCATTATAATTCTAGTTTGTTAAAAAAGTGGCTGTTTTAAAGTGAAAGGTTGATTTATAGTGAAAAGAGATGCTTAAAATAAATTATACTGATGTGGATATATATAAGTAATGTTCCACCTTTTACAAGGACCTAGCTATTAGTTAAACCACACCAGCATCTCGATTGCGAGATCTTACAAGTAGAGTGCGAGTATTAGAACAAACCCTCAGTAGTATAAGCTACTTGGGGGTTTGTTTTTTAGAATAATTTTTTTGGGGAAAAAGTGGATTAGATATTTTATTAGTCTTCATCTTTATCATCGTCTTCACCAAGAATTCTAGAAGAATCCCTTAAAAAATCATCATATAAAGCTGTATTTTCAATATCATTCTCTTTTATATATTCAATGTTGATTTTTAATAATCTTCTTGGATTTCTTTCATAAAATATTTTATCATCCTCACAAGAAAGAATAGGCTTATTTAAATGGGGATGAGATTTTGGTTTAGTGAAAAATGTCCATTTTACTTGAGGATAATTTTTAATAATAGTTTCTGCATAATAAATGGCAATATCCATTGCTAAAGCATAATCTTCTTTTTTTAATTCTACTGGATTTGCTAATAAACTTTCTTTTTCATCTTCATAAACAAAGTCTGGATATTGACGCAAATCTTCCAATTCAGCATCTATTTCTTTATCAGATAGTTTATAAATTGTTATCTGTGATAAATACCAAGCAAATAAAGGAATTAGTGATTCTTTTGAATAATCAAGGGATATTTTATGTTCAGTTAATTCCTTTAATACTTCTATACGCTCTGGTATTTGTGAGATATACCATTCAAAATGTTGTTTAGCTTCCTTTTTATTCATCTCTTCAAAAGGTTTCATTTCAAATGGAGGTGCCATCCAAGGGTATGTCATAATTATCTCTCCTTTATTTATTATGTATTTCGTATGGGATTTTATTGTCTTTTAAATACTTTAATAATGGTTTACTAGCACCAATTTTACCTATATTTGCGCTTTTAAAAAAGTGCCATTTCACTTTGTTTACGGATTCATTTTTTCTTAACCAAACATCTTTTTTATTTGTTTAACCACGAACTTAGTTTTGGGCACATACCTTTTGCATCTTATCAAACTAAATTACACTAATATGGATATATATGTTAAAATTAAAATAAGGTTGTGAAGTACACTTAAACTAATACAACAGGTTATTTCAATAATAAAATCTATTAATCTGACTCTTTAATAGATTGATTACAAGCGTACTACCATTAGAAAGGGGTGCTGTGATGTTCAAAAAATTTAACAAAACAAAACGGATTATGTTTTTAAGTTTGGTGTTGATGATGTCATTGTTTTTAATATCTGCTTGTTCCAAGTCTGATGCAGAAGACGCAAACTTAGGGGTAATTAAAAAAGTTCTTGAGCTTCAGTTTACTGGTCCAGATGAGGCATTTATGGATCTATTATGGAACCCTAAATATAAGACTGTTGTGAATGGTAAAGAAGAGAACAAAGAGTTAGATAAGTATGTTATGGAGGTATACGGACCTTACTTTGTAGATTCTTACCTCGACACCTTTCTAAATGCATTTGGGACGACATATCAAAGTACTGCATACCACTCGGGATACAAGTTAAGGGTTAAGGACATCGCAATTAAGCAAGGCGAAAAAATGTCCAATCTCTATACCTTTGTAGCAACGGTAGGTTATCAGAAAAATGATGAGGAAGAAAAGACGGCAAATGTATCAGGTGAAGTAATTTTCTCTACAAAAGAAGAAGGGAAAATTGGTCGATTCCAATATGGAGATGAAGACGGTTTATTGCTAACAATGAAGAAGCAGTGAATCAATGAATTTGTTGGTTTTACTAACGGGTTCTTTAATAAAAAATAGACATCAATAATCGTGTTAGTCGAGAAAGATAGTATGCGAAGGTAAATAAAGAGTAGTTGGTTAGGTTCCTTTTATACAGGGACCTAGCGATTAGCTAAACCACACCAGCATTTCGATTGCGAGATGCACTCTACAAGTGAAGAAGTGTGGGGTATTAGAACAAACCCTCAGTAGAATGATGCTACTTTGGGTTTTTGAATTTAAGTTTAAATGTATGTTATTTTCTTCGTTTAAATATTCGACATCCGGGTATTAAGTATAGGAAAACATACATGAAATCGATGCTTCTAATTAGTAATTTAATATCTAGAATGGTTGTCTAATATATTTTTAAATTGACATAATTATATAATCAATGTAAAATGGTGGAAAATAATGATAGAAAGTAAATGTTTTGCATATACTAATGGTATATTAATCAAAAAAGGTGGTATATGCAAATGAAAAGGAGGAGGAAAAAGGTGCAGTCTACATTAACTAAACAAGAAAAAAATAAAGAAATTGCTTCTTCAATTGATTTAAGTTTATTTTCTAAAAATGAATTAAAAATGAAGCCAGATAAGAATGGAAAATTCCATGTTAGTAAGGGTGATCCTAATTATGATAGGTGGATTAATGACTGATGCAACCAGGGGATGTTTTCAAATTAAATTTTGATTTTGAACCTCCAGGGCGGGGAAGTTCTTACCGTCCTGTTATTATAATGCAAGTTTATCAAGAAAACGCAATAGCGATTAAGGTGACTCATTCAGGGCCAACTGAGGATTTTCCTTATAGAGAAAAGATTATCGATATTAATGGTTCAGGATTAGATTCTAATTCGTATGCACAATATGATTTTTATAATATAATTCCTGTGACTAATACATATGTTAAAATAGGTATATTAGAACCAACTGAATTTGCGAAATTAACTGCATTATTCAATAATTTCCATTCTACTTAAGAGTCTGCATTTATGTGGACTCTTATTTTATTGCAACTATTACAAAGGCTGGTTTCAATTAGCAATACGTATATTAATTTTTCAGATAAACTCCAAGTGGGTTTCTTCTAATACCATTTCTCCCTTCTTTTTGAGGAACTATCACAAAAAGTCGGTCAAAATAAAAAAGAGCAGCGAGTGCTACTCTTTAAATGAATTTGCTATTTGTATTAAATCCTTTTTTGTAACTTTTTCAGGATGTATCTTATCCATCATTAAAGTATATTGAAATTTATTCTTTTCAAATATCAGTAAGCTAAAGTTTTCTTTAATTATATAAATTGCTTCACTTCCGTCTTTTAATTTCATTCTACTAGCACTTTTCTCATTTTGAAATTCTTGTTTATATTTTAGGGAAGTAACAAATATTTTGTAATGTGTTTCTCCTGAATTTTCATTTAAAAAACTAATTTCCAATTTCGGAGATGCTATAGTAGTAAATCTAGCAAAAGTATGAGTAAACACAACCTCTGGTAATCGAGTCGGCAATAAAATACTTTCCCTAAAAAAAGTATTTGCCTCGTTAAGAGCTCGATTCGTCTCTTTATAACCACCATCAAGATAAATCTTTTCTAAATCTTCACCATTTGCATTCATATGTGGTACCCCAAAACAAAAAACAAAGAGAAATAATAACCCCACTTTTTTCACAAATAACACCTCCTAATTCTTTTTAAAAATCCAGTGATATTATTCCCCAAAAAGGTTTTATTAATTTCACACAGAAATATATTAAAACTTATTTTTGATAGGAATATTATGATGAGATATAGTGGTGGAAAAAATATATATTAATCTAATTATTTGCTATATTCAAAATATATATAAATGTAAATCATATACTAGATAAAGAGTATAAAGAATATATTGTTTAAATTATTCTTCTCAACTAGTAGTAAGAAATACGCTATAACTATTCAATTAGGGGGTTTTTAGATGGAGGAAAAAGTGCTGAGAGCGATTCAAGATGATTACCCTGATGAGTTTGCTTGGTGTTATGGATGCGGTAGGTTAAATGAGGATGGATACCATCTTCGAACAGGTTGGTTTGGTGAAAAAACGATAACCATTTATACACCACGCCCCGAGCATACAGGTGGAATACCTGGCTTTGTATACGTGGGCTTATTAGCGTCCTTTATTGACTGTCATGGAGCTGGATCAGCCTCTTTGTATCTACACCGAAAGAATGGACATAAAGTCGGAGATGGTGTAAATCCGCCAAGATTTGTGACAAAATCTCTAAAAGTTGATTTCAAACATCCAACACCTATTGGAGAACCACTAAAAGCGATTGGAACAGTAGAAGAAATCCATCAAAAAAAATATAAAGTCTACACAGAAGTATTTGCAGGAGACGACCTTGTTGTGACTGGGGAGGTCGTAGCTGTTTTAATGCCAAAGACGTTTAGGAAGGAGTGATTTTAGTTATGGATATTCGAAAACCAAATAACGCTGAATTACAAGAGATTATTTCACTTTCTCCGCAAGCTATATTTGATGGGACATTGGGAGAAATAACACCTACAATTGAAAAGGCCAAAAATCTTATCCAACCATTATTAGAAAAAGAAAGCTACTATTTAATTGCAACAGAGAATGATAAATTATTAGGCTGGATTCTTATAGGTGCAAGTAAAGATCAATTTACTGATAATAAAGTGTAGCTGCTGTCTGTATTTTGCAGGCGGCAGCTTTTTTAAATTCCATTGGCCCTGATAATGCTTGTAATGAATCATATAACTCTTTACTTCTTTTAGTACTTACTTCAGTTGTTTTTGGATACTTTTGATCTTCAATATTTTTATCAACTTCGTCACTGTAGTTTTACATCGTTATAGTCCCCTATCACTATTAATTGAATTTGAATTCCCTCCGTACTTTACAAATTATTTTAACTAATCTACATCTTTTATCTAATTTTTAGAGGTATAAAAGGGGATTTTTATTGATTATAAATAACTATAAAAAAGGATATAAAAAGAAAATTTAGCTTAAAAATAAACAACGATAGATAAATTGTAATATAATGTTATTGGGTATTATTTATCATTGAAATAATTCATGCATATTGGATTCGTTGAAATTGATTATAAGTCCAAAAAACTTATGAAATATGGGTTCTTACGAAAAAATAGAGGAAAACTTTTAGAAACCTTCTTCGATGTACATAATATGTCCAATTATTTTTGTATATTAAATTTGTAAAGCTAACAAATAAATGATAAGAAAGGGGGGCAATAATGAACTGCAGCAAACAATCTAGAGAAACGCAAGTTAGTAGGATTCTATCAATGTATGACCGCTTATGCAACGGACATACTCTTTCGAAAAAATCAGAAGCGGATAATTTTGGTGTGGGAGAAAAAACGATTCAACGGGATCTAGAAAGTATAAGGTCTTTTCTTGAATTATCTAAAACTAATCAGTATTTAGAATATGATCATAAGAGAAAAATTTACAAAATAGATTCTGAATCTGAAGCATTCTTACTTAAAGAGGAAATATTAGCGATTACAAAAATTTTAATTGAATCTAGAGCATTTCCAAAAGAAGAGATGGAGAGGTTACTAGACAAAATCACTAATTTAGCTTTACCTACTGATCGAGATCTGATTAAAAAATTAATCCTTAATGAAAAATACTTATATGTTGATTTACAACATAAGAAATCCTTGTTTGCAACACTTTGGGAAATCGCGTTTGCAATACATACAAAACGAACGATTAAAATTCATTACAAAAAAGAATTGGGAAAAAGTGAAAGAGTTAGAAAACTAAAACCTGTTGGTCTAATTTTTTCAGAGTATTATTTTTACTTGATTGCATTTCAAGTAGATTTTGAGCTGGATTATCCAACAGTATATCGAATAGATCGTATTCTCTCTTATCAGACAATGGATGAACATTTTCAATTACCATATAATGAGCGTTTTCAAGAAGGGGAATTTCGGAAACGTATTCAATTTATGCAAACTGGTGCATTAACAAAGATAAAATTTAGATTTAATGGCCCATCTCCTCAAGCTGTTCTCGATAGACTTCCCACAGCTCATGTTTTATCTGAAAATGAGCGAGGCATCACTTTTGAAGCAGAAGTATATGGAAATGGGATTAAGATGTGGTTATTAAGTCAAGGCGAATATGTAGAAGTTTTAGAACCCAAGGATTTAAGAGAAGAAATGAAACATGTTGTGAAGAGAATGTTAAACCAATACAGTTAATTGAATGAAGATAAAAAATGACGACGAGGTGTTTTAAATGTTTAAAAAACAATTTAAAAAAGAATCTATCGCAGAGTACAAAGCTGCTTATCAAAATTATGAAGAAACACAAAAACAAATAGTAACTACTTCTGAGAATTTATTAAATCAACGTCTTTCTTTAAAAAAGACAATTGAGGAAACTTTGGATTTCGTAAATAAGATTAAAAACAAACCATTTGATATGGAAACGGACGTTAAAGAAATTCAAATCCAATATAAAAAATTCGAAAATACAGTGTTAGAAATTGAGAAAGAGGTAGATCTAGCATTAAAGAAAAATGCATTAGGTGCAGGGGCTGGTGTAGCTGTAGGAGCAGGAGTTGCGGCTTTAGGTCCGTCAGCTGCGTTGGCAATTGCAACAACATTTGGGACTGCTTCTACAGGAACTGCAATTTCTGCATTGTCAGGTGCCGCGGCAACTAACGCAGCTTTAGCTTGGTTAGGAGGAGGAGCACTTACTGCTGGAGGTGGTGGAATTGCAGCAGGATCATCATTTTTAGCACTTGCTGGTCCACTTGGTTGGGCAATAGGAGGTGGTGCTATTGCAACAGCTGGTATACTTGCAAATAGTAAAAATAAAAAAGCTGGTAATGAAGCACTAGAAAAAGCAAAAGAAATTCGAAAAGCTATTAAAGTTTTAGAAGGTACAAAAGCGGAAATAGTTAAAACTAAAGAGGAAACTGTGTATACACGAGAAAGATTAGGTATCTTATTGGAAGTAATAAGCGAAAGTGTAAAACAATATGATTATGATTTTAAAGTTATAGCTCAAACTAATTCACAAATAATCACTAATTTAGGTACATTAGTTAACAATATGAAATCTGCTTCACGATTATTAAATCGTTCAATTGGTGCAGAAGGTTAGGAGCTGGATGATTTGGTAACGTTTACGGACTATCTAGAATCGCAATATATGGAGGCGTTAAACGCATTACCAGAAGAGTCTCCTAAGATGACTGCGGAATTATTAGAACAATATAAGGAAATTGTAATAACAACAATGTTACAACAATTTGGATTACGCAATCTTGTAGATTTAAAAGATGGAGGTAATGTCACTACTTTACATAATGCGAGGAATAATGTATTTGCCAATCAGGAAGATGAAAGACGTTTTAAGAATCCTTATAATAAAGAAACTCGAAAAAATATATATGAAAAAGATTTTAGTAAAAATAGAAAGAAAGAGTTTCAAGAAAATAAGCACATCTACGACGGATATACTGGTAAAGAACTAAAAAAAGATGGTCGTGCTCATAAAGATCATATTATCTCCGCAGCAACAATCCATAAAAATGACGAAGCTAGACTTTATATGTCAGATGAGCAAAGAGGATCTATGGCGGTTGATCAAAAGAATCTTACTTGGGCAGAAGGAAGTATGAACCAATCTAAAGGCGAACATGATTTAATGGAATGGATGGAGTCTACTAGTTCTAAACATAGCGATGTAAAGAACAAAGATCGCTTTAATATTGACGAACAAATGGCTAAAGATAAATATAATACTGCAAAACAACACGTGGAGAAAAGTATAAAGGATGCTAAGAAAGCATATTACAAGAAAAATATTAAAGAAACAGGTATTCGACAAGGAAAGCAAATGGCAATGCGTCAAGCAATCGGTATTTTTCTTTATGAATTTCAAAATGCATTTTTCTCAGAGATGAGCACATACTTTAAACAATTCAATACATTTGAGTCAAATACAGAAAGAATGAATGCTTTTAAAAAAGCATGTCAAAATGTTAAAAAAAGAGCATTATCTATTCAATCGTTAAAAAAAGTCTTTGTAGGATATACAGAAGGATTTATAAGTGGATTTGTCAGTAATTTAATGACTGTAATCATTAATACATTCTTCACAACATCAAAAAATATTGTAAAGATTTTAACTGAAGGGACTAATAGTTTAATTCAAGCAATAAGAATGATTATAGCTCCTCCTAATAATATGACACGTAAACAAGCTATTTACGAGGGCTCAAAAGTTATTGTAGCAGCTGTTATTACATCAGTTGGTGTAATAATTACCGAAGCATTTATAAACTATTTGATGACGGTAATTCCACTTGCTCCATTCGCATCATTAATCGGTGGGATATTAGGTGGGGGTTTAACTGGAATTGTTTCTGTAACAGTTATTTATGCAATGGATAATTTTAGGTCAATTATCCAAAAGGTCAAACTAAAGATGAAAGAAACAGCATATTATACCGTTGTACCTGTTGAAGTCTTAAAAGAAAAATATACCGAAGCTATTTCAGAGATTGACGATGCCTATAAAGACGTTCTTCAAAAAATTTATAATGAGTACGAAGAATTGCATATATTAACCAACAAGGCATACGATTTGAACTTAGATTCAAATAATCGTTTTAAAAATTCACAAAAGTTAGCAGCTGCTTTAAATGTAAATGAAGATGAAATTCTTAAAACGGATAAGGATATTTTGGATTTCTTTAATTCATAACTTTATTACCATAAATTAGAATGATACTATTAAAAGAATCCCTCAGTAGAATGAAGCTACTGGGGGATTTTGTATTAAAACAACAGTAAGACCTATTTGAATGTTAGCTAAGTAATTGCATCAAATCTTTTGGTTCTAGACTATATGAAGATGTTTCTTCTTTTGACTCAATATAATATTTTGAAAGGAAATTTACATGTTTTTTTAGTAATAATGACATAGATATAGTAATAATACATATTCATAAATCTGATAATTTGATAAATTCAAAATGCAATAGTGACTTCTCAAAATGACGCATTTATGGGGGGATAGTAAAGAAAAATAGTTACGTACATTATCTATGTATACAGACAAATTCATATGTAGAAACAATTGAATTTTATACGAAAGGTTTGGGGTTTGAAGTTGTTCAAGAATCTCCTAATTTTCATGGGCGTGAATTTAATACTTGGTTAAAGCTAGGTGCTTTTTATATTGAACTTCAGACAGGCAAACAACATGAAATATTAACACCGGTCAATTCAAACAGTGAAGGTCTTGTTCATTTTTGTATTTGGGTAGAAGATCTAGAATTCGAAGTCGAACGTTTGCAAAGAATGAAATGTAATTTTATAAGAAAAAATGAAGAAATTATTTACCATGTCGAAAATGGCGACCTATGTAAATTAATAGCACCAGAAGGAACCATTATTGAACTTCGTAATAATCAAGGGATTTAGAACTTACTTATTAGAGGAGAATATCATATTTAAAAAATAAACTGAAATAGAATTATAGCTTAAAATAGGGGGACCGGAATGAAGGAATTCTTGATATATGTTGTGGCTGTTTTGGGTAATATCCTATTGTATCAATTGTCAGGGCAATGGGAGGGAATCGAATGGTTATTTGCCTTATTGATCCTAGGTTTATTTGCTTTGGCTATTCAAGGATGGAAGCGGTATAGTTCAAGAGGATTCGGACTTTTTTTCTTAACAACTGCCGGTTTATTTACGATTAACTCTATATTATATTTGCTAATGCCAACCATCTTTATCATTTTGTTTAGTTTGCTGTTTGGATTGGTTTTGATGCCATTGTATATGAAATATCGATATCCGGTATTAGCTTCATGGTGGATCGTACTATTTAATATACTGATGTATTTAGAAATATCGAATGATACTGTCCTTTTTTGGTTCACGATAATAACAACAGGCGTAGGGGCCTTAATCGGGTTTCGCCAGCAATCCAAATTGTTTAAGTATTTTTTTACAGGTTGTTTTTTACTTTCGGCTGGTGGCTCAGTGTTAATAAACCTGGTGTCAAATGATTATTTAATGGTTTTCTTTATCATGCTAATTGTGGTATTTTTTGCTGTTGGTGCGTATTTATTTGAACGGAAATCAAATGATAAATAAAATGTTGATACATACTATGTTTGAAAGTAATGATTGAATTTAAATTCGAAATAGGATAAAATTACAAAAATCTATAAAAACGCGATGAAAAGAAGAGTAAACATACGGATGATCTACAGAGACCTCTGGATGGTGAAAAAGAGGGATAGGAAGTGTGTTGAAACAAGTCTTGGAGCTGTGCATAGGATTTGTTTGTTGGAACAATGATGATGCAACGTGTTCTCACGTTAAAGAGATCGAGTATCGCATGCAATTTAAATGCATAGCCGTACTCGATAAGGTTTCTGCAGCAATGTAGAAACGAACTGGGGTGGCACCGCGATATGACTCGTCCTCAAGATTACGATCTTGGGGGTGAGTTTTTTATTTTGTTTTAAAAAATAAAATGGGAGTGGTGTTATGTTCAGATGGAAGTATCCTTTAATCTTATTAGGGGGAATAGGCATTTCAAATGTGGGTGCATGGGTTTACCATATCGCACTCAATTTAATCATATTAAATGAAACAGCTTCTCCACTTGCAATTGCTTTGTTATATATTCTAGGTCCAATTGCAACTGTATGTACGAATACCTGGGCAGGTAGTTTCATCGATCGGCTAAATACACGGCGACTGATGATGGGAATAGACGTATTTCGAGCAATATGTATTGCGATTATTCCATTTTTGCCTTCGCTTATTTATGTTTATATACTAGCGTTTGTCATTAATATAGCAAGTGCGATTTTTCAACCTACATCTATGGTGTATATGACGAAACTAATACCTGAAGAAGATCGGCAACGTTTTAATGCACTCCGTAGTTTTATCAATTCTTGTGGTTCACTACTAGGTCCGGCTATTGCTGGGATGTTATTTTGGATGGGGACACCTTATACAGCTATCTATGTGAATGCAGTGGCTTTGTTTATTTCGGCACTGATTATAAGGTTGCTGCCAAATGTTGATGAGAGTGTTAAAGAGAAAGAAGGGGATAGAGTTACATGGGATTTGATAAAAAATGATTTTCGGGTTGTTGTTAATTTTAGTAAGGGCAATGCCTTTGTGACAAAGATCTATTTATTGTTTAGTGGAATTACGATATTCATGACTGCAATCGATTCTGTCGAGGCAGCATTTGCGAAAGGTGTTCTATCAATATCAGATACTAATTATGGGTTTTTACTAAGCGTTTTTGGAGCTGGCATAATTATCGGATCAATGATTAATTCCATATTTTCAAAGCAACTTGAGGTTCATCTTTTAATAGGTGCTGGTACCATTTTCACCTCAATCGGTTATCTAGTATTTTATAGTTCGAGCGGCTTTTATAGTGCAGCGGCTGGCGTATTTTTAATAGGATTTGCTGTAACGTTTGCGAATACAGGGTATTTGACTTTCTACCAAAATCATGTTCCTGTAAGGATGATGGGAAGATTCGAAAGTCTCTTTAGTGTCATGGAAGCAGGTTTTATCGTGGCTGTAACAGTTTTAATCGGTTTAGCAGCTGAACTAACTTCAATCCGTCCAGTGGGGTTAGTCGGATCATTTGCTTTCTTTTTATTAGGGTTATTGGCATTGAAAGTTGTATCCGGTGTAAAACGGAGGGAATTCTTTAAAAAAGCTGCTTCTTCTTTAAACAGTTAATCAGAAAAGGCTTGACCGATTAAGTGATTGGCGAGCCTTTTTTGGGTAGCATCTAACCATTTAGCCTTAATCGCATTATTTAAAGGTATTCATATACGATTGTCGAATTTTTAAATAAGAATGCGGATATAGCAACACTATATTTATTTGAATATGACAATAAAAAGGATGTGTCTTCTATGTGGAAACAAAAGATAATAGAAACATCAAGAGGGGCTTTCGAATACTTTGTGAAGGGAAAAGGAGAGCCTCTTGCTATTACACACTTTTACATGGCCTTTAATGAGAATGGCAATTGGTTTGCTAATCCATTTACAGAGCATTATCAAGTATTTTTAATCAATGTCAGAGGAGCAGGCAATTCACCGACTATTGAAGTAGATGATCAAATGAAATTAGAAGAAATTATATTGGATTTGGAAGCAATTCGTGAAGCGTTACATATACCAAAATGGGCTTTTGCTGGACATTCAACAGGTGGCATGCTTGCATTACAATATGCTGCTTCAAAAAAACAGTCTTTAACAAAATTGATATGTGGTTGTAGTGCAGCAAGTAAAGCATACGCGAGTCATGCTAAGAGTATTTACTGTCCGGAAAACAAAAACTTTAATCGAATAATTGAAATTATGGAAGCGTTAAATAATTCAAATACAGTACAAGAGGAACGAAGGGAATTGTCATTTGAGTGGGGGATGATGTCGTTTAAAAATGAAGAAAAATTAAAATATGCCCAAACACTTCCAAATAGCGGTCGTACAATAGGTCGCGCTTTAGACTATTTTAGAAAAGTCGCAGTAAAATCATTTGATATTCGAAATCTGCTCCCATCTATAAATATTGATACATATGTATTTGGCGGAAAATATGACGCGCAATGTCCGATTGAATTTAGTTACGAAATTGCAAATCTAATTCCCACATCTAAGTTAACGGTCTTTGAACAATCCAATCACCATCCATTTGTTGAAGAAGAAGAAAAATTCAATGATTTTGTAAAAGGGACTATTAGAACGCATAGTATATAAGAGGTCTCCAAGGGAAAGTTTGGAAATGGGTGTTATGTTACGCTTATGTTCTTATTTCTCCAAGTAGACGGTTCCAGATTTTTTACGCCAATAAACGATAGTTGAGTATATACAATTATGCTCTGAGAATTATTGAAATCTCAAATAAAAGGATGGAAAAAGTAGTGCTTTCTATAGCTGTTCAACTATTTAATAGGCTTGTAACTTTTGAAAGTGCTTCTTATAACATTTTAGTTACAAGGGGGAACTCCATTGCCAGTATATAAATTGTCATTTTTATGTGTAGTCTTCAATGTAACATTTAGTATAATTAGCTTTTTAGCTGCCTATTTTGATGGTATTATTTTTCAAACTTTAAGTATTGGTATCTTCTTTTTACCGCCAATGGTTACATTTTGTGGAGCTCTTTTAGGAATAGGCGCAATTGTGTTAAAAGAATCTTTCATCAAATCAATCACTGCCATAGGGTTAAATATTGCTTATATATTTGCAAATTACTATGTTTTACTTAATTTTTAAATTGAATATGAAAGAGGTAACCATTTTAATGCGCTAAAAAGATTTTTGTGATAAGAAATGGCTCAAAGTTTCTTTAGCCTTTGAAAATTTTTTATTCAAATGAATACTATGCGTGATCTTAACCATATTTACGCGTTCTTATTGTTTCACAATAATCAATTATTGTTTTACAATAACGCCCTGTTGTTTTATAATAATAAAGTAAATTATTTTAATTAAGTGAAGGAGGCGATAACTGGTGAATCTTTTTACTAAGATTGTTTTAAAATGTTTGTCAATTGTAACTGTGTTTCTTCAAGTTGTCTTTGCGTTTGCTGGATTAGTGCTGCTATTTGCAACTGTAGCTTTGTTGTTTGTACCGAACGACGTCAAAAATCAATTATTACAGTATCTAGATTTAAACACAAATGTAAACATAACAATGGTTTTAGTACTTTCTAGCTTAGTTGCATTTTTAATCATTGCTTGTTTGTTTATCATTATGCACGCGCTACGCAAAATGATTGGTAATATTTATAAACAAAACTTCTTTGTACCCCAAAACCTTACGTACCTCAAACTAATTCTAATCTCAATTACTAGCATTACCATTTTACAGTTTATAAGCCAGGTGTTCTTTGCGAAACTACATGCGTACAATGTCAGTAATGTTTTTTCTAATTCTGCTTCAGACCTAGTTGGGAACATTCTCTTATTAGCCATTGTGTATACGCTTTATGTCGTATTTAAACACGGCATATCTTTGCAAGACGATTCGAACAACGTGATATAAGTGGGAGTTGCTATGATAAAAGTTAATCTAGATCGAGTCATGTTAGAAAGAAAAGTTTCCTCAAAAGTATTAGCAGAAAAAATCGGAATTACCCAAGCAAATTTATCGATACTCAAAACAGGTAAAGCACGTGGTATACGCTTTGACACATTAGAAAAAATCTGTCGGACATTACATTGCCAACCTGGTGACATACTTGAATATGATGAGAAAACGGAGTATAGCGAAGAAGTGTAATTAGTTCAAAGAGAATGGGTAGGTTTATAGATTAAACAGTCTAAGTTAAAGGTTTCTAAACCATGGTTTGGGAACCTTTTCAACTGTTTAGCTTTATTTTACTTACAATTAAAGTAAATATTGTTATATAATAAAAGAATCTATCGTATACCAGGGAAGGTGAATAAGATGAATTTTCGATTGGCGACATTAGATGATTTAGAATGGATCATCGATTTACGTAAGCAATTATTGATTGAGGAAGGACAAATAGTTTCTTCTAACATTGATGAAGAATTAAATACCTTTTTTGAAAACCAGCTTACATCACATCAATATGTACAATGGCTAGTAGAAGAGGATAATAAAGTTATTGCAACAGGAGCTATTCAATTTATTTCATTTCCACCAAGCTATTTTAACCCAACAGGTATTAGAGGCTATATTTTGAATATGTATACACATCCGGATTATAGAGGTAAAGGAATCGCTAAGCAATTAGTAAATGAAACATTAAAAGAAGCTCAAAGTAGAGAGGTTCAACACATATTTTTAATTTCTTCGGAAATGGGTAAGCCTTTATATAAGAAAATTGGCTTTAAAGAAAATGATATTTATATGGAATATTTTCTTCCAAAATAAAACAGCTAATACGAATGAATAAAGATAAATGTAATACATATAAGGGTTGTGGAGGTTATGGGAAATCTAAGATAGGAAAAAAGTTAAGATAACTGTTTATCCACTAGATGTTAGTGTACTTCATGGTAGGATTTCCTGAAAAGGGGTTGGCAAATTGTTTAATGAGATGAAAGACACGATAAATAATTTAGATGAAAAAGAATTGAAATCCTTATTATTTCAATTCTTTTTCCGTATGCAAGCTGTTGAAAATCGAAAAGATTATTCAGAACAGCAATTCTTCTTAGACATAAAAAATACATATAACGCCCTGTTAGAAGACCGGGAAAATCATGCAATGGGCGAAAAACACACACAGTTTGATACTACTCATATCGTATTTGGCGATGCACCAACTGGTAGCTTGAAATTGGTTTTAAAAGAGTTAGGAATCAATCAAAAAGAAAAAATCATCACTTTTTCAGATTTATTTTCAATAGGTCCTGTTTGGAAAGTACATGAATTACAAGGTATTGTTAATAGGCATGAATGGTTACGAACACATTTAAATAGTGAAGGTGATGTGCTCACCAACTATCTAGCTAAGTTTATGCAGACTATTTTAGAAATTGAACAAATTTCAAGTCACCAACCTATTATTATTTGGGCTGGAGAAAATGCACACGAGCAAACAGGTTTAAGACTAGTTCTATATTTATTAAAAGAAAAAACGAACGATATCTTGATCATTAATACAAACGAAGCATATAAAAAGAATTTTGATACAACTGAAAGTGACTTTACGCCACAACATATGGGGGAACTCTCATTTGAACAATTAAAACAAATTTATGAAAATGAGAAAAATGATCATGCACTAACGCAAACCGAACGTAAAGTATTTGAACAGCAATGGGAACAGCTGTGTCAGGATAAAGAAGTTTTAAGAATCTGGGGAAATAATAAAATCATTAGCGTTCCTGAAACTTATTACGACGAGAATATCATCAATACAGTTAAGAAGTTCCATAAGAAGAATAAACAAAACGAATTTATAAAATCAGCTAGAATAATCGGTGAAGTAATCGGTCATTTAGATCAATATGTTGGCGATGAATTTATAGAATATCGCATCAAACGTTTAGTCGCCGATGGCATATTTGACATAGAAGGTGTTACAAAGGCAATGCGATATTACAGTATTAAAGTTCGATAATCATATGCTAGGGATTATTATTTACGAATCAATACAAAACCTCCATTTAAAGGATGGAGGTTTCATCATTAGTAGAGAATGTTTACTGTCTTATGAAGCAGAACTCTTTTTCCCATTTCTGAACATAACATAAAATAGCACTATTAGAAAAAGAACACTAAATATAACGGTTAGCGTAATATAAAACGGATCTTTGTTTATATCTTCGGGAATGAATCGCTCAGCTATTGGTCCAAATGACATGAAAAATGGAATAAGAATTGATATCCAAGTTTTTGAATACACCGACCAATTTCAATGGTTGTTCATGCACGATTAAAGTAACCATCTTTGCATATTATTATTAGCAAGCATTCTCAAATAGAAATTTAATTTAACCAATGGGGTGGATAAACAGTGGTTCTAATCAGAAATCTTGAAAAAGGTGAACTTGATTTTTTTACGGATATGCTCTATGAATCTATTCATATTCCTCAAAATAAACCAAACAAAGAGGATTTGATAAACTCAGCACATATAAAGAAATATCATGAAAATTGGGGGAGAAAAGGGGATAAAGCATTAATAGCAATAAATACGAATAACCAACCAGTAGGTGCTGTCTGGTATCGATTGTTTAACGAATCTAATAAGGGATATGGTTATGTAGACAATAATACTCCTGAATTAGGAATAGCAGTTATTGAAGAAGCAAGGGGAATGGGAGTAGGAACGTTGTTAATGAAAAAGATAATTCATCAAGCAATCTGCGAAGGATATAAATCCATTTCCCTAAGTGTAGACCCTGAAAATAGAGATGCAGTTCATATTTATAAGAAACTGGGTTTTGAAGATTATGCAGTATCAGGAACATCTATTACAATGGTGTATAGAATTTACGAAGAGTAAATGACTTTTTGAACAACTAACAGAGGCTTTAGAAATACAAGGTTTTAAAAAAGTACAAAAAGACCACAAAATTAAACACCACCATATTACTTGCTTATGAACGTATGTCCATTCTCCTGTTAGTGAATGCGTATTAAAAAGTGTAAAATAAATGGAGGAATCAGTATAGCTAAAAGACTGATGGCCTGACATATAGAAACATAGAGTAGGTGAAAGCATGTTAACAAACAGTTTTTTAGAGAGAATTCATTTAGAAAATACAACGATAGATTTGAAACATATGCCCATAATATTACGCCATATTGCGAAGTACATTCCTTTTGAAAATTTAGATGTTATGGATCAAACGACGAAGCCACTTTCACTAGAGACGATTGCAGAGAAACTTTTAACGAATCGTCGTGGTGGACTTTGCTATGAAATAAATACGTTATTATATGAGGTACTACGAGAGAATCATCTAAATGTGAAGTTGATTTCTGCAGTTATATATGAAGAAACACGCCAAGCATTTTCAAAAACAGGCTACACACACACTGTCATATTATTAGAGGAGCAAGGACATGCCTATTTAATCGATGCAGGTTTTGGAAACAATATACCGTTAATACCTGTCCCATTAGATGGTCAAGTCGTATCTTCAACGAATGGTGAATATAAAATAATTGATGATGAACTGTATATGAAACGCAGTTATCGTTACGAACAATTTAAGTTAGCATATCGTTTTAAACGAGAAAGTATCACTTGGGATCAGTTACGGATTTCGCAGCAAATTATCGAGCAAAGTGAAGACTCTATGTTTAATAAGCGTGCATTATTAACAAAATGTACCGAAGATGGCACGGTGACTCTATCAGAAAATAATTTAGTTATTATGAAAAATGGCGAAAAGAAGAACCAAGTTTTAACAGATATTGAAAAGCAACAAGTTAAAAAGGATTATTTTTATCAGTAATGCAAGATGAAGTGTAAAAAGACATTTAGATATTTAGGGGAATTTACGTTACTAAATAATAAAATTTTAGAGTTAGGAAAGTTGAATATATACAAAAAGTCAGTTCTATATATATTAGAACTGACTTTTTTTGAGAAGATTAGAATGGGTAATAATGTTACACTCCGCATAATATTAAGGATTGATTGGTATAGATTTTTCTGGCACTTTACCTGGTTTAGTTGCATGGTGGTTTGGTGAGTACTCATAAGGTACTAAATAATATTTCTCTGCTGTTAAATCAATTGATGGGTATCTGTTATAAGAGCCTTCACCAGTAATCGCGCTATTGTCAGGTAATATTTCAGTTCCAGATTCACTTACTATTTTAAAAGCAATATGATTTGCTTGCTCTGGCCAGTCATAATAGAGCACCGTTGATATTGGTGTTACAATCATTTTCTTTATTTTAATAGATTGCTCATTCCCAAGATTTATTACTTTATTGAATGTAATGGTTTTGCTTGCTTTTGCTAACTTTTCAGTTGGCACTTCAATGTCAAAGACCCAAGGGTTGTCTATAGGCATTTCAAAGTCTAGGTCATTGAACTCAATATGAAAGCGAATAGTTTCACCAATTGGAATTTCTGTAAGTTCAACATCATTGTAAATAGTATACATGGAGTCATTTAACTCTATAGATTGGCCGCCTGTAGTTGAGGTTAGATTTTGACCATTGATCATTACTTTTGGTAATGGGTTCATTTTATCATTAAATTCAACCCCCTTTGCTGGTTCGAAAGTGGAACTGATTAATAATCGCCCACCATCAATCATGACTTCGTTCAATGTAAATTTACCATACTCGTTTTCAGCTGTTTCTCCTATTTCAGTTTTATATGAGGAATAGTCAATTTCTTCATTTGAATTTAGATACTTTTCAATAGCTTCACCAACAAAAGGCATATCCGCTATAGATACCGTACCTGTACTAATTGAAATCCCTGTTGCTAGAATAGCCGCTGATGCTGTAACTCCTAAATATTTCTTTACGTGAGATGGCTTTTCTTTTCTTATTTTTTTTAATATCCGCTTTTCCCATTTCTTTTTTTCGAAGTTTGTAAGGTTTTGTTCTTCATATTCTTCCAAATCAATATTCATCTCATTTAAATCCTTATAAATAGACATATTCTCACTCCTCACACTTCATTTTTTTGAACTAAAATACTTTTAAGCTTTTTACGTCCTCTGGAAAGCTTGTTGTAAACCCAAGACTCTTTTGCATCAAATTCTTTTGCTATTTCACTTGAAGGGGTACCTTCTAAATAGTATTTTTCAAAGATTTTACGTTCACTAGCTGACAGTTGCTCAAGGAGTTCCTCAACATAGATTTCTTCTGATGATTGTTTTCCTTTTATCATAGATTCATCAATATCTGAAACTGAAAATTGCTTATTTTGTATGGTGATTTGTCTTCTTTGATAATCAATTGCTTTATACTTTGCAATCGCTGCAATCCATTGTTTAAATGAATTTTTCGTAGGATCAAAGGAATGGATATTATTCCATATTGATAACAAAACATCATCAAGGCATTCTTCATAATCTTGCTGCTGGTAATTTAAATGGCGTTTAATAATCGCTGTAAGTAAACCACCATACTGATTAATAATAAAAGGAATAGCTTTTTCATTTTTCTTCTGTATGTGTTGTACAACATTGTTCTCTGTGATTTTCAAATGTTCACCCCTCACTATAAATATTGGTACCTACTATGTATTACGAAATAAATACAATAAATCTATCACAAAAGAAAAAAAGATTGACTGAATTTCTAGTAATTAGGTTATTTTCCTTATAATTTAAAATACGAAGTAAATATATATTAACAAATTGGAATTATTTTACGTTTAATTTTTGAAATGTTTTATGCAAAAATGATATTTTATAAGCCCAGGGGTGAAATGTCAATCATAAAAATTATTGAAATTGGAAATTATTAAGCCATTCAACACCTGAAGCTCA
>NZ_CAKQBI010000031.1:0-29475 GCF_934216135.1 uncultured Rummeliibacillus sp. | reverse complement strand
GCTAACAGTTCCTACTGCCAAGCCTGTAGTGGACTTTCACCACCAAGTAATCACCCATGCCGGGCGCACTTAAAAAAAGAAATGGAACATAATGTCCATTTCTTCTTTATAAATCCAACTATAAAATAATTAATACTTTTCAAATACAATTCCTCGTCCGGTAAAACTAGACAGAAATCTTTTTTCGGACACATTACTATTCGTTTTACCCCACCGAGAAGGATCACAAAATGCAATCATCTGTATTCCGTTTTCTTGATATCTGCCACATGCTACTATGAGATGTCCGCCTTTTCGGCCGTCTTCAGGTAATTGACCAGTAACCGATACAATCACTGGTCCTTTTTTTGATAGTAACTCTTCTAAGGCTTCCCCATCTTTTATAGCCAAAGGAAAAGCTTTCAAACCGTATTTTGAAGCAATATTGGCTAATCCTTGATGTATCCAGCCTTTTTCGCAATAAGCATTTAAACGAATTCCTTCAACTAATAATTCATAAGGAGATACCACTGGTATTTGAAAATGCCCCATAATCATTCTAAGACAAGCCAATCCACATATACTTTCTCCCCAATAATCAGCACCTTTTTCAGCCACTAAGACATTTTGTGGCCATTCTCCATCCTCAAAATGCTGACCGAAAAGAGGCATATTAAGGCAATAGTCCAAATCTATCGACTCCTTTTCTATTCACCATTATTATTTTATATGTATAATAAAACTTATCAAATACATAGAGAATATGATAAAAGGAAGCACATGATTTCTTATGCTTCCTTCTTTTTTTACTCACATAATAGCGGACAATATCCACATGCACCTAAGCCTGGAATATCTTTTGATAAACAGCATGATTTTCGAATCGGCTGATTTACAAGAGATGCTGGTGCTTTTCCCTTCGTATATTCATAGAAAAGAGATTTATCACTAAATCGATTCCAAACTTCTGCAGATTCTAAACATTCTAAATCATCCATTGCTTGATCTGCAATGCGAGGATCGTCGAGCAATTTTGCATACACATTCACTATATGTACAAAAAAATTATCCCAAATGACTCGTGGTGAAATTGATGTAGTATTGCGTAAATCTTGTACAATTTGATAACACTGTTTATACAAAATTGTAGAAATTACATTTTGGCGTTCCGAATCATCTACATATCTCCAATCATTAGGATTAGCAAACATACAAATTGTGTATAGACCATTCTCTTTTGTAGCATCAAATTGTAAATCACGTTCATCGCCATCCCAGATTAAATCGTATGCTGTTAACATATAAAATTGCATGGCAATAAACTGACCATATCGTTTTGAAAAATGAGATATGGCAGCTGTTTTCGATTTTGCACTTGTTATTCCTAACATCAAATCTGCAAATTCTGTTTCTTGAAAGAATTCTTTGTGAACTCGCTCCAATGTAAAAAGTGTACGTTTTGGAACGGTTGTATAAACATTGTATGAATCAAGCATTAATACTTGATCCGTTGTTAGTGCTGGCATAGTATCACCTATTATTTCATTATATTCTTCTCTATCATAGTACAAATTTCTCTTTTTAGCTTCAAAATTGAATTTTTAATTTGACAACAATACAGAATAATTTAACGACATTTTTTAACGTACTACTCAATCTTTTAAATATGTAATTTTCGGACTATTAAATATTCTTTTTAATTGCTATTATTAATAGATAATATTGGAAAAGAGGGATTAGTTTGATTTTACATACTGAAATTTTTGGGAATGGCGAACCTATTGTATTTCTTCATACAGGTTTACAAACCGGCCTTACTGATTTTGAGTATCAAAGAGAATACTTTCAAAAAAACTTCAAGGTTATTCTTCCTGATTTAAGAGGACATGGTAATTCTAAAGCAGAAGATTTCTCAAATTTTTTCGAGGATTCCGCTAGTGATTTAGCAGAAACGCTAGATTATTTAAAAATAGAAAAAGCACATATTGTAGGTTGTTCACTTGGTGGATTAGTAGGTTTATTTTTTGCAAAGAAATTTCCAAAACGACTTTTAAGTTTATCATTATCGGGTGTTTCCTATGAAAAACCAGACAATTGGTTAGAATTGCACAAAGAAGATGTGAAATTCCATTCACAATTATTACAAGATAAAGAAACTGTACACTTCTTCAATCAATTACATAAATCAGATTGGAAACAATTATTGGAACTTTCAAAAGACGAAAATTGGTATCCATTTGAAGTAACAAAAGATTTGAATGGAATTAGCGCACCCATATTATTTGTCGTAGGTGAAAGTAATCATACTGAAACAAAAGGTACCATTCACTATCCTAAAAATAGTAAGAATGTCCATGTTTCAATTATTCCTTTTGCAGGACATCAAGTCCACGCTGAGCAACCAGAAATTTATACAAAGATATTAGAATTATTTTTACAAAACATCCAAAAAGATTAGTATAAAAAAAAGCATTGCAACGCTGCAATGCTTTTTATACGCTATTATCGATTATCCACTTTTTCAGGATATAAATCATGATTCAACAAACGATGTTCTGCCATTTTTTCATATTTTGTGCCTGGGCGTCCATAATTACACCACGGATCAATAGAAAGACCGCCTCTCGGTGTAAATTTACCCCAAACCTCTATATAGCGTGGATCTAAAAGCTTAATGAGATCTTTCATGATGATATTGACACAATCCTCATGAAAATCCCCGTGATTTCTGAAGCTAAATAGATATAATTTTAAAGACTTACTTTCAACTAATTTTTTGTCCGGTATAAACGAAATATAAATCGTCGCAAAATCTGGTTGACCTGTCATTGGACATAAGCTTGTAAACTCTGGACAATTAAATTTCACAAAGAAGTCATTTTGAGTATGTAAATTATCCACTGCTTCAAGTACTTCTGGTGCATATTCATATAAATATTTTGTATTTTGGTTACCTAGTAAACTTAAATCCTTTAACCCTTGTTCATTTGTTCTTCCTGACATCTTTTTGCCTCCTATAATAGAGGAAATCACAACTTATACACCTGCAACTATTAGGTAGGATACTTTGGCTCTTTTGTACATTAAGCCATAAGTTCAATACAAATAAAAAAGCCATATCCGCAAAAGTGGACATGGCAATATTCGCATGTTCCATAGTTTTTTAGAGAGGGTTTGCGCTATGAACCTCTTATAAAATTTATATTTATCATACTTATTATGAAAGTGTAAGTCAAGAATTCGAATAATCTTTTATCATACAATTTATAACTATTTTACTTATTTGAAAACTTTTCTATACGAACCTTCAATTTTTCTTTCCATTCGTCTGCTAACTCTGGCACATTTATAATCCTTGTCATAGCATCAATGTCTTTAGTTCGATGAAAATAAGTATCCATACAATAGAGAACAGAGACTTCATTTGGATGTTTGTTTACTAACGAAACCTTTGAATCACTTCGTACAATACCTTCTTCTAATACTCTGCTCAAATAGCCAACGTATCCAGTATCTACTAGTCTCTTTAAGATTAGGGGATTATCCATTCTTTTCGAAATCGTGCTACATGGAACTCTCCCTTGTGTAACTTGAATGACCGCTTCTCCAACTTGAAAAATATCCCCGATACAAACATTTTCCTCCAACATATTCGTAACGGTTAGATTTTCTCCAAAAGCCGCTGCGTCCAATGGTTTTCCAAATTCATTTTCCCATTTAGCATAATGTTCAAAAGGGTAGACACAAACAGCTCGATCATAGCCCCCATGATGTTTCAAATCTGCTACACCATCCCCACGAAATCCATCTTTCGTTAGATATGCTTCTTCAACTGACTGCTTACAAATGCCCGTATTTACGATCTGTTCTTTATTGAAATGCATATTCTTAGGTAAACCTATTGAGAAATTCACAAGTTCTATATCCGTTCTAGTATCCAATGATGCCGTACCTACCTTCTTTATATTCATATTATTATTTTACCACTAGTTTAAATATTCACTATCTTTAATTTTAACGAGTTCTCACTTTAAAAATTAAAATAGATAATGAGCAAAAAAGGATTGCTGCTATTACTATGAATGACAAATGAGCAGGTTGTGATATAACATGATTATTCCATTCATAAGTTACACCGTATAAAGACATATACTCCTCTTTAGCTTGAGGTACTCCATTAAAAACTGTATTTAAAGAGTCGTGCATAAATAATTCTCTCAACATAACTGTTGGATGACTTAAAGGAAAATAGATCATAAACTTTTGTACATATTCAGGAAGGGCTCCCATAGGTACGTAAACTCCACATAAAAAACCAATGACAGTTCCGATAATTGTACTTAATGTTGAAAATGCCGTTAATGATTTTACTAATAGAGCACATAGTAAATTAAAGGTACTTGCTAAAATGACTGCAAATAGTAATACACCTATAATTTTGACGGAGGTATTCAAATCTAGCCATTCTGCACCAGTAGAAACAAGAAAGATTTCACAACCAACAAAAGCAATTATTGTAAATACACTACCAATAATGAACGAGTTAATAACATAGCTTATAAGTAATTGCCCTCTAGAAATGGGCATTGTTAAAAAGTCTTCTGCTCTCTTCGTTTCTAAATCTTGAACATAAATTCCAAAAGCCGCCAAGGTTGTTGTGATAGCCAAAATTGATAGTAAACCTGCTACCATCCATTCATTTACCATTGCTTCTAAAGCATTCGTTCTCTCTATCATTTGAGCAATTGAGTCAATCTGTGTTTCTCGCAAAAACAAAGCATATAACAATATGACAATCATTACGGATAATAATGAGAAAAATACAGTAGTTCGTTCTCTTCTAAATACTTTTGAATGTCTGCTTACTAAACTCATGATTGTTGTCATTTAATATATCCCCTTCCTCATTAATCCTAATGAAAACATCATCCATAGATCCTTTTATCACTTCAAATGATTGAACGACTGGTTCTAATTTTTCTAATATCGGAATGGCATCTCTCGTTTTCTTTAATGGTATTGTATAAGTATCTTTTTGAAACTTATATTTATAAGAAGATAAATAGCTTCCAACTTCAACATTTTCTTTAAATACAACAAGTAGTTGATCATATGCATAATTTTCTTTTAGATAATTAGGCGTTCCTTGAGCTACAATTTCCCCTTTCTTGATAATGACGATTTCATCTGCAACTGCTGCTTCTTCCATATAATGAGTTGTCAAAAACACCGTCATTTTCGTTTCTTTTTGAAGTTTTTTTATGGCTTGCCAAACAAATTGCCTAGTTTGAGGATCAAGGCCTGTTGTAGGTTCATCCAAAAAAAGAATGGATGGTCGATGGATTAACGCACGAGCTATATCGGCTCGTCTTCTTTGACCACCTGATAGCTTACCGTATTTTTTCTTTACAATGTCATCCAAATGTAAATGTGATTCTACAAACTTAAAATTTCTCTTCAACTCTTCCTTTTTTAATCCATAAGCAATCCCTCTATGCCAAATATTTTCATAGACACTTAACCGTTCATCTAGAAGACTATCTTGAAAAACAACGCCAATTTCTTTTCGAATAGCGTCATTTTCGTTTGTACCAATTGTATGACCAGCAATCTTAACAGTACCTGATGTTTTTTCCGTTAAAGTGCAGAGAATATCTATAGTCGTGGATTTTCCCGCTCCATTTGTACCTAAAAACGCAAATAGAGAACCTTGTTTTACATTAAAAGTGATTCCTTTGATTGCTTCAACATTTTGATAGTTCTTCTTTAAGTTCCGAACTTCTATAACATTTTCCATTTTACATCTCCTGTCTTTTTTCTAGTAATTCATTTATTTCACGTATTTCTCGTTTAGCTTTTGTATAAAAAAAGAACCAAATTATAATATATATCAAAACAACGAATATAAATGTATTTAACATCGAACTAATATTGCCGAACTCAAACCATTTGCCGTAGTATCCTGCAACTCCACTAGATATAATAACGAAAATAAAATGCATGGCTATTCTACTAAAATAAGAGAATCTTTCAATATAGAATATTAGTGTTGAAATTCCGACCACTACTCCAAAAATAGCAGCAACAATAAATTGAAGTAAAAGTTGTTGTCCAGAGATAGATGTATCTTGATTCACTAAACCGATTGTAACCATGAAATATGAAATACTAAGACTAAAAACAAGCCCTACTAATGCAGATTCAAAATATTTACTCACGTTTTATACCTCCTTCCCAATCCCTAACTTTTTCTTTAATTCTTTGAAATATTTTCGGCTAACATGTACTGAAGTACCGTTATCTAATATCAACAAAGTTGTACCTACTAAATCCATTTGAAAAGATCGGATATGGTCTATATTGACTAATGTAGATTTATTAACTCTTGAAAATTGTTTTTGGAATATTTCTTCAATTTCATATAGTTTTTTCTTTGATTGATATTCCTCTTCGTCTGTTTGTAGAAACACCTTACCTTTTTCAACATAAATGGTGTAGATTTCAGAAGCCTTTAGCATACAAATTTCTTGATTTATATAACCATCTATCATATTTTGTGAAGGTGTTTTAAGTTGATTGATTATTTTTTGTACTTCATCATCCAATTTGTTTGCATGGATATGAACCTCAATCTCTTGATATTGCTCATCAAAATTGAGCTGAATCTTCATTCGTCATTCCCCTTTCTTGTTTTAATATAGCATACAAAATTTGTAGATTTTAGTTTATTTAAGCAAGTAGTAAAAAGCTCATATTAAGTGGTCAATTTAAATGAATAAGTGGAATAACTGTAAATAATTTAATAAGTGAATATAAAGATAAAAAAACTGATTGGGAAACCCAATCAGCCTACTTTTTTATTATGATTTCTAGATACGAGAACTCAACACTTTCTTCCCGAACATTCACTAAAAATTGATATACCTGGCATTATTAAAAACAGAAGACACAAAAAATGCAATAAGCAATGCTTATCACATAAATATTTATTACTATTAAAGATTATGTTCCATTTGTTCTTTTAATTTAACTGACAGATATTTACGTGCATCAGCGGTTGTAATGTTCAATTTGGTTTGTTGATTATCATATTTTAATATAACCTGGCTTCCATCTAGGTTTTCTATAATTGATTCTATTTTGTATTCTTTGTCTAAAAGCTCATCTAATTGTGCAATTTCAGCTGCCACTTGCACAAATTCTGACATCTTTCTTCCCCCTTTTTATTAAGCTCTGTCTATCGTAGGTTTTTGTGATGCATCAGAAACAGACGCTGCTTCATCATTCAAATTAATCGACCAGCTATTTCCAACCGTGATACCAAGATATTTGGAATCATCAGGATCTACTATTTCTTGTTGTGGGTACCTCTTAAACCACCAATATTTCGCAAGTACGTAATATAAAACTGCTCCTACTATAAATCCAATTAGCGATGAATATGTTGGAAATATATTTGCAATAATTCCGCCAAGAATCCAAGATATGAATCCGGCCAGATTAAAACCACCTAAATATCTAAATTGACCATTTGCCTCGTATAGTTCTTGTACATGAATACGGCGTTTACGAAGAAGATAATAATCAGCAAATAATATACCAACGATTGATGTTAAGATGCCACCAATTATAAGAAGAATTGAGTTCAACATTTCAAATAAACTCCATGGTTGCGATAAAGTTCCTATAACCCCAGCTATCACTACACCAACCCAAAATGGTATACGAGGTCCCCCAATATTGGAGAAAATTGTTGCTGCAGGAATTACATTAGCTGAAGTGTTTGTTGACCACTGTGCTAATACAATCATTAATAATAATATAGCTAATATAAAACCACTTGCTGATTGTTGTAATGCATTAATCGGATCTGCAGAGCCAACAGCCATATAACAAACGGCACCGATCACAATCATAAAAGTATTGACAATTGGCATAATGATGAGCGACCCAACAAGTTGTGTATGATTACGTTTAAACCAATTACGTTCATTGACAGGCGCCTTAAAAAAGCGTGATAATGTGGGCATATCTGCAGCTAAAGTGGCCCAGAATCCCATATTTGCCATAACTACAATCATAAACGCTGTAAATGCTGCCATACCTGTAGTTGGTGATTCAACCCAAGACCAAACACTTTTGCCTGAAACTTCTGCTTTATCAGCTAGAGTAATGTACATCCAAAGTGATATTAAAATAATAATTGGCGCCGCTAAATCAGCGAAACGTTCAATCGATTTAATACCAAGTGATGTATTAAAAAGTTGTACAGTTGCAAATAAAAGAAAACAAATGAACCAATTATCAAAGCCAAATAGAATATTTAGAATTCCATTTATAGCAAGTGATCCGAAGTAAGTATTGATACCAAACCAACATGACGCTGTAAAACCACGAGCTAATGATGGAAGATGTGTCCCTATCGTCCCAAATGGTGCACGCATGTAAACCGGAAAAGAGAGACCATGTTCAATACCGATATCACCGATGACCACCATGAAAATTCCAATGAGAACCGAGCCAACTAACGTTGCTACAATCAGCATCGGCATCGATAAATGAACAATGCCTGCTGCACCTATTGCGAAAGCGGCAAGTACAATCGCCATCCCAATCCATATAACCGAAAATCCAAATGCACTAATCTTTCGCTCTTCATGAGTAATCGGCAACAAATCTGGAGACTTTAAATAATCATTATTCTTGCTCATTTTTAGATAACCTCCATACTCAAATAGTCCATTGGCTTAGAAATTGGTACTCTTGCATGTTTAATCTATTTGTTTTTGGCAAATGCATGATGCAAAGCTTGACGCTCATTCCATGTCATGGAAGGTAATGTTTGTGGTAATTCTTTCATAGTTATTGCTCCATCAACAGGACAGACAATCGAACATAAATTACATCCTACGCAATCTTCTTCACGTACTTTTAGCATCGGTTTACCTGTATCATGATCAGTATAACGCTCAATACATTGGTGCGAAGTGTCTTCACATGCTATATGACACTTGTTACAATTAATACATACCTCATTGTTGATATCCGCAACAATTTTATAATTGAGATCTAGGTTGCCCCAATCAGAGTATTTAGGTACTGTACGACCAACTAAATCCATAACGGATTTAAGACCCTTTTCATCTAAATAATTGTTTAGACCATCAATCATGTCTTCTACAATACTAAATCCATGATGCATGGCTGCTGTACATACTTGAACACCTGTAGCGCCCATAAGTAAAAATTCAGCTGCATCTTGCCATGATGAGATTCCACCTATTCCAGAAATCGGAACGTTTATATGTTTATTTCTTGCGCACTCACCAACCATGTTTAGTGCAATTGGTTTTACAGCTGGACCGCAATAACCGCCATGGGCGCCTTTACCAGCTACATGTGGGATTGTATTCCATGTGTTTAAATCGACACCTGCTAAACTATTAATCGTATTAATCATACTGATAGCATCTGCACAACCTTGTACTGCAGCCTCTGCTGTAACCGTGATGTCTGTAATATTCGGAGTCAATTTAACAATTACCGGTTTTGTTGCAACCTCTTTTGCCCATGCTGTTTGTTTTTCAACAAGAGCAGGTACTTGACCTGATGCAGATCCCATCCCACGTTCAGCCATTCCATGTGGACAGCCGAAATTTAGTTCGAAACCATCTACACCTACATCTTCTACGCGTTTTACAATTTCATGCCACTTTTCCTGCTTTGGTTCCACCATTAGTGATGCAATAATAGCGTGATTTGGAAATTTCTTTTTAGTTTCATAGATTTCTTTTAAATTGACTTCTAATGGTCGGTCAGTGATTAGTTCTATATTGTTAAAACCAGCTACTTGTTGACCATTAAAACTTACCGCTGCAAAACGTGATGATACGTTTAAAATAGGATCACCTAATGTCTTCCAAACAGCACCTCCCCACCCTGCCTCAAATGCACGTTGTACCTGATAACCAGAGTTTGTCGGTGGTGCAGATGCAAGCCAAAATGGGTTTGGTGATTCAATACCCGCTAAGTTAATTCGTAAATCTGCCATAATAGTCCCCCCTCAAGGAATTACGCGATTTCGGATATATTATTAAATTGTTGATGAATGATATTTGCACAATCTTTTCCTTGTTGTGCAGCTGATACAACAGTGGCATCTCCATAACCATTCCCATAAATAACATCCCCGCAAGCAAAGATTTTTGGGTTGGATGTTTGCAAAGTTATTGGATCAACTTCAACAATTCCACTATTATGCTTTAGTCCAAACTGTTCGATTAAAGCCTGATGGCGTGTTTGTCCGATTGCGCGAATAACAGCATCTACCTGCATAATATAATTTGAATCTTTCACTTCATGGAGTTTTGCTTTTCCATCTACTTCTTCGCCTAATTCCATTTTCACGCATTCTAATCCAATGACATTCCCTTCTTCATCACCAATAATTCGTTTTGGTAACGATAACCAACGGAATTCTACACCTTCTTGTTTTGCAAAGTCATATTCAAAAGGATAGGCAGTCATTTCATTTATTGTACGGCGATAAATTATTTGTACTTGTGCCGCACCCAAACGAACAGAGCATGTAGCTGCATCGATTGCTGTATTACCTGCACCAATAACGGCTACACTTTTACCTATTAAATCATTTGTAATTGTACGCTTAGTACTTTTTACAAAATCAATAGCATCGTACACACCATTTAAGGTTTCTCCTTCAATTCCAAGCATAGGTACAGTATTCATACCAACAGCAAGTAAAATACGATCGTAGTTATTGATGAGTTCTTCAACGGAGATATTATCTCCAACTCGATGATTGGTTTTAATATCTACACCTAGCTTTTTTACTTGTTCTACTTCCCATTGTACGATGTGTTGAGGAAGTCGGAATGAAACAATACCATACTGATTTAATCCTCCTGCCTTCTCTTCTGCTTCATACATAGTGACAGCATAACCAAATCGTCGTAATTCACGGGCTGCAGATAATCCTGCAGGTCCACTACCAATAATCGCTATTTTCTTACCGTTATTAGGTGCTGATTCAAATAATTCTATGTCATTTACCATTGCCCAATCAGTTGCATGACGTTGTAAATCACCAATTTTTATAGGCTTTTCAGCATGATTGAGCACACATGCCCCTTCACAAAGTTCTTCTGTTGGACAAACGCGGGCACAACTAGCACCAACTGGATTGGCATCTAAAATGACTTTAGCGGATCCTTTTAAATTTCCTGATGCAATTTTCTTTATAAAACTTGGTACATTGATACTTGTTGGACACGCTTGAATACACGGTGCATCATAGCAAAATAAACATCGGTTTGCTTCTTCAAGAGCAGCGTATGGTGTTAGACCACTATATGCTTCATCAAAATTCCTTTCTAATGAACTCAACTCTTTCATAGCCTTCCCCCCGTTATTTTGTTGTGTTTTATTTTGCTGTGACTGTTTTTTCATCTTTTTTCACTTCACGTCGAATATATTGACCGCTTCCGAGCTTGCCAACAAACTTTTTGTCTTTAATAACAAATTCTCCTCGACTTAATACACTAATTGGCTCGCCTTTTACTTTTAGACCTTCAAAGGCATTGTAATCTACATTCATATGATGCGTTTCCGATGAAATTACTCGCTCCACATTTGGATCAAATAAGACCAGATCTGCATCTGAGCCAATTGCAATCGTTCCTTTTTGTGGAAATAATCCAAATGTTTTAGCAGCACTAGTCGATACCATATCAACAAATTCATTGATAGTAATTCTTCCTTTCACTACCCCTTCTGAATAAAGAACACTGAACCGATCTTCGATGAATGGACCACCGTTTGGTATTTTCGAAAAATCATCCTTACCAAGTTGCTTTTTACCTTTAAAACTAAAAGAACATTGGTCAGAACCAATTGTCTGTAATTGCTTTGCCTTTAGCGCATTCCAAAGTACTTCCTGATGTTCTTTTGGTCGTAAAGGTGGTGACCAAACATATTTTGCCCCTTCGAAATTCGGCTTTTCTAAAGCTGTTTGATCTAGTACTAGATAAGGGGGACATGTTTCACCATAGACTTGATAGCCTTTTTCTCGTGCCCGGATAATTTCATCTACTGCTTCTTTACAAGTTACATGTACTACATACAACTTTGCACCAGCAAGATTTGCTAACTCAATTGCACGTTTTGTTGCTTCCCCTTCCAATTGGGGTGGTCTTGTAAGCGCATGATAAATGGGTTCTGTGTGCCCTAATGCTTTTGCTTCTTCCACTAGTTCATCGATCACCGAACCATTTTCACAATGTACCATTACAATAGCATCTTTTTCTTTTCCCACTTTAAACGCTTGGAATAATGTACGGTCTGTCGCTTGGAATTCTTTTGCATAGGCCAAAAATACTTTTACTGAGTTAATACCAGCAACTTCAAGTGCTTCTGGAAGCTGTTTTAACGTTTCTTCTGTTAAATCTGCTATCATCAAATGGAAGCCATAATCGATAACTGCTTTGTCTTTTGCTTTTTCATGCCATTTATCTACCGCATCTAATAATCTTGCTTCACCAGTAGTTAAACAAAAATCAAGTATTGTAGTAGTACCTCCAAAGGCAGCTGCAATCGTTCCTGATTCCCAATCATCATCTGTTACTGTGTTATTAAATGGCATATCTAAGTGAGTGTGCGGATCGATTCCACCTGGAAAAACAAATTTGCCAGTGGCATCAATAACTTCTGCATCTTCTGATTGAATCGCTTGTCCTATTTCTATAATTTTACCGTTCTCAATTAATACATCTGCTTCATACTGATCAGCTGCTGTTACAATTGTTCCACCTGTAATAATTTTTTTCATACGTTTTTCCCCTTTACATTGTTTTCGATTCTTGTTTAGACAAATTTCTTTGTAAAGCAAGTACCGTACGCAATAAAACATTTGCTCCTTTTACACAATCCTCAAAGCTTGTTAACTCTTCCTCACAATGACTTTTACCATTGACACTTGGTACGAAAATCATAGCTGATGGAATATAACTTGCGATGAATTGTGCATCATGCCCTGCTCCGCTATACATACGTTTGAACGTATAACTATATTCCTCGCATGCATTTTGAATTAGACTACAAAGTGACTCGTCAAATTGAACGGTATCTCGACTCCATAGTTTTTCAAAGGATACACTACATCCCGCTTGCTCTTCAGGTAAACTGAAGATGACCTCTTCTACTTCTTTTATTTTTGCTGGGTCTTGATGACGTGCTTCTAACGTAAACACCACTTTATTGGGTATTACTGTATGAATATTAGGTGTTACATTTACACGTCCCATTGTATAAACAAGCGCATCATCAATCTTATCTAGTTTTTTTCGCATTTCTGTTATTAAATCTGTCGCTAAAAAGAATGGATCCTTTCTTAACTTCATTGGTGTGGTACCTGCATGATTTGATTGACCAGTAATCGTTATTTCATAACACACCATACCAAGAACACCTTCAACGACCCCTATTTCAAGTTGTTCACTCTCAAGAACAGGCCCTTGTTCAATATGCAACTCAAGATAAGAAAGCGCTTTCTTCAATCGATTTGATTTTTTACCAACATAGCCACTTGCTTCAAGTGCTTCTTTAAATGTCACTCCGTCTTTATCCTTCGAATATAACATTTTTTCTTTATCGAACTTATTTGCTAATACTCCTGAGCTCATCATAGCTGGATCAAATCTTGCCCCTTCTTCATTTGTGAAATTCATAACTACAATAGGTGCTATCAGCTCTTCTTTATGTTCTATTAATGTTTTTACAACCTCAAGTCCAGATAAAACGCCTAATACGCCATCAAACCTTCCGCCTTTTTCGACAGAGTCAAGATGGGAGCCAATAACGATGGGAGGAATGTCCTTTTTCCCATCAAGTTTTGCATACATATTCCCCATGTCGTCCCACACCACATCTAACCCCAATTCTTCACAGAACTTTCGAAAATAATCTCTCGCCTGTACATCCTCTTGTGAGAAGCAAAGTCTTGTTACACCATTGTTAGATGTCTTGCCAAACATACTAAACTCATATAGTAATTCTTCAAGTCTACTTTTGTTACACGAATACATGAGATTACCTCCTCAATTTGTTTAATCCTGTATTAGCTTTCAAGTTAATTTAAGTTTGAATTTTCAGTAATTTATATTTGTATTAATTTAATAGCCTTTCAACCTTTTTAGGGTAGTTAAATAGTATGAAGGTATTTATAAAAATATGATTTTATACTATATAGTTTTAACATTATTAAATTCCCACTGATGAAGTTTCACTTTAATTCCTCTGAACTTTCAATTAAATTTTTTGCAAGGAGCATAAACTCTATTGTTATGACCTGCATTTTTAATCCCTATGTTCTTCATCGATTCAACGTTTATCAAATTTTATAAATTCTTATTTTTGTACGATTACCTTATTACTCAACGTAAAGTAAAAGTAATTAAAGAACAAAATAGTTCTATTTTCAGCAATGAAAAACTAGATATAAAGTGAAAGTCCATTCAATGAATGCTAATTGAATATTGCAAAATAATTAAATCAAATTTATAAGAAGAGGTGCTCTTAATATGACAGTTGAACAAAAAGCAAAAACATTAACTCACTTTATTAATGGTGAAGAAGTAATTGGCGTAAGTTCCCGCTATTCAGATGTCTTTAATCCATCTACTGGTGAAGTAATAGCTCAAGTTCCGTTAGCTACAAAAGAAGAAGTGCAAAACGCAATTGAACTTGCCAAAAATGCATATCCTGGATGGAAAAACACTGCAATTGGTAAACGAATCGAAGTCGTTTTTCGTTTTCGTCAGCTATTAGTTGAACACCAAGAAAAGCTGATTGATGTGATTTGTGAAGAAAGTGGAAAAACAAGAGAGGATGCAAAAGGTGAAATTCTCCGCGGTATTGAGTCTGTTGATATGGCCATTTCTGCACCTCAAATGTTAAAGGGAGAATATTCTGTTAATGTTGGCGGTAATATTAATGCTTATTCTGCAAAATCACCTTTAGGTGTTGTAGCTTGTATTGCCCCATTTAACTTCCCTGTCATGGTACCGCTTGCGATTACAAGTATGGCTGTTGCAGTTGGTAATGCTGTTATTCTCAAACCATCAGAACGTGTTCCAATTTCAGCGTTATATTTAAGCAAATTGTGGAAAGAAGCAGGATTACCTAACGGAATCTGGACAGTTATCAATGGAGATAAAGATGCTGTCAATGAGCTGTTAGAAAATGAAAGTATTCAAGCCATCTCATTTGTTGGCTCTACTCCTGTTGCAGAGTATATTTACCAAACTGGAACTAAGCACAATAAACGTGTAGCAGCATTTGGTGGCGGTAAAAACTTTATGATCGTAATGCCTGATGCAAACCTAGAACAAACGGCTAATGCTTTCCTTGGAGCCGCATATGGTGCAGCTTCACAACGTTGTATGGCGATTTCAGGTGCTATTACAGTTGGTGCTGATACTGAAAAAAAATTCATCGAAATCTTAAAAGAAAAAATTGCTAACTTAAAAGTTGGACCTTATACAGATCCAGAAGTAGACTTTGGCCCTGTTATTACTAAACATTCGAAAGATAACATTATCAAACATATCAATCTAGCTCTTGAAGAAGGTGCTAGCATTGCCGTTGATGGACGAAAACCAGAAATAAGCGAAAACTCAAATGGATTCTATTTAGGACCAACATTACTTCATGATGTAAAACCAGACATGACCATATTCAAAGAAGAAGTGTTTGGCCCTGCTCGAATTGTTGTAGGAGTTGAAACATTACAACAAGCAATCAATTTGATTAACGACCACGAGTTGGGTAATGGTGTCACCATTTTCACAAACAGCGGTCCTGCTGCTCGTAAATTCCAAGAAGAAATTGAAGTGGGAATGGTTGGTGTCAATGTACCAATCCCAATTCCAGTTGGTTATCATAACTTTGGTGGTTGGAAACGTTCTAAATTCGGTGAAGGCCATATGTTTGGTCCAGACCAAGCTCGTTTCTTCACAAAAACAAAAACTATTTCTGAAAGATGGCCAGATGAAACAGAAGATACTACAACTTCATTTGCCTTTCCTAGTAACGATGAGGTAAAGCTAAATGATTAACCTTGAAGAACGCTATCCCTTACTAAAGGAGTGAAAAGTGTTGGTCAAAACTAATACTAATAAGGAAATTCTTAAAAAAGATGAACAATTTGTTTGGCATTCTATGAAACCCTATAACCCTGAAGCAACTTTTGTAGTGGACCAATCATTTGGCGGTGCAAGGGTTGTTGATACTGATGGCAAAGAATATATCGATGCAATGGCAGGATTATGGTGCGTTAACGTTGGCTACGGGCGTGAAGAATTAGCAAAGGCAGCATATGATCAAATGACAAAAAATCCATATTCCCCTCTTTCACAAGGACATGTTCCTGCTGTGGAACTAGCTGAGAAAATCAACGACATGCTTGGAGGTGGCTATGTCGTCTTCTTCTCAAATAGTGGTTCCGAAGCAAACGAAACTGCATTTAAAATTGCTCGTCAATATCATCAACAAAATGGCGAATCTTCTAGGTATAAAATTGTTTCTAGATATCGTGCCTATCACGGTAGCTCTTTTGGGGCATTGGCTGCAACTGGTCAAGCAGAACGCAAATATAAATACGAACCCCTAGCTCCCGGTTTTGTTCACGTTGCTCCTCCAGATTCATATCGTCAACCTGAAGACTCATCACTTCCCCCTGAACAATTAGCGAGTGTTCAGGCAGTAGATCAAACGATGACATGGGAATTTGGTGAAACCATTGCTGCTATGATTTTAGAACCTATTATTACTGGTGGCGGTGTCCTTCTGCCTCCTGATAATTATTTAAAAGGGATTGAGAGTGTGTGTAAAAAGCATGGGGCACTAATGATTGTTGATGAAGTTATTTGTGGTTTTGGCCGCACAGGTAAACCTTTTGGATTTATGAATTACGGAGTACAGCCAGATATTGTCACAATGGCAAAAGGCATCACAAGTGCGTACTTACCTCTTTCTGCTACCGTTGTAAAACGTGAAATTTTCGATGCCTTTACTGGTACAGATGCATATGATTATTTCCGCCATGTGAATACTTTCGGAGGTTCTCCAGTTTCATGTGCAGTAGCACTTAAAAATATTGAGATTTTTGAACGTGAAGGACTATTCGAAAGATCTGTGATTAAAGGTTCTGAAGTTCTTTCAACCCTTCATGAAAAGCTTGATGAACACCCAAATGTGGGAAACATTCGAGGAAAAGGTCTTTTAATCGGCATTGAACTCGTCTCTGATAAGTCAACAAAACAACCATTGCCTGCTGATAAGATAAATGCGATTATTGCAGATTGTAAGAAAAATGGCGTTATAATTGGAAAAAACGGCACTACAGTTGCTGGTTTTAATAATGTCTTAACTCTTTCACCACCATTGAATATCTCTCAGGAGGATATTGATACTGTAATTGCTACTGTTGTTAATAGTATTGAAAATATAGATTCATTATAAGAATAAGAATTTTTTGCATTATTTATTGGGTTGATCCAACAAATGGATCAACCTTTTATTGCTTAAAATTAGAGACTAGTTGTTGCTAAGTACATATATTGTGTTTATTGAAATATTCAACCTTCATAATGTTTTAAAACAAAAGAAGAAGCCTATTTGATATTTTCGTCAAATAAGCTTCTTCTTTAATTAATACAACACCAACTTTTAGATTACTAATAACATTGGATTTTCTAAATAATAAACAACATCTGCTAAAAATGCAGCAGCTTCACTTCCATCAATTATTTGATGATCAAATGTTAAGCTTAAAGGCATTTTTTGTTCGTAATAAGGTTTACCTTTTTTATTGATATTCACTTCTTTTACTAAAGTTCCTAAACCTAGAATTCCTGTTTCAGGGGTATTTAAAATTGGTGTAAAATATTCCACACCACTTGTGCCTAGATTTGTAATAGTAAATGTAGAACCAGTTAGATATGCACCACTTTCACCATTTCTTGCCTTTTCCGTAACAGTAGCAATTTTCTCTGCAATAGACGATAGAGTTAACATATCAACATTTTCAACAACTGGCACTATTAAACCATTACGTACGGAAGTAGCAATCCCTAAATGTACTTCATTATGTTCTATATATGAACCATTAGAATAAGTAGAATTCATTTGTGGGTTCTTCTTCAGTGCTAATGCTACTGCTCGTGCAACAAATACTGTATAAGTAATTGGTATTTCTATATTTGCTTGTTGTAATTTATCTTTTAATTTATTGCGAAACTTTGTGAGCTTATCTAATGATGCTTTACGATGCAAGGTTAATTGGGCAGTTGATGTAATACTATTATGCATACGTTGAGCGATGACTTTACGCATGCCTTCTAAACCTTCCCCAACGTTAAGTTCCGCCGCTTCCAATTTTTCAACTTGTTTTTCTTCAGGAATAGAAGCCACTTTTATTTCAATTGTATCATCTAGTCCTTGATCTAGTACTCGCTCAATATCACGTTTTGTAATTCTACCATTCCCTCCTGTACCACGAACAAATTGAAGCTCAATACCGTATTCTTTTGCTAAACGTTTCGCTAAAGGTGAAGCAAAAATCCTCTCACCTTCTAGTCTTTTAGATGTCTCTTGTTGGCCGATGTTTTCAACTTTTGGTAATACAATTTCATGTATCACTTTTTCTGGTACGACAGCAGAAATTGGTTCATCTGCAGTTTCACTTATAATTCCAATTAGTCCTTTTACAGGGATATCTTCATCGACTTCCGCAATAATTTTGGTTAAAAAACCATCTGCTTCTGCCTCCACTTCCATCGTTAGTTTTTCAGAAGCAATCAGGCAAATGACTTCACCCTTTTTTACGGGATCGCCTTCTTTTTTATACCATTCCTGTACAGTACCTTCTGTCATTGTTAGTCCTAATTTAGGCATTAATACTTCTGTTGCCATGACGGTCGCCTCCTACTTCACTTTTTTTAAATCAAAGATAAGTTCATCTGCAACTTTAAGTACTTTTGCAGCATTCGGGAGATATAGTTCCTCTAAATTTGTGGCAAATGGTACAGGACAATTTGGTGCACAAACTGTTTTAATCGGACCATCTAAATAATCGAATGCTCTATCACCAATAACAGAAGCAATATCTGTGGCTGTGTTATTATGAGGATTTGCTTCGTCAATAACGATTAAGCGACCTGTTTTCTTAACTGATTCAAGTACCGTTTCTTGATCCCAAGGTGCTACTGTAAGGAGATCGATAACTTCTACTTCAATATCATCTTCAGCTAATTTTTCTGCTACTTCTAAACCAACATAAAACATTTTACCAATCGTTACAATGGTCAAATCTGATCCTACTCGTTCGATATGTGCTTTTCCAATTTCAATCTTATAATATTCTTCAGGAACTTCACCTTTCAAGCCATAAAGTGTTTTATCTTCTGAGTAGATAACTAAATTATTATCCTCAATTGCGGAAAGGAGTAAACCTTTTGCTGTATATGGGTTAGATGGTACAACTACTTTAACTCCCGGAATCGCACCGAACATTCCATATAAAGATTGTGAGTGTTGAGCGGCTGCACTTGCGCCTGCTCCATGTGTTGTGCGAATAGTTAGAGGGATTTGTGCTTTACCTCCAAACATATAACGCATTTTTGACCCCTGACATAGAATCATATCTAAACAGAAACCTATAAAATCATTGAACATTAATTCAGCTACTGGTCGTAATCCCGTTGCAGCTGCTCCAACTGCAGCACCTATATAACCATTCTCTGAGATTGGTGTGTCAATTACTCGTTCTCTTCCAAATTTTTGAACTAGTCCTTTCGTGACGCCAAATACGCCCCCCCATGCATCTTGATCTTCAAAACCTTCTACTTTAGCTCCACCAGCAATATCTTCGCCCATTAAAATAACTTTGTCGTCATTTTCCATAGCAGTTTGCATTGCCTCGTTAATCGCTTGCATCATCGTGATTTTTCTTGTCATGATTTCAACACTCCTTTTTTATTAGTCAGCGAATACGTCTGTTAGTAGTGATTCTGGTTTTGGAATTGGACTATTTTGTGCAAATTCTACTGCTTCTTTAATCGTTTTTACAGATTTCTTTTCAATTGCAGTCAATTGTTTTTTAGTCAACAAATTATTTTCAATTGCGTATTCCTTGAAAAGATTAATCGGATCTTTATCTACTGGATGTAATTTCTTTTCTTTGTTTGTTTTATATTTTTGTTCATCGCCCTCGAAATGGCCATAATTACGATACGTAACACATTCAATAATTGTTGGCCCTTTACCCGCACGAGCATTATCAATTGCTTCTTTTGCAGCAGTGTAAACTGCTACTAAGTCATTTCCATCAACTCTAATTCCTGGAATACCATATGCTTTTGCTCGATCAGCAATTGTTTTCGAAGCACTTGAATATCGAATTGGTGTTGCTTCCGCAAATCCATTATTTTCACAAACAAAAACTACTGGTAGTTTCATAGATGCAGCCATGTTGATTCCTTCATGGAATGTACCTTCGTTAGATGCACCATCTCCAAAGAAACAAACTGCAACGCTTTGATTGTTCAAATATTTGCTTGTAATACCAGCTCCAACAGCAATCGGGAATCCTCCGCCTACGATGCCATTTGCACCAAGCATCCCTTTGTCAACATCTGCAATATGCATGGAGCCGCCTTTACCTTTACACAAGCCATCTTCACGTCCATAGATTTCAGCCATCATACCGTTGATATCGCATCCTTTTGCAATACAATGACCATGACCACGGTGTGTAGAAGTAATATAATCAGCATCAGTCAAGTTAGCACATACACCTGTTGCAATTGCTTCTTCACCAGCATATAAATGTACGAAGCCAGGGATCAATCCAGCTGAAAAATGTTTATGCAATGTATCTTCAAAGTTTCGTATATTATTCATTGTTTCATAAACCCATAAAGCCTTTTCTTCCGTTAACTGTACATCTTGCAATGCTTTGTTTGTTGTCATCTTGAATTCCTCCTTTTAATGTTCAATCTATGCATGAATCGCTGTGCCTAGAAAAGCATCTGCGGTTTCACCAATTTGTTCAGAAATACTCGGATGTGGGAAAATAACGTCAGACAATTCATATATTGTCCCTTCTGCTCTATATGTAGCTAAGATAGCGTTCAGCAATTCTGTAGCGCCTTCTCCTACAACTACCGCTCCTAAGATTTCACCAAATTCTTGATCTACAATTATTTTGATAAATCCTTCTGTATTCCCTTCTGCCATTGCTTTCCCATTGGTTGAAAGAGGAACTTTTTTCACCTTTATAAGCTTATATCCAGCAGATATCGCATCTTCTTCAGAGTATCCAAAGGAAGCAATTTCAGGAATTGTATAAACACATCTAGGAATATTCTGTAATTTCAAAGTTTCCACTTGTCCACGATGAATATAATCTACTGCATGCAAACCTTCTGCAGATGCTGCATGCGCTAACTGGTATCCCCCTATTAAGTCTCCAATCGCAAATATATGACTTTGAGATGTTTCAAAATACTGACTTACTTTTACAAATCTGCCTTCCATCTTTAAATTTAAAGATTCTGCAATTTCAATATTTGGTTGTCTTCCTGTTGCAACAAGTAAATTTGTAAATTTGACTACATCGTTATCTAACTCAACTTCATTTTTTCGAACGCTTTGGATCTTTACATTTGTTTTATATTGAATACCAATCTTATTCATTTTGTCTTTGATTACATTTCTTGCATCTTCGTCTTCTGTTAGTAAGATATCTGGTGCAACCTCTAATATTGTTACTTCTGTTCCTAAAGGAGCAAGGCTAAACGCCAACTCTACAGAAATTACACCACCACCGATAATGACTAACTTCTTTGGTAGTTCTTCTAAATCAAAAAATGTATCAGTAGTTTCATATTTAATATTTTCTAAACCTTTAATCGGCGGAACATATGGTTTACTACCTGTTGCTAGAATAATATCTTTTGAATAAAAACTTTTACCAGCGACAGTAACCGTATTTCGTTGATCAACCCTTGCTTCGCCTTCAATTAAAGTAATAGCATTCTTTTTAATCAATCCTTGGACACCTAAAATAAGACTATTCACTATTTGATCTTTTCTCATTTTTAGCTTTTTAAAGTTAATCTGTTCAATATTCGTTTCAATACCCCAAGCATTTGCTTTTTGTATATCTAAAGCAAGGTGGCTATGTTTTAACATCACTTTTGATGGGATACAACCAACGTTTAAGCATGTTCCCCCTACTTTGTTTCTTTCGATAAGGGCAACTCTCATACCCAACTTTGCGGCGTGAATTGCAGCTACATAACCACCAGGACCTGCACCAATAATAGTAAGATCAAAACTTTTCATTTATGCATCACCTCATCTCAATTGATGTTACCGATTACATTTTCAAATTAACATATTAGTGAAACCACAACAATAAATGTCTAAAAACTTCCATTTTTTCGACAATAAAAACTAAATTAATCATACATATGTCGAACTTTTTGTGTTTTAAAAAAAGTCTTCAACTTCCGAAGAAATTAAAGACTTCATTTGTAGCTTAGAATTATCTAGATGTCTGGGACCAAATCTATAATCAAGGGTTCTTTAATCCATTAATAAAATCCTCAAAGCTATCAGCTATTTTATAAGTATTTTCTTCTTCATTAGATTGTGGGAAGTAAAAAGAGTGATCCCAATAATATACACCATCATTCTCTGTATCATTATTGAGTACAATTAATCCTGAACCCGGATCATCTCCTATTATTAAACTTTTTGGCAACATGTCTTCTTCAAATTCTTTATAGCATTCACTTAAATCAAAAGTTCTTTTTACATCTATTCCGTACAATACATCTAATGGAATTTCCTGATTTAATTCTTTAACAAAAAATTTACTATACCTAACTTTCGAAGTTCCTCCGTTATATTCACTTAAAAATTTTTTATAATCTTTCGGAAGTAAAAAGCCTAAAAACTCTTCCAATTCTTCAATCGATTCATCTGATGCTCTACCAAAAGCATTTAAATTTATTTATTTCACTCCCATTTAATCTTTTAATTTCTTAGAATTAGCTAACGACATTCCACCCATATGTCGAAATCTTCTATGCATCTCTTTATTAACTTCTTGCAATGTTGATAAATCTTGATGATGGTGCCAGGTGTTTTCATCTAATTTTGGACCATCTGGAGCTAATTCATCCGCCTTAGCAAAATCAATATCATATCTATTAAACTTACCTATCTGAACTTCTTGTCTTACCAACCCAGCAGACTTAAAATCCGGAAAACCCCAGGATAAGAAACTCGATTTGGAGGAATATCCAATCAATATAAGTCCATGTTCCTTCCTCATCAATTTCAATTTCCCCACCTTTTTTCTGCCATTTTACAGGGCCTCTGGAATATGGAGGTTTAGTAGCTAATTGTTCCTCTGTAAACTTTACTATCTCTGGATTTTTACCCACCGTACCCCTTATAGCATCCTTCTCCGCCTGCATCCTAGAAATTAAGTCCTCGGCTTTATTCTTAAATACATCTTCCGAAGGGCCACGTTCTATTCCAACAGGTATTTTCGGTCCGCCAATAACTTCCATACTTTTTATATAAACTGGTCTTTTGACGGCATCAATAATACTTGCAGTTCCTCGAATGCTTTTTTGTCCTGCTTTTGATGTCAATGTGGCAATAACTGGATGAGACAAGGCAAATCTCAGTTGATCTGCATGTGCTTTTCCAAGTTTTTTGGCGTGTTCTACTGTTTTGTTAATCGAAGATTCTATTGATTGTTTGGTCGATTTTATACTATTAGTAGCCTGTGATACTTTTTTGTGTGTTGTCTTTAGCGCTTGCTTCCCTGTTAAGGTAAGGTTTTGTTTAACCAATCTTACGCTATCAGTAGCTTTCAATGCCTGTTGTTGTGTTTTTGCCACCGTTGTTTTTAAAGTTTGCTTTCCCGTTATAGTCAGGTGATCCACTTTGGTTTTAATCGGTTTGACGGCATCATCCATTGTTTTAGATACTGTTTTCATTACCGTTCCTAGAGCAGGCATGTGCTTCAGTAAAGATTTTGCGGCTAGTCCACCGGCTCCAGGTACTATCGCAAATGCACCTCGCATTAGTCGTTCTTCATCGGATAGTTTTCTTCCTGAAATGAGGTCTTCTCCTTTGATAGCGCCTGCCGCATCGATTGTTGTATAAATAACCCCTGCAGCTAGTCCTGCTGGTGGGCAAACTATGGCTAAACCGACTACCACACCTGTTGCGATCAGGTTAAACCAAAATTCTTTTTTCTCTTGTCCCGCTCGGATTCCTTCGTATTCAAATGCGCCACTATTAAGTGCTGCTGTACGATAATCTTCATCCGATGTTGTTTCACTAGGATTTTGAAGTTTCCAAGTTTTGAACTCTGTTTTGAGTTTTTCAGAATAAGTTGTATCTGCTTCATATAAATCATTTAGCGTGATTTTATCTTTCGCACCTGGAAATAAGGAACCTTCTTTTACATTAATCGTATTGGCCGTTTGATACGCAGTTACATTTAAATCGGCCATCTTTTGAATATATTCATCGATTGCGTTATAAAAGGGCGTATCTACCTTTCCATCTATAATTTTACCAATTCCTTTGGCATAACTATATAGTTTTTAATAGTTTTGACGAATCAGTTTGTCTTCTTGATAGTAGGTTAGAGGCTTAAGAAAAAGCCCCTAATCTCCGAGAGATCAAGGACTTCATTTGTAGCTTTTTTTCAGAATTGTTTTGGTACCTGGCATCTAATCTTTCAAACTAAATCATTGGGATTAAATGGTTTCTTATCTTCTATTAAGGTTACATCACTTTTTGGAACCCAACCCATCCATAAATCTCTATCGATTCTAGGTAATTTCAATTTAGTCCCAATCAATAAATCACTTGTCGCAACTTGATATTCATTCTCTCTCTCTTTTAAAATCTCCAGTTTTTCGCCATTTAAGATTCCGTAGGGTTTTATCCTTATACAATCTGTAAGTTCGTTTGCATTTACAATTTTCTCAAAAAGACCAGTATTATTGGGATCTTTAAAGGATTTATCAATTTTATCACTATCCCTAGTCATAATAAAAATATTATCGTCCATATCAACTGTTATTTTATAAATTTTATTTCTGTATTTGCCATAATCCCCGTATTTCAACATATTATTCACCTCATAATAATTAAAATGTTTCACCATCAAATATTGCAATTACTTCGTCTCTTCCATCTATTACTCTATGCAGTTTTGCACCCTTTTTAATTATGATTTCCTTATTTGCGGTCCACTCAGGAATAACTTCCCCATTTCTTGACGAAGTAAAACCATTCCCCGTCCATGGCCATTCGTTATATTTCCAGCCACTAAAGGGATGATTCATACTTACACCATAAGGAATTTCTAAAATTTCAGGTGACAGACTTTCCGTATTCTTTGCCTTAAATTCAATATAACCATATGCATTTCCATCCTCAGGATATGGTCTAACGATTTAAGAATAGTCTAATCTCATGGATTCCCTTACGTGATTGTAGTCATGTATATGTGCACTATCTTCAGCTTTTGCAATAAAACCTCTAACTGTCGTATACTTACCGTCAAGATATTTCTGAATGTCATTAGCGTGTATATTCTTAATTAATGGTGTCTTGCTATCTGGACGAACAACTGAATTACGAATATCCTGTATTATTTTTAGCTCCGTTTCGTTTAACTGGTAATCAGGTTTTAACCGTAAGTTTGTAAAATCATCGTAACTTAGATTATGTTCCTTTAACTTCTTCGGAAGTATACTATTTACAAAGCTATTTGGACTTTGTGAATTTGTAGCGACACGATCTTGTGTATTCATATTTATTTCCGTTTTATCCCAGAATTGATTATATCTCGTTGCATCTTCCTTATTCATTAATGTAGCAAAGGAATCAAATTTTTTAGGATCTTTTTTATTTAATAACGCATCCTTCCCCGCCTGCATCTTAGAAATTAAGTCCTCTCCCTTATTCTTTAATACATCTTTCGAAGGACCACGTTCAATCCCGACAGGTATTTTCGGACCGCCAATGACTTCCATACTTTTTATATGAGCAGGTCGTAAGGCGTCATCAATAAATTTAGCAGTTCCTCGAATGCTTTTTTGTCCTACCTTTGATGTCACTGTAGAAAGAATAGGATGTGCCACGGCAAATTTCAGTTGATCTACGTGTGCTTTTCCAAGTTTCATGGCATTTTCTACTTTTGTTGAAAACCCGGATTTTGTTGATGCAGCCTTTATTGCAGTACGTTGTTTGACCTCATTAATGACCGGTTCCACCGATTTTCGAACCGATTTCATACTGTTCACTGCTATCGTGGATACTTTTTGTTGTGTTTTGGTAATCGCCGTTTTCACAGATTGTTTTCCTGATAAAGCGATATTTTGGACGGTGCTCTTGATCGGTTTAATAGCATCATCCACTGGTTTAGTTACTGTTTTCATAACAGTTGCTAGAGCTGGCATGTGCTTTAATAAGGATTTTGCCGCTAGTCCACCGGCCGCAGGGACAATCGCAAATGCACCTCTCATTAGTCGTTCTTCATCGGAGAGTTATTATGAAATGTACTTGTTTAGATGAATAGATTATGTCTATATGTAGGAAGCGCTGATGATCTAATTGTTTAGCTATCTTTCTTAAAGATAATCTCTTAAAAAAAGTCTTCAACTTCCGAAGAAATTAAAGACTTCATTTGTTGCTTATTTTCTGAATTATTTTGGTACCTGGCACATAAATTTTAATAACAAGTATCAACTATTAAAGGTTATTACTTTTTATTTCTTCAAACCACTCTTCCGCAACATGGTCTGCTGTTTTAATATCATCATGACTATAAACTAAATCATATTTATAATCAGCACTAAACTTTCCACTCTTTACATCATAAATTAATTTCATCTCTGTTGGCATATCTCTTTTATATTCCTTGCACAATAATTTTACTTTTTGGATATCTTCACATATTATACGCAATACCATAGACTGACGTTTTGGAGAAACATCATACTCCTCTGTTCCATCCTTTACAGTTTCATTCAATTTATGAGGTTCTACATACCTATCATTAATTAAATAAAAGAAATTAGCAGAAATAATTCCCTCTTCACTTGAACCATAAACATATACTTTATCTGCTTTGTCTTCAACATACTCCATACATATAGAAATCATATCTGCTTGTAATTCACTAAATTTATCTTCAAATTCTTTCATAATGCTCATTCACTCCTTAAGCTAATTTTCAATAATTTTAAAACCAGACTTACCATCAATTGTATAATTAACAATAAATGTTTTTGGACGCACATCTATATCTTCATATAATATTTCCACATCGACTGTCACCTTTTTAGGAGGTATGTTATTTAACGCTGCAGCCCATTCATCTTCAATTTTTTTATACTGCTTCAAATTAACATCTGATAATTGCGATACTAAATTATCAAGTTTAGGTGATCCTCCGAATCTATCTCCCGCCAAATGACCTGCATGATCCTTTCCTTTTACTTTTCCTAATGTATTTCTGCTATGTGAAAGTCTATTTTCTCTGGTAGTTAATTGAAGATTATCTGTTTCAAATTTTGAAATCCTACCAACACCATCAGTTTCATAAAAGTAATCATATTCGCCTGTTTGGTATCTAATATTAGGCTTTAATCTATTTTTTCTTCCGTTTGTAAACTGTTCTCCTTTTCCCACTAATGGTTTAACTTCACTTTCTCCAGCCAAACGATTACCCGTACCCTTACTTCCCTTTATAGCATCTTTCTTTACCTGAATCTTAGAAATTAAGTCCTCGCCCTTATTCTTATATACATCATTCGAAGGTCGTTCTATTCCAACAGGTATTTTCGGTCCGCCAATGACTTCCATACTTTTTATATAAACTGGTCTTTTGACATTATCAATAATACTAGCAGTTCCTCGAATACTTTTCTGTCCTGCCTTTGATGTCACTGTGGAAAGAATAGGATGAGCCACGGCAAATTTCAGTTGATCTACGTGTGTTTTTCCGAGTTTTATGGCGTTTTCTACTTTTGTTGAAAACGCGGATTTTGATGAAGCAGCCTTTATCGCAGCACGTTGTTTGGCCTCATTAATGATCGGTTCCACCGATTTTTGAACCGATTTCACACTGTTCACTGCTATAGTGGATACTTTTTGTTGTGTTTTTGTAATCGCTGTTTTCACAGATTGTTTTCCTGATAAAGCGATATGATCGACTGTATTTTTAATAGGTTTAATGGCATCATCCACAGTTTTAGATGCTGTTTTCATAACAGTTCCTAGGGCTGGCCTGTGCTTTAGTAAAGATTTTGTTGCTAGCCCACCGGCACCAGGTACTATCGCAAATGCACCACGCGTTAGTCGTTCTTCATCAGACAGTTTTCTGCCTGAAATGAGGTCTTCTCCTTTGACTGCTCCTACCGCGTCGATGGTCGTATAAATAACCCCTGCGGCTAAGCCTGCGGGTGGACAAACAATAGCCAAACCGACTACCACACCTGTTGCAATCAGGTTAAACCAAAATTCCTTTTTCTCTTGTCCCGCTCGGACTTTTCGTAATTGAAAGTGATTTCTTATAAAATGATTTGTTTGGATGAATAGATTATTTCAAAATGTATGAATGATTTTTCTAATTGTTTAACTCGTACTTAAAGATTATCACTTAAAAAGTCTTCAACTTCCGAAGAAATTAAAGACTTCATTTGTAGCTTATTTTCAGAATTGTTTTACTACCTGGCACCTAACCTTTACTGAACTGGTCCCATAAATTCAGTAATAATAAGAATATGTTCCTTTAGTTTGACTTTTTTTAGATTCTCTACTTTTTCTGCTCCACCTAAACCTAATAGAGGTGTATAGCCGAAGCACTCTTCATAGGAAAGTTCTCCCCAATTTTCAACAGCTTCAGGATATGGGTTCCACTTTAAATACTCATTCCGAAACTTTTCTGAATCCAGACTTTTGAAAAAATATAAAAAGTTTGGCATAACTGTTTTAAGTACTCCGTATCTAAAATTAAGCAATCTTACATAACCGTCTGCCCATAATACTAAATCTCCCATTCCAGTAGCAAATAACACTACAGAATCCGTATATCTTTGACTACACTCTTGTAAAATATCAATGAACTCTTCTGGATTAACACTTTTAAAATATCCTTGCATAAATGTTCCAAATCCATATTCTTGCCACAAATCTATTATTTCTTTTGGAACAAGATTTTTATATTTTTCTATTATTTCACTAGGAACCATACTATTTAACTTAAAATCATTTAATGTTTTTTCCATAAATAAATCTCCTCGTATATTAGTAGTAAGAGCTCTTTCCGATAGAATTTCCAGTTGATCCGGACAACTGGTGATTCAATTG
>NZ_CAKQBI010000030.1:0-30758 GCF_934216135.1 uncultured Rummeliibacillus sp. | reverse complement strand
TTATAGTACTAGGGCACAAAACATGGCTTACGTTCTTTTAATGATGCTAAACTCGAATAGACAGGCTCTCCATTTTTTTGGAGAGCTTTTCTTTTAGGATATGGTGATAAATCTATGAATATTAGTAAAGATTTTCAAGAAACTCGTAAGATGTCAAGTACAATTAACAATTGCGAATACATAACACCAAAAATTCTCGAGGCTATTTCCGAAGGCGTAATGATTACAGATATAAATAGCAAAATTATCGATGTGAATCCTGCTTTTGAATTTGTAACGGGTTACAAAAAGGAAGAGGTTGTTGGTAAAAAACCAGATGTATTAAGATCAGGTGTTCAAGGAATAGAATTTTATAAGAATATGTGGAGTGAAATAACTCATAATGGTGAATGGCAAGGGGAAATTTGGAACCGAAGAAAAACAGGTGATATTTATCCTGAATGGCTAAAAATTATGAGCATTCACGATGAAACTGATAGAATAATAGGTTATTGTGGTGTATTTTCAGATCTATCAGATGAAAAAGAGATAGAAAGTGAACTGAAAAAACGTGCAATGACAGATTCTCTGACTGGTGTTTCAAATCGTTTTGCCTATAGTGAACGTATGAATGTTTTATTGAATTCTTCTAAAAGCCATAATTATCAACATGCAGTCTTTTTCATTGATTTAGATAGATTTAAACAAGTGAATGATACATTAGGCCATGTAATTGGTGATCAGTTATTAATAGAAGTGACGAAGCGAATCCAAACATTACTTAAAAATAAAGATATTTTAGCTCGGTATGGTGGAGACGAATTCGTTATTACATTTACAGATATACATGATTCTCGTGAAGCTGTTTATTATGGGAAAAAGCTAGTTGAATTATTAGAAAAGCCTTTTTTAATTGAAGGTCAAAAAATATATATTTCTGCAAGTATAGGTATTAGTATTTATCCACATGATGGATTGGAAACGGAGATCTTAGTAAATAAAGCTGATAAAGCAATGTATTATGCTAAAGATAATGGTAAAAATCAATTTGTATTTTATTTTGATGAGTTAAAGACAGATGTAAAACGTGCTTTATTGTTAGACCAAGAGTTAAGAATGGCTATTAAATATAATTGTTTTGAGCTCTACTATCAGCCTAAAATAGATATAAGGGAGCATCGTATTATCGGAGTTGAAGCTCTTGTAAGATGGAAGAATGAAAGACTTGGCAATGTACCTCCATCAGAATTCATTTCTTATGCTGAAGAGACAGGGCTAATAATCCCAATCAGTGAGTGTATTTTAGAATGTGCTTGTACTGATGCTCATACGCTTGAAAGAAAAGGTTTCAGGAATTTACCAATAGCAATTAATATTTCAAGTATTCATTTTCATCAACAGAATTTTATTCATTCAATAGAAAAAATCTTAGAGAAAAATAACCTACCAGCTAGAAAGTTTGAGCTAGAACTAACAGAGCGAACTATTATGGAAAATGAAAGAGAAACGATTCTAAAGCTGATAACATTAAAGCAAATGGGATTTAAACTATCGGTAGATGATTTTGGCACTGGCTATTCATCACTTAGTTATTTAGTACAATTCCCGTTGGACTATTTGAAAATCGATAGAAGCTTTATTCAGCAAATTTGTTCATTAAACGATAAACAAGCAGTTGTAGATGCGATTATTCAAATGGCTCATCGTCTAAAAATGAAAGTAATTGCAGAAGGTGTAGAACAACGCGAGCAAGTAAAATTGCTCGGGAAATTAGATTGTGATATGATTCAAGGATATTATTATTCAAGACCTCTTCCATTGAAAGAGTTTATGGAGTTTCTTGAATTTTGGGAATTAGAGTTAGAAGGGAAATAAGTATGACAAAATATCAATTAGTAGCGACAGCAGCAATGGGCTTAGAATCTATTGTAGCGGATGAGTTAAAATCTTTAGGCTATACAACACATACTGAAAATGGCAAAGTCTATTTCGAAGGTGATGAAAAAGATATTGCTAAAACAAATTTATGGTTACGAGTAGCAGACCGTGTAAAAATTGTTGCAGGCAAATTTCCCGCCAAAACATTTGAACAGCTATTTGAAGGTGTTCGAGCAATCGAATGGGAAAAGTATTTACCAGTAGACGCTGAATTTCCCGTTACAGGTAAATCAGTTAAGTCAAAATTATTTAGCGTACCAGACTGTCAAGCAATAACCAAAAAGGCAATTGTGGAACGTATGAAATATTACTATAAACGACTTGGGTTCTTAGAAGAAACAGGTCCAAAATATAAAATTGAAGTATCTATTTTAAAAGATGTAGCAACTTTAACAATTGATACGAGTGGAGCCGGCCTTCATAAACGTGGTTATCGTTTGAACCAAGGTGAGGCACCATTAAAAGAAACGTTGGCTGCTGCCCTCGTACTCATCTCAAAATGGCATCCTAACCGTCCATTTGTGGATCCATTCTGTGGTTCAGGTACAATTGCATTAGAAGCTGCTATGATTGGGCAAAATATGGCACCAGGCTATAATCGTGATTTTATAAGTGAAGACTGGCCATGGATGAAACAAAAAATTTGGGACGAAGTACGTATGGAAGTAGAAGATTTAGCAAATTACGATCAGCCTCTTCAAATTTTCGGTTCAGACATTGATCATCGAATGGTTGAAATTGCAAAAGAAAATGCGCGTGAAGCAGGATTTGCTGATTTGATATCATGGAAGCAAATGCAGGTGACGGATTTTACCACTAATCTTACTGATGGTGTTATGGTAGGTAACCCACCTTATGGTGAACGTATTGGTGATAAAGAAGTACTAGAGAAAATGATTCGTGATATGGGCATGATGATGAGCAAATATCCTTCTTGGTCCGTATATATGCTATCATCAATGGAAAATTTTGAAGCTTTATATGGTAAAAAAGCTACGAAAAAACGTAAGCTCTTTAATGGATTTATCAAAACTGATTATTATCAATTTTGGGGAAAACGTACTCCAAAACACGATTAATCAAAAAATATAAAATATATTACTATTTAGTACTTAAAAAACATATTTTATATTGACATAAACTTGTCTATAATATTATAGAATCATTTTTGAATATGTATTAGACGGGAGGGGGGAACCCCTTCCGTTTCGTTGTCTGTATGAGAGGGGAATTTGAATGAGACAATCAATACCATTTGCCTTATCCAAAGATAAGTCTTTCTTTGATTCACTAGGAGACTGGATTGGCGATATTTTGTACGATGAACTACCTGAAAAAGGTTTAGAATGTCGTGATGAGCAAATTTTCATGGCATTTCAAATTGAAAAAGTATTAAAAGAAAAATCTGTACTGTTTGCTGAAGCAGGCGTAGGGACTGGAAAGACAATTGCATATCTCTTACCGGCAATAGCATATGCGCGTTATACAGGGAAACCAGCGTTAGTTGCCTGTGCAGATGAAACATTAATCGACCAGCTCGTAAAAGAGGGCGGCGATATAAATAAATTGCAAGAATTATTAGATTTAAATATTGACGTTCGATTAGCAAAATCTAGAGATCAATATTTATGTTTAAAACGTTATGAAGAAGCTGAAAAATTTTCTGATGGTGAATATTTAGATGATATTGCAGAAACAATTCCAGATGGTGTATTTGGACAAGGTACTTTAGGGTTGTATGGTCAACATAGTGATTATCCTAATATTAGTGATGAAGAATGGAACCTAGTAAATTATAATGCGATTCAACAATGTTCTGTCTGCGATCTTCGAAATCGTTGTGGACAAACTCTTCACCGAGCGCATTATCGTAAATCTACAGACTTAATCATTTGTTCTCAAGACTTCTTAATGGAACACATTGCAACAAAAGAGTCACGTGAGCGTGAAGGTCAATTAGCATTACTTCCAGAAGTATCTATGATTGTTTTAGATGAAGGACACTTATTGGAATATGCTGCGCAAAAAGCTATGACTTATAAAGTACAAGACTACACAATTGTACAATTACTTGATCACTTAATGGTGGATGGTTTACGTGAAAAGACCCTCATTACAATGGAACAATTACAAGATGGACACGAATTGTTCTTTGATCAGTTACGAGATGATGTGATTGAATCAGATGAAGATAGAAAACGTATAAAAAAATCACCAATGCTTATTAAATTAGGCAAAAAGATAATTGAAACAGTTGAAACTTTACTAGAAGAATTTGTGTTTGAATCCGAATTATACGTAATTCCAGAATACGAATTACGTATGGCCGAAGAATTTTTAGAACAATATGAAGCTGCTTTACGAATTTTTGTAGCACAAGGTGACGCTATTGATTGGTTAGAAGAAACGGATGGAGAAGAAACTTTAGTAATTATGCCACGCCTTATTACAGAAGTATTAGAGGAAAAAGTATTTTCTAAAAAAATTCCATATATATTCTCATCAGCAACTTTATCAATCAATAAAGATTTCAGTTATATCGCAGGCAGCTTAGGAATTAAAGAATATCAATCCTTCTCTGTTTCATCTCCATTTGATTATGAAGAAGCCATGCAGATATTCTTACATTATTTAAAACAATCGGAAAAGATACAAAGAGTTGAGAAATTGCTAGAAGAAGAAAAGCAAACCTTAATCTTATTTAAATCAAAACAAGCCATGCTAAGCTTTAAAGAGCATGTCCATGAATCCTTTAAATCTAAAATGGGCTTTGAAGGAGATCGAGAATTATCATCGATTGTCCGAGATTTCCAAGAAGGTAAATTACAAGTGCTTTGTTCCTACCATTTATGGGAAGGTTTAGATTTGCCAGAAGAAGCGCTAACTCGTGTGATTATTTTTGATTTGCCATTCCCACCAAATGATCCATTATTTGATGCTAAACGCGCATTTGCAGAAGATTCTTTCCGAGATGTAGATCTTCCGTTTATGTTATTACGAATACAGCAAGGTATGGGAAGACTTATTCGTACATCAAATGATTTTGGCGATATTCACATATTATTAAATGAAAACGAAGCACAATATAAAGATCAAATAGAGCCTATATTTGCTGTCCCAGCACAAGAATATAAATAACTATAATAATTATAAAAAGATCCGCATTCTCATTTGAGAAGCGGATCTTTTTTGGGGGAATTTTTAAATTACCAAAGCTTATAACCTTTAGAACCTAAAGGAGAATTTTGAATTATATCGTAGATTGGGAAAGTATAAGCGATTAAGATTAATGCTACTAAAATAACAATCCAAATTTTAAAGTTTTCTAAAATCGCTGGTGTTTTTTCAGCATTTTCTGCTACTGTTCCGATAGGGAATTCTTCTTCACCTTTAGGTGCAAACCAGCAAAGTTTTACAAAGATGAATAAGAAGATGATAATCCCGATGAATAATAATGTACCACCAACAGCTTGTGCCACTTGATAGGAAGCCCAAGTTTTAGCAATTTCAGCACCGCCGTAATCAGAGAATGCTGAACGACGAGGTGCGCCTAGTAAACCTTCAATATGCATAGAACTAGACATTATTGTCATACCTAAAGCCCAAATAATGGCTTGAATAATACCAAGTTGATTTAATTGTTTTGTTAATGTACGTCCTGTTAGGTGAGGGACTAACCAATAAGTTGCGCCAAAGAAAGTTAAAACTACTGCAGTTGCAACTGTTAAATGGAAATGCCCTGTTACCCAGATTGTGTTATGAATCAGTTGGTTCATTTGGTGAGAAGCATTAACAATACCACCAGCACCACCAGGGATGAAGATTAACATACCCATAAACGGTGCGAAGAATCGAGCATCGCCCCAAGGTAATTTTTTAAACCAACTAAATAAACCTTTACCGCCAAGTTCACGACCTCTTAATTCAAAAGAGGCAAATAAAGAGAATGCAGTTAAAAGTGATGGTATAACAACCATCATTGTTAAAACAACTTGTAAGAACTTCCATGATCCGTCAACACCTGGTTCAGTTAATTGGTGATGTAGACCAACTGGAATTGAGAAAATAACAAACATGATAAATGATAAACGAGCTAATGCATCGGAGAAGATTTTACCACCGATAACTTTAGGAACGACAACATACCAAACCATGTATGCAGGTAACAACCAGAAGTATACTAATGCATGACCAAATGACCAGAATAGTGTACGTGATAACAATATATCAATACGTTCAACTAGGCCGAGTGACCAAGGTAATAATTGGAATAAAACTTCAACGGCAACGCCAATTGTAGCTACAAACCACATTAAATTATTACAAACAACCATAAATGATAGAAGTGGAGATGTTTGGTTTGGATTTTCTTTACGCCATTGCATCCATCGAAGCGCTTGACCTAGACCACCAATCCAAGACCCTACTACAACAAGTGCTAAACCTAAATAGAAAATCCAGTGTGCTTGAAGTGGAGCATAAAATGTATAAAGAACAGATGCTTCATTTAAAAGGACCATAGTAGCTGACATTGCAGTACCAATTGTCATTGTCCAGAAGCCTATCCAACATATTAATCTTTGTTTTGGCGTTAATGTACCAGAAGTACGACTAACTCCTGCAATTTGGAAACCATAGATAAAGAATGTCGTTAAGATCAACCCTAGTAAAACACCATGAACGGTTAATACTTGATAATAACCAATGCCCCAAGGTAATTCGAAATGGCCTGAACGTACTAAAACTTGTAAGAGACCAGCTGTACCACCTAATAACAGAGCGATAAAAGCTACAAAAATATGAGCCATTGAAAGTTTAGCATCTTTAGGATCTACTTTTAAAATTTCCGCAGTTTTATTTGCCATTTTTCTTGAAACTGTTACATTTTCTTTAATTACTTTAGATTGATCGATTGTTGTTTGACTCATTTTTTATCCACCACCTTAAGCATAGAGTGCATTTGAGCATGACCAACACCACAATACTCATTACATACGATTAAGTACTCACCAGTTTTATCTACTGTTGTGGTGTATTCTGAAATGTAACCAGGTTCTAGCATCATGTTAACGTTTGTTCCTGAAATCTCAAAACCGTGAACAACGTCTTTAGAGGTAGCAATAAACTTTACTTTGGATCCTACAGGTACTTCTAATTCAGGTGGATTGTAATAGAAAGCAGAGGCCACAACTACTACTTCGTAATCCCAATCCTTTCCAGATACTTTATGTACACCTGGTTTGTTGAATGGTGCGATTTCATCAACCTTTTCGTGATTAATCGTATTCTTTGCACTCGGTGGATGGCTCCCATTATGAAATGCCATAATACCAGTAATCAATAAAAAAACGATTAGGGATCCAACACCGAATGTTAACCAATATTTTTCATACTTATGAAGATGCATAGTTTTCCCTTCTTTCTTTCAGTTTAAAAGCGATCAAGAAATAGACCAAAGCATGCAGCCCAAATGGCAACGATTATTATACCTACACCAGTGACTAGGTAAAGAGTGCCTTTTAAGTTTTCTTCTGGTTCGTGTTTGTTAGCCATAATATCCTCTCCTTTATTTAAGGCTTTCTTTTATTGCTCGAATTCATGATATAAAATATAAAGCGCTTTCGATGTGATAAAAGTCACACCTTAAAGCTGCATTTGTGAATGAAGTGTGAAAAAGAAATGATGAATTAGTGAAGAGATGTGGTAAGTTGTTTTTTAACCAGTTGTCATGCCCTTTTCAGTACAAAATAATTAGGTTTGAAAATAATTTCTAATTATTGGTTGAAATTACAGTTGTCTTAGTGTACTATCTAAATAGTACACTATAACGGAAGAGGCTAGAGTATGAGAAGATTTTGGGGATTATTCATTCGGGAGTGGCAAACATATTATAAGTGGTTATTATCCACATGTATTATTTGTATAGGAGTAACTGTAGGCATTCCTGTTTTAATAAAAAAATATATAGATGCATCTATAAATCAAGACAGTACCATTTTTATAATGGCGATAATAGTATGCATTCTTTCTTTTCTTATCGTATGTTTCCAATTTTTCACAAATCTCAAACATGAACTTCAACGTGTTGATATTTGGTTACATACCCCAGCACCATTTTATGAGTTAATAGGGGCAAAGGGTTTCTTTAGTCTTTTAACAAGTATAATTTTGACACTGATTATGTCTATTGAGGCAGTTATTGTTGCTTCTACCGAAAGTGATTTCTCGTTACTAGCGCAATTGGAATTTATTATTGGAATGATTTTCTTTTCTATAAGTTTCTTATTCAGTCTCTTACCTTTAACGCTATTAATGTTTTCGTGTTATGTAAAGATGAAAAAATGGATAGGGAAACTTTCCATTTTTACAGTGTTGATAATACTTTTTGGGATTGTTTATGGCTTGGTCAAAATAACAAGTTCAGCATTATATAGCAAATTATTTTTAACTGGTAAGAAATCAGGAGGATATATTGACAACTTTATTGATCCCATTGTTCAGGTATACGATGCTACTTTATTGGTTGATGACTTATATTGGCGTGAGGATCTATTAAATATATTCATATCTGTTTTAATGATTATTGTCAGCGTTAAATGGTGTAAAAAGGTGGTTACAGAATGACAGTGGATTTTTCAAGAGACAAACCTATTTACACACAACTTGTAGAAAAAATTTGTGGAGATATAATACGTGGAAATAGGAGATTAGGAGATAAAATGCCATCTGTACGTGAGTATGCGTTAGAAGTTGGTGTGAATGTTAATACAGTTCAAAGAGTATACAAGGAGCTGGAACAAATGGAATTAACTGAAACTAAACGAGGGCAAGGAACGTATATAACTAATGACAGGAACAAGGTGGATCATTTAAGAGAGCAGATGAAAGAAAAAATAGTTGAGCAATTTTTTCATAGTATTGAGGAATTTGGATTTACGAAAAAAGAAATAATGGAACAACTTCAAAAACAAGGAGAGGAAAATAAATGATTTCTGTCCAACAAGTGAAGTATCAATATGGCAAAAAAGTTGTACTTGAAGATGTTACGTTTACGTTGCCCGAAGGTAAGATTATTGGCCTAATCGGTGAAAATGGGTGTGGTAAATCTACTTTACTACGTTTGTTAGCAGGTGTTAAAAACCCTACTAAAGGAAAAATAGAGTTAGGTGGACAGGTAATAACACATCAAAGTGCTAAAGAAATAGCCTATTTGCCAGATATCGATGAATTCTATCCTCATTTAACTGGTGATGATATTTTTTCTTTCTATCAATCCCAATTTAATGACTTTTCAAAACAAAAAGCTGAGGAAATTGCGTTATTCTTACAGGTTGAAATCGACAAGAAAATGAAGAAGATGTCTAAAGGGCAAAGAGGACGCATTAAAATGGCAGCTACACTAGGCCGAAATGTTTCCGTTTATTTGATGGATGAACCTTTTTCTGGACTTGATCCGATGGTAAGGGAAGTTTTAATAAAGGGATTGATAAAGTTTTTAGATGGTAACAATCAAACCATTCTTCTGTCAACACATGAACTACATGAAGTGGAACCAATTCTAGATGGATTACTTCTATTAAAAGATGGCAAAGTTGCTTCTTTTGAAAACTTAGAAGTACTTCGAGAGGATTGGCAGCAAGATGCTACACAATGGATGAAAAAACAATATAGTAAAGGGTGATATGATGAAACCAATCGTAGAGTTAAAACATTTATCGAAAAATATTAAAGGTAAAGAAATTGTTAAAGATTTAAACATTGAGCTTTTCCCTGGTCAGATAACGGGTTTTTTAGGTCCTAATGGAGCTGGTAAAACAACAACTATTCGATTAATGACTGGACTAATGAAACCAACAGGTGGAGAGGTATTAATCGATGGTATTTCATTAGCTAAAGATTTTGAAAAGGCGATAAGTAAAGTAGGAGTAATTGTTGAAAATCCAGAGATGTATAAGTTTATGTCTGGCTACAAGAATTTACTTCACTTTGCTAGAATGCATGATAATGTAACGAAAGAAAGAATAGGAGAAGTAGTTAGTCTCGTTGGTCTTGAAAACCGAATACATGAGAAAGTATCAACATATTCGCTTGGAATGCGCCAAAGATTAGGACTAGCCCAGGCATTGTTACACCATCCAAAATTTTTAATATTAGATGAACCAACCAATGGATTAGATCCAGCTGGTATTCGTGAATTTAGAGAGCATCTTAGAACCATTGCCCAAAAGGAACAAGTATCTATTTTTGTCTCTAGTCATTTACTAGCTGAAATTGAATTGATATGTGACCGAATTGCTGTCATAAAAAGTGGTCAATTAATTGAAATTCGTGAAATGACTACAGAACAACAACCAATTTACTATCTTGAAGCAGGACCAGATAGTGAACAACTTTTAACAACACAAAATTATGTGTTTGAAAAGTTCGGAAATGGTTATTTAGTTTCAATTGATAGAGATGCAGTTCCAAAATTGATATCAAAATTATCAAGTGAGGGAATAGATATCTTCGCAATACAACCTCACCATCAATCATTAGAAGATCAATTCTTAGAAATCACTGGAGGTGGCCAAATTGTTAAAGCTTCTGCAAAATGAGTGGATGAAATTATGGCATAAAAAAGGTACATGGGTAATGTTGATCCTATTAATATTAGGAGTATTTGCATTTGCTGGTCTTTATAAATGGACAGGTAATTTAGAAAAAGAGAATTGGAAAGCGGCGGAAGAACAATCAATTAAAGAACAACAGTCAATGATTAGTGCTGGAGATTTATCAAAAGATGAACTACAAGAAGCAAAAGATTCTATCAAAATTTCTGAATATCGATTAAAGAATAATGTACCTCCAGTAGAAACAAAAAGTACAGAATCGTATATGGAAGAAGGTACAATTTTATTATCTTTTATTAGTTTATTTGGAACAATTATTGCAGCGGGCATAGTATCAAGCGAATTTTCAACCGGTACGATAAAAATGCTACTAACTCGTCCAATTAGTAGAGCAAAAATATTAACTTCTAAGCTTTTAACAGTTTTCATTTTTGTAATTACTTTGGCAGCCTTATCTTTGGTTTTAACTTTCATCTGTGGTTCCATCTTGTTTGGATCTTCAGACGGAACTGATTTAGTAATTGAAGGTAATAAAATAGTAGAAGCATCATCAATTGGTCATACCTTATATATGTATGTATTAAATTTTGGGGATATTTTTATGTCTGTAATTTTTGCATTTATGATTGGTAGTATTTTCCGTTCTAGCTCTTTAGCAATTGGACTTACACTGTTTATCAATTTTACGGGCGCAAGTCTGGTCATGCTCTTAAGTAAATATGAATTTGTTAAATATTTGTGGATCACAAATACTGACTTAACGCAATTTGAACCAGGCGGATTCTCTATTGTTGATGGATTAACAATGCCATTCTCTTTAACAATATTAGTGATTTATGCAATTATTTTCTTAGTAGCAAGTTTTATCACTTTTATAAAACGAGATGTAACAGCCTAAGATTAGGAATAAAAGCTGAGTACATTTTAGTTGTATAAATGAAATTCAATGGAAAAAAGGAGAACTCTGTATTATTTAAACAGTGGTTTTCTTTTTTTCTCTATTTTCCACTCAGGAGTTTTAGTATTCGGATTTACTATTTTGAATCAGTAAATTCTATAAAATGAAATAGAGGCACTTTCAGTTTTAAGATAAACTGAGGGTGCCTCTTCTTAGATTTAGTGATTTATATGCCTATAATTATTTATTAAATTGAAAAATCATCAGGAATAAACACCTTCAATTGTTTTGGACGTATATAAACTTGCTCGCCACGTTGTAACTTCAAAGAGTGAAATAGTTCTTTTGAAATCTCGGCTTCTAAGTATTCGTCTATATCTTGACGATGTAACTCGATTTGCACAATTGGACCGATGGCATGGATAAAAATAATTTTAGCAGGCACCATACCCTCTAAATTAGCTGTGCGTTCAATTTGAATATCATGAGGACGAACGTAACCGATTGCTTCTGTATCATGCTTTGCCAAAGTTTCATCAATTGGACCTGTATAACTACCGTGAACAAGCTGACCGTTTTTTAAACGTCCTTTAAAAAGGTTAACGTTTCCTAGAAAGTCATAAACAAATGGACTGTTTGGATGATCATATACATCTTCTGGTGTACCAACCTGTTCAATTTTCCCTTTGTTCATAACAACGATTCTGTCAGCTACATCTAAAGCTTCCTCCTGATCATGTGTAACAAAAATACTTGTAACATGAAACTCATTATGCATTTTACGGAGCCAACGTCTTAAATCCTTACGTACTTTTGCATCAAGAGCTCCGAAAGGCTCATCTAAAAGAAGAACTTTCGGTTCGACAGCAAGAGCCCGTGCAAGAGCAACGCGCTGTCTTTGGCCACCTGATAGTTGACTGGGATAGCGGTCAGCAAAATGTTCAAGCTTTACAAGTGATAAAAGTGTATGGACCTTATCGGCAATTTCTTTTTTTGATGGGCGGGTTTTTCGTGGCCGAACCTTTAGCCCGTATGCGACATTTTCGAATACTGTCATATGTTTAAAGAGCGCATAATGTTGAAAAACAAATCCAATATTACGTTCCTTTGCATTAATTTCTGTTATATTTTCACCATCAAATAAAATAGCACCTTCATCTAAATTTTCAAGGCCGGCAATGATGCGTAGTAAAGATGTTTTCCCAGACCCAGATGGGCCAAGCAAAGCTATAAGTTCACCAGTTTCAATGTTTAAGGAGATATCATCCAATGCTTGAAAGTTTCCAAATTTCTTTTTTATATTTTGAATAGTAATACTCATTTTCACCCCTCCTATTGCTTTGTTCTCCATTCAATTATGTTCTTAATAATGATCGTAAATAGTGCTAATAAAGACATCAATGAAGCGACCGCGAATGCTGCCGAAAATTGATATTCATTGTATAAGACTTCTATATGTAGAGGCATAGTATTTGTTAATCCCCGAATATGGCCTGAAACGACTGAAACAGCACCAAATTCGCCCATTACGCGTGCATTACATAAAATAACTCCATATAATAGTCCCCATTTTATATTGGGAAGAGTAACCTTTAAGAAAGTTGTTAATGCACCAGCGCCCAAACTAATTGAGGCCTCTTCTTCCTGAGTTCCCTGTGTTTGCATAAGTGGAATAAGCTCTCGAGCAACAAACGGAACAGTGACAAAAAGTGAGGCTAAAATAATACCTGGAAGTGAAAAAATAATTTGAACATTATAATTCGATAAAAGGTCCCCAAATAGCCCTTCCGCACCGAAAAGTAAAATAAATACTAAACCTGCAATAACGGGAGATACAGCAAATGGGAGATCGATTAATGTCGTTAATAAATTTTTTCCACGAAAATTGAATTTAGTAATTGCCCAAGCAGCAGCTATACCAAATAGCGTGTTAATAGGTACAGCAATAACTGCTACTAGTAATGTTAATTTTATTGCGGAAAGTGCATCTGGTTCAGTAATAGACGCTATATACACATCTAGTCCTTTTTTAAAAGCAGTAATGAAAATTGTTACTAGAGGTAGTACTAAGAAAATTAAAAGAAATAAAAGTGAAATAGTCGTGAGTATCAAGCGTATAAGCCAGGGCTCTTTTAAAGTTGTATTTCCTATCTTTTGCTTAGAGGTAACCACAGTTTGTTCAATCGTCAATTTTTCCATGTTTCCTCCTCCTATACGCTATATTTCCGATTGGCAAGCCATTGAATAATATTCATAATCAGTAAGATCATGAACGAAGATATAAGTAGAACGATAGCTATTGCTGTTGCACCTGGATAATCATATTGTTCTAATTTCGTCATTATCAGTAAGGGTGTTATTTCTGTTTTCATCGGCATATTACCAGCGATAAAAACAACTGATCCATATTCACCAAGAGCTCGGGAAAAAGCAAGAGTAAAACCAGTTAGAATGGCAGGAATTAGTTCTGGAAAAATAACTTTTATGAAAGTTTTCCAACGATTCGCGCCAAGACTCGCAGATGCTTCTTCTGATTCAGTTGAAAAGTTTTGTAATACCGGTTGTACTGTTCGAACAACAAATGGTAACCCAATAAATGTTAGGGCAATAATAATTCCGATTGGAGTAAATGCGATTTTAAAAGGAAACAGGTTTCCAATCCAGCCGTTTGGTGCATAGAGGGCTGTTAGCGCAATACCTGCGACAGCAGTTGGAAGAGCAAATGGAAGGTCTACAAGACCATCCATAAGCTTTTTGCCAACAAAATCATAGCGAACAAGTACCCAAGCAATTATAGTACCAAAAAATACATTAATAATTGCCGCTAAAAAGGACGTTCCAAATGTTAATTTATATGATGCAACAACACGAGAATCACTTATAATTTTAATAAAATCATGCCAACTAAGTTGAATGGTATTCCAAAAAAGCATTGAAAGTGGCAATAGTATTAAAATACTTAAGTATAGTAAAGTAAAACCAATAGAAAGTTTAAAACCTGGAAGAACGGTCAATCTCTTTTTATGAAAAAAAGTAGTCGTCATCAAATCCCTCCTTACTAATTCTTAGGTGTATAAATGGAATCAAAAGTACCACCATCGCTGAAATGTTCTTTTTGTGCCTTTTGCCAGCCTCCAAAATCATCAATTTTAATTAGGTCGAGATTTGGAAAATGATCTTTATATTTTTCAAGGATTTTCTCATTACGTGGTCGATAATAATTTTTGGCAGCAATTTCTTGTCCTTCATCTGTATACAAATATTCTAAATAAGCTTTCGCTACTTTTTCAGTGCCTTTTGCTTTTGCATTTTTATCAACAACTGCTACAGGTGGTTCTGCTAGAATACTTAATGATGGAGTAATAATTTCAAATTTATCTTCACCTAGTTCTTTAAGAGATAGATAGGCCTCATTTTCCCATGCGATTAATACATCTCCAATTTGTCGCTCGGTAAATGTTGTAGTTGAACCACGCGCACCTGAGTCAAGTACCTCAACGTTGTTATAAAGCTTTTTCATGAAGTCTTTTATTTTCGCCTGATCACCTTGATATTTACGATCAGCATAGCCCCATGCAGCTAAATAATTCCAACGAGCTCCACCAGATGTTTTTGGATTTGGTGTAATAACTGATACACCTTTCTTTACAAGATCGTTCCAGTCATGAATACTTTTGGGATTTCCTTTCCGAACAAGAAATACAATCGTTGATGTGTAAGGAGAGGAATGATCCGGTAATTCTTCTTGCCAGTCCTTGTTGATCAGATTTCGATTTGCTGCAATTTCATCGATATCGTAAGCAAGTGCTAGTGTTACAACATCTGCTTTTAATCCATCTATTACAGCTCTTCCTTGTTTTCCTGAACCACCATGTGATTGCTGAATTTTCACTGTCTGTCCAGTTTCATCTTTCCACTCTTTAATAAAGGATTTGTTGAACTCTTCATATAATTCTCTTGTTGGATCATATGAAACATTAAGTAGATTTATAGATTTGTTTGTTGTACTACCTGAACTGTTTTGTTCCGAACTAGAGCATCCACTAATCACCATTGCTAATGAACTTGCAGCTAAAAATGCAGCTAATTTTTTTGTTTTCTTCATAATTTTTTCACTCCTTTAAGATTTAATGTTTTTACAGCATCAGATTTTGATGAGCAGCTGAAAAAATAAAAAGGCTACATTCAATGATTTTTACCTTGTCATTGAATGTAGCCTTCAGTTTGTCTGATCAGCTCACTTTGCTTTATCCCGCATTAACGGGCAGTAAGTCCCCCCACCTCAAGATTAAGAGATAAATGAGAAAGATAGGTGGGGGATAACTGCCCGTAAAAGCCCGATTGGTTCAACTAACCATCAGTGAGGGATGAAGCACCTCTCACTGATGGAAGTTTCACTTTATGTAATATTAAAACACGTATTTCCAATTAGTCAACTATGAATTAAAAAATAATTATTATTTTCTGCATTCTTAGAATACTAGTTGACAGGTTGGTTATATATGATTTATACTTCGAACCAATTCACTTATTTGTGAATTAACTACATATGAAGCTGACCAGACAACTGGAGGCGCTTTTAATGGTTTTAGCCATTAGAGCGTCTTTTTTTATGGAAGGAGGACAATAAATGCTTACTTTTGAAACATTTGAAGAATCAAAGATTCCATCAATAGAACTAGATCCACAATATAAAGGAGCACTTGAAGTGTTAAAATGGAGCTTTGACACTTATAATGACAAACTTGTATATGGATGTAGCTTTGGGATTGAGGGGATTGTACTTATTGATCTCATTACAAAAGTAAAACCCGATGCACGTATTGTTTTTTTAGATACGAATCTTCATTTTCAGGAAACATACGACACGATTAAAAAGGTGAAAGAAAAATATCCAAATCTTCGAATTGAACTGAAGCAGCCAAGTCTTTCACTCGAAGAACAAGCTTCTCAATTTGGCGAAAAACTTTGGGAAACCAATCCAAATGAGTGCTGCAGAATTCGGAAGATTGATCCATTATTCGAGGAATTATCGCATGCAACAGCTTGGATATCTGGACTACGAAGAGAACAAAGTCCAACACGAGCAAATACTGAGTATTTTAATAAAGATTCAAAATTTAAGGCAGTTAAAATTTGCCCACTTATTTATTGGACATGGAAAGATGTTTGGAGATATGTGGCTAAACATAATTTACCATACAACGTTTTACATGATCAGGGTTATCCAAGTATAGGGTGTGAAAAATGTACGAAGCCCGCTTGGACAGCTGAAGATTTACGGTCAGGTCGTTGGCAAAATACAGGAAAAACAGAATGTGGCCTACACAGCTAACTGGAGGAGGAACTAAATATGACAAATGCACCACATGGAGGTACTTTGATATCACGTTACAATCCATCATTAAAAACTTCTTCGATTAGTAAATCGATTACACTTGATGCAATTGCTTTGAGTGATTTGGAGCTTATAGGTATTGGGGGATATAGTCCAATTACGGGGTTCTTTAATGAGGAGGATTATACTTCTGTTGTTGAACGTTTACGACTTGCTGATGGAACGGTTTGGAGTATACCCATTACTTTACCTGTTATAGATAAAGAACTGGTTAATATAGAAATAGGCGATAAGGTAAAACTAGAAAAAGATGGAGTTACTTATGGAGTCATTAAGGTATCTTCTATTTATATACCAGATAAACAATTAGAAGCAAAGAATGTCTATGGTACAAATGATGCAGCGCATCCAGGTGTCGCAAAACTTTACTCACGACCAAATACTTATGTTGGAGGAGAAGTTACTTTAGTTCATAGACAAAAACCTGAGTTTGAAGAATATACATTTACACCCGCTGAAACAAGGGCTATTTTTGATGAAAAAGGTTGGAATACAATCGTTGGTTTCCAAACTAGAAATCCTGTTCATCGTGCACATGAATATATCCAAAAGGCTGCGTTAGAAACCATTGATGGTCTATTTTTAAATCCATTAGTAGGGGAAACAAAATCTGACGATATCTCTGCAGAAGTGCGGATGGAAAGTTATCAAGTATTACTTGAAAATTATTATCCTCAAAATCGTGTTCATTTAGGTATTTTCCCAGCAGCTATGCGATATGCAGGGCCAAGGGAGGCAATATTCCATGCTCTTGTTCGTAAAAACTATGGATGCACACATTTCATCGTTGGCCGCGATCATGCAGGTGTAGGTGATTATTATGGAACTTATGATGCGCAAAAAATCTTTGATCAATTTACAACAGAGGAGTTAGGCATTCAGCCTCTTAAATTTGAACATAGTTTCTATTGCACAGCATGTGAAGGAATGGCCACAACTAAGACATGTCCTCATGATCATGCACATCATATTATTCTATCTGGCACTAAAGTCCGTGAAATGCTTCGAAATGGAGAGGTACCACCAGCAACCTTTAGTCGTAAAGAAGTTGTCGAAGTGCTTATTAAAGGTATGAAAGAAAAGGCGAAAGCATAGGGGGAGTGCTAGATGACAAAAAATATTGTGTGGCATGAGGCATCAGTTACAAAAGAAGAACGTCAGAAGAAGAGTGGCCAAAAAAGTGTGATTCTATGGTTTACAGGTCTTTCGGCATCGGGCAAATCAACCATTGCTAATGCTTTTGCTCGTCAGGTCTTCAATCGTGGTAAAGAGATTTATGTACTCGATGGTGATAATATTAGGCATGGTTTAAATAAGGATCTAGGATTTGATGAAGAAAGTCGTAAGGAAAATATTCGTAGAATTGGAGAGGTTGCAAAATTATTTATAGATGCAGGACAAATCGTCTGTACAGCCTTTATTTCTCCTTATCGACAAGACAGAGAAGTCGTTCGACAATTAGTAGAAGATGGCGAATTTATCGAGGTATATGTAAAGGCATCGGTAGAGGAATGTGAAAAGCGTGATCCAAAGGGCTTGTATAAAAAAGCTAAAGCAGGAGAAATACAAAACTTTACAGGTATTTCAGCACCTTATGAAGCACCTATTGATCCAGAAATTATACTAGATACAGAAAAATACTCTTTAGAGGAATGTGTACAGCAGTTATTAAAAGAACTAAACATCAACTAGTGGATTAGTCGAACATCTGAGCCACCTAGCTATAAGCTAGGTGGCTTTACTTTCAAAATTGAAAAAATTTTGTAAAAAACATTGACAATGAATAATTACAAGATTAATATAAAATTCATAAAACCTATTAGTTTACTAAGTATTCGGGCGAGGGGGAAGCAAATGCCATTAACTAAGCAGGAAAAGTTAAAAGCCATTGAGAAAGCTATTGAAGGTATTCAATTCGGAGAAGTACAAATTACGATTCAAGATGGTGTGATTGTACAGATCAATCGAGTTGAAAAACAACGATTTCATAAGAATACAAAACATAAAATAAGAGACTAGGATAGCCGACTAGACAACTAGAGGCATTCAGCTATATGAATCTTTCACAGAATTGCTGTGGAGGTTTTTATAGCTGGGTGCCTTTTTTTAAAACTAAAATTCTACATCATAGAGGTGATGACATGGGGAAAGTATACATTGTTGGCGCAGGGCCAGGCGATATCGAGCTTATCACGGTGAAAGGCCTTCGCTGCATAAAAGAGGCAGACGTTATTCTATATGATCGATTAGTAAATCAGGAGTTATTAAATTATGCAAAATCTGGAGCAGAGCTTATATTTTGCGGTAAGCTTCCGAACCGTCATGCAATGATTCAGGAAAGTATAAATGAGTCTCTAGTACGATTTGCAATGGAAGGGAAGACAGTTACTCGCTTAAAGGGTGGTGATCCTTTCGTTTTCGGAAGAGGTGCAGAGGAAGCTGAAGTACTTGCCAATAAGGAAATTCCATTTGAAATTGTACCTGGTATTACATCAGGTATTGCTGCACCAGCCTATGCAGGTATTCCAGTAACACATCGTGAACTAAGTTCAAGTTTTGCTATTGTAACCGGTCATCGGCAAAAAGATAAGGATGACAATTTAAAATGGGAAGCGCTCGTTCATATCGAAACACTTGCTATTTATATGGGGGTGAAAAATTTGCCATATATCGTATCACAACTTCTAAAGTTTGGACGTGCAAAAGAGACTCCTGTTGCACTAATACATTGGGGTACCTATGACAAACAGCAAACAGTAACGGGAACTCTAGAATCCATTGAAACTATAGTACAAGAATCCAATATTGCGAACCCTTCAATGATTGTTGTAGGTGACGTTGTCAAACTACATGAAAAAATACAATGGATTCAGGAACAAAAGGACAATAGTAAAAATTTCTCTGAATCAGTAGCTCTCTAGGAGGGAACTATATGCAGGCAGTTATTTATATTGCACATGGTACTCGTGTTCAGGAAGGCATTGAAGAGGCTAAGGCTTTTGTTGAACGGGCTAAAAAACATATTGCAATACCATTACAAGAAATTTGTTTTTTAGAATTAGTAAAACCATCGATTGAGCAAACAATCGAGTACTGTATTAACAAAGGTGCAACTCAAATTGCGCTTATTCCTATTTTGTTACTTACTGCAAATCATGCAAAAAAGGATATTCCAGAAATAGTTAAACCATTACAAATAAAATATCCACATATTGTTTTTTCTTATGGTAAACCTTTCGGAATCCATCAAAAATTAATTGCCCAAATTTATGAGCGTATAGAAGAACAAACAACTGAAATAACTTCTGATGCAGAGATACTGCTCATTGGTAGGGGTAGCAGTGATCCATCAGTTGTTCGAGATTTTTTGGAAATTGCTACACGCTTTAAACTAAGATATGGTTTTCGTCATGTCAACATTGCTTTTTTATATGGAAATGGACCTTCATTTAGTAATGTTGTAGAAAAAATGACCAATTCACCAGATAAACCGTTGTTTATCGTCCCATATCTATTATTCCAGGGACTCCTTAGAAAGCATATAGAAAAAGAATTAGAGGGAATAGAGGTTGTGACGGTATGTAATAGTCTTGGTTATGGTGATTTAGTACTTGATGTTTTAGTAGAACGTACAAGAGAGGCTATAAAAGGATTACATACATCCTGTGCAAGTTAATATAGAAGAGGTGAAGAAATGACATTACAAGTGATTAATAGTCCATTTACAGAAAAGCAAGTTCAATTATTAAATGAATTGTTACCAAATTTAACGGAAAAGCAGAAGATTTGGCTAAATGGCTATTTAAGTGCGGCACAACAAGTTGAGGTAAATATTAAAGAAGAGTTAGAGATTCCAGTTTCACAGCAAACAGTAACAGCAACAATTTTATATGGTTCGCAAACAGGGAATTGCCAAAAACTAGCTGAGAAACTCGGTGCTTTACTAGAAGAACAGTCTGTTGAAGTTGAAGTTTCTTCGATGCTTGATTTTAAAGTGAGAAATTTAAAGAAACTGGATAATTTATTGATCATTACAAGCACTCATGGTGAGGGAGATGCACCAGATAATGCAATAGCCTTTTATGAATTTTTACATAGTAAACGGGCTCCGAAGCTTCCAGATTTGCATTACGCTGTTCTTGCACTTGGAGATAGTTCTTATGAATGGTTCTGTAAAACAGGTGCAGACTTCGATCTGAGACTTAAGGAACTTGGCGCACAGCAAATTATAGAGCGCGTAGATTGTGATTTAGATTATGAAGAATCAGCTGAGCAGTGGTTTAAATCATTGTCACAGAAGCTTGTACCTGTAAGAGACATAACTCCATCAGCTACACAAAATACGAATGAATCTAATTATTCAAAAAAACATCCTTATCAGGCAGAAATAATAGAAAAAATCAACTTAAACATGGATGGTTCCAACAAAGAAACGTATCATCTAGAGCTCTCATTAGAAGAGTCAGATATCAAATGGCAACCGGGTGATAGCATAGGAATTTTCCCACATAATCATCAGTCAGTTGTCGATGAGTTGATCGAAACAGCAGGTTTGAGTGGCGATGAATTTGTTCAATACAAAAAAGAAACATTGCCAATTAAAGAAGTGTTAAAAAATTCCGTTGAAATTACAGTTCTTACAAAACCATTGATTGAAAAGCTTGCACCTTATACGAACGGTGCGGAGGATCTTTTAAATGGGAAATGGAAGGAGTACAAGGAAGGGCGCTACTTAGCTGACTTATTCAAAGATTATAATTTTACAGGATCACCACAGGATCTTGTTGATATACTACGTCCAATTCCAGCTAGACTTTATAGTATTGCATCTAGTTATAAAGCAAATCCAGATGAAGTTTCATTGTTAATAGGTAAAGTTTCTTATACTGCACATGATCACAAGCGAATTGGAGTTGCCTCAGGTGAGATTGCAGATCAACTAGAAATTGGAGATACAGTTTCAATTTTTGTCCAAGAAAATCCAAACTTTAAGCTTCCAGATGCCAAAACACCGATTATCATGATTGGAGCAGGTACAGGTGTTGCGCCTTTCCGATCATTTATTGAAGAAAGAGCAGAGCAGGATGCGGGAGATTCGTGGTTGTTCTTTGGTGAACAGCACTTCCTTACAGATTTTCTTTATCAAGTTGAATGGCTTCGCTATTTAGAAGAGGGAACATTGACGAAAATGGATGTAGCTTTTTCTCGAGATCATGAAGAAAAAATATATGTTCAGCACCGTTTACTTGAGAATGCAGAAGAAGTTTACGCATGGATAGAAAATGGAGCAGTTATTTATATATGTGGCGATGAAAAATCGATGGCTAAAGATGTACACAACACACTTATTCAAATTATTCAGCAACAAGGAAAGGTGTCCCTTGAAGAAGCTGAAAAGAAGCTAACTGAATTACAAAAAGAAAAAAGATACCAACGTGATGTTTACTAAAGGGGGCAGATTCATGACTGGAAAAATTGAAGCATCAAAGGGCACACCAAGTGTAAATGAAAAATATAAAGAAGATAGTAATTACTTAAGAGGTACAATAGCCCAATCTTTCAAAGAGCCTTTATCGGGGAAGATTCCAGAATCTGATCAGCAGCTTATAAAGTTCCATGGTAGCTATATGCAAGATAACCGTGATGAACGGTTAATACGTCAGCGTAAAAAGCTTGAGCCATCTTATCAATTTATGGTTCGAGTTCGAGTACCTGGAGGAGTTGCTACACCCGAACAATGGTTAATGATGGATGAAATGGCCAATACTTATGGTAATAATACGTTAAAAGTGACAACTCGCCAGACATTTCAAATTCATGGCATTTTGAAATGGAATGTTAAAGCCTATATGCAAAAAATGAATTCTGTTTTACTAGATTCTCTAGCTGCATGTGGAGACGTAAATAGAAATGTAATGAGTAATGTGAATCCACATCAATCTGCTTTTCATCAAGAAGTATATGAATGGTCAGTGAAACTTAGTGAACATTTACTTCCACACACGAAGGCATATCATGAAATTTGGTTAGATGGTGAAAAAGTTCTCGATACACCTCAAACGGAGGATGTAGAGCCAATCTATGGAGAGCATTATTTACCTCGTAAATTTAAAATAGGCTTAGCAATTCCACCAAGTAATGATGTAGATGTTTTTTCACAAGATATTGGAATTATTGCAATTGAAGAAAATGGACATTTAGTTGGGTTTAACATTGCAGTAGGCGGCGGTATGGGGATGACACATGGTGAGGAATCCACGTATCCACAACTTGGACGTTTAATCGGATTTGTTCCTAAGGAAAAGTTATTAATAACAGCAGAAAAAATTGTCACAATTCAACGTGATTATGGGAACCGCTCAAACCGAAAAAACGCGCGCTTCAAATATACAATCGATCGTGTAGGAATTGATTGGTTTAAAGAAGAGTTAACACGTCGAACCGGCTTTGAATTAGAAGAAACGAGAGAATTCCATTTCACTAGAACTGGTGATGAATATGGCTGGATAAAAGGAAATGATGGAAAATGGCATTATACGTTGTTTATCCAAAATGGTCGTATTAAGGATACAGAAGATTATCCACTTATGACAGGCCTTAGAGAAATTGCTAAAGTGCATAAAGGTGAATTTCGTATGACGCCAAACCAAAATGTAATGATTTCCAATATTTCGCCTCAAAGTAAGCAAAAAATTCAATCACTGATCGAACGCTATCATTTAACGGATGGTAAGCATTATTCAGCACTTCGCAGAAATTCTATAGCATGTACTTCGCTTCCTACATGTGGACTTGCAATGGCTGAAGCGGAACGCTATTTACCATCGCTTATAACCAAAATCGAAGAAATTATTGATGCAGCAGGGTTACATGATGAGGAAATTGTTATTCGTATGTCAGGCTGTCCTAATGGTTGCTCACGTGCAGCGCTTGCTGAAATTGGTTTTATCGGCAAGGGACCGGGGAAATATAATATGTATTTGGGAGCATCCTTCACAGGTGATCGCTTAAGTAAAATGTATCGTGAGAATATAGGTGAGGCAGAAATTTTAACGGAGTTAAAACCATTATTAAATCAATTTGCAAAAGAACGGGAAGACGGAGAACATTTCGGAGATTTTGTAGTACGCAAGGGTATTATTAAAGCTACAACAGATGGCACTAATTTTCATGCGTAAAATAATTTGAAAATTTTTTATTAAAAGCACAATAGTAGAATGTTTTAGAACAAAATACCTATAACAAGCCACCGGAATTTTACGTAATGAAATTTCCATGGCTTGTTTTTTTCTAAATTGTAGCTATCATTTTCTGTTATTGTGCGATTGTATTTTCAAGTTTCAATATAAAAAAATGGAAAACTGCATCGTGAAAGCAATTTCCCATTTTCAATAGATTTAAATTTCGTATATTTCAACTTTCTTTTGAAATATATATAGATCATGTTATGAATAATTTTGGACTGCATATGCTATTCAATAGGATCGACTGTCAATAAAACAGTTAAATCGCCTATACCATCAGCATTTACAGGAAGTTTAAAAGCGTGTTTAAAGCCGACAAGTTTTGTATTGCCCACCATTACTGTAGGCGGTGTAATATCTAGTTCTAAATTTTGTTCAGCAACATATGTACAAAGATTTCCGGCAACCATATTTCCAAATTCACCAGTAAATGATTCTAACATTTCTCCATCAAGTTGCATGCCAAACATCGCTTCGCCAATTGCACTAAATGTAGTTGTTGTAGAGTCAATGATAATGCGTCCCTTAATATCTCCAACCATACCTATTAATACGCCGATTTCGGATTGTTGATAAGGGTCAGAAGTAATGGCGGGAGATGAAACATGAACTTCTTTAGGTAGTACAGCTTTTAGTGAAAGAATTGTACTATTCAAAATAGCTTTCATTTGCTCCGATGTGCTCATTGTTATCTCCTTTTTAATGTGACCTTTTAATTATATTATCATGCTAACAAAAAATTTAATAGCAAACCTTGACGAATTTTAAAATATTTATTATGATTAAATCAATCAATTGAGAATGATTTTCATATTCAACAATGAATTTAAAATAAGAATAATTATAAAAAGGAGCGGTGAAAGTGGTTTATGCATTTATTGGTGCTACATTATTGATCTATGGGGCTATTGGAAAACATGTTTTTAATCAAACAACCGCACATTTAAAATAATTTCTCTAATCCTTCTATTAAATAGGGGGATTTTTTTTGCATTTGCATGGTAGAATGAATTTATCACTTATTAAAGGGGTAAATGAACGTTATGAAAGATTTCGAACAGCAATTACAAAAACTTTTAAAACAGACAGCAGTTCAATACTTAATTTATCAAAAAAATGAAGATCAAGAGCGATTACTAAAAACAAAATTATTTGCTGAGAAGCTTTTAAATAAGGAATATATGATTGCATTTGCTGGACATTTTTCTGCTGGTAAATCAAGTATGATTAATGCATTAACAGGAGAAGAACTTTTACCATCAAGTCCAATCCCTACAAGCGCCAATGTTGTAAAAGTACATAAATCTGATAAAGATTATGCCATTGCGTATTTAACGGACCAAGATCCTGTATTGTTCGATGAAAATTATGATATTCGGACAGTAAAGGAATTTGCGAAAAATGGAGCACTTGTTTCTCAAATAGAGATTGGACACGAAGATTCAGTTTTACCTGAAGGAATTACTGTAATGGACACTCCTGGAGTCGATTCAACTGATGATGCACACAGGATGTCAACTGAATCAGCTTTACACTTGGCTGATATTGTCTTTTATGTAATGGATTACAATCATGTGCAATCTGAGTTGAATTTCCAATTCACAAAAAATCTAATGAAATATAATCCAAATGTTTTCCTAATAGTAAACCAAATCGATAAACACAAAGAAAATGAGCTATCCTTTGATGACTTTTCACAATCTGTTTACACTTCTTTTGCAAATTGGGGCGTAAATCCAAAAGGTATCTTCTTTACTTCACTGCGAGATCCATCAAATATTCATAATGATTTCAAACAAGTAAAAGAAATTGTGATGAATAGTATGAATGGTTGGCAAGAGAATTTGTTGAACGTAGCTGAAAAAACGTTGCAACAGCTCCACATAGAGCATGAAAGTTATTTGAAAACAAACAAACAAGAATTATTAGAAAACAATATAGATAAGCTTTCAAATGAAGAATGGAAAAATCATCAAGAAATCCGAGAAGACTATGAGACTGTTCTGAATCAGTTAAAGCTATATTCATCTACAAATTGGCAACATAGTTTTGATCTAAAACGTGATGAACTTTTAGATAATGCTGAAGCTGCAATCGTACCATTTGAGTTACGTGAAAAACTAGAATTATATTTAGAGAGTATTCAACCTAACTTCAAAGTAGGTACTTTTTTTGCAGGAAAGAAAACACAAGCAGAAAAATTAGCGCGTAAAGAAAGCCTTTACGAATTATATTGTTCTATTACTGCTTCTCAAATTTCAGGCCATTTGCGAGCATTGATGAAGAACTCCTTGAAAGTTGTGAATGCGTTATCCGATGAAACTTCTCTAGAAATTGATGAACTAGCATTGACACCACCAATGAGTTTAATAGAGGAGCAAGTAAGGTTAGACTCTGGTATTAAAGGTGATGCATTATTAAACTTTGCAAAACGAGTAGCTGATGCAACTAAAAGATGGTACAAGCAAAATACAGACGATTGGAAATTTGAAAAAGCAGAGTATATTAAAGAATTATCAATGGCAACTGTAGAACCATTAAAGAAAAAATGTGCATTATTAAAAGAAAAAGTAGAGATTATCGTAGCTGCAGAAGCAATTGAACAACAACAAAGATATTTTGAAATCCAAAAAACAGTATCATTCGAGACTGTAAATCCAGAAGCAGATCGATTTGTTTCTAATTGGTCAAAAGAACATGAAGAGGCTTACGATAACATGCGTAAATTTGATCCATCTATGTTAGTAAAAGAAGAAGCATCAGATTTAGAAGGTATAGATGAAGAACAAAGTGAAAAGGGCGTGTCAGTTCATACAGCGACCGCTCTTCAAAATGCTGTAAGAACAGCTAATGCCGTATCTCCAATACATGGATTTTCAGAAGTAGCTAATTATTTAAAAAATAAAGTGCAGCGATTAGAGAAAAAAGATTTTACAATTGCATTATTTGGCGCTTTTAGTGCCGGGAAATCTTCTTTCTCAAATGCTTTGATGGGGCAAAAGGTATTGCCTGTATCACCAAATCCAACAACTGCTGCGATCAATAAAATTCGTCCTGTTACACCTGAACATCCGCATGAAACAGCTGATGTACACTTGAAAACAGCTGAACAATTACAAGAAGATATCATTGCAAGCTATGAAGCAATTGGTATTCAAGTTTCATCACTAGAGATTGCTTACGATAAAGCTGATGAGGCATTAATGAAGAAATTAGAAGACGAACGATTACATGTCCATAAATCATTTATCCGTGCATTTAAAGAAGGATATCCTGGATTTAAGGAACAATTAGGAAATACCATTCGTACAAACCGTGAAGAGTTTGAAAAATTCGTTGCTCAGGAAAATAGAAGCTGTTTCGTTGATACAATCGATTTCTATTTTGATTGTGAACTTACACGTATGGGAGTTACTTTAGTAGATACCCCAGGAGCAGACTCCATCAATGCACGCCATACAGGGGTAGCATTTGAATATATCCGTAATGCAGATGCCATATTGTTTATCACATATTACAACCATGCATTTGCAAAAGCTGACCGTGAATTTTTAATTCAGTTAGGCCGTGTAAAAGATGCCTTTGAACTTGATAAGATGTTCTTCGTTGTCAATGCGATTGATCTTGCTGCAACTGAAGAGGAAGCAGAAGATGTTAAAACTTATGTTAAACAAGAATTACAACGATTTGGTATACGTAAACCAAGATTATTTGGTGTTTCAAGTTTACTAGCATTGCAAGAAAAAGTAGAAAAAAACAATTTGAGTTCAGGAATGCCTCTATTTGAAGAAAACTTCCATCAGTTTTTATCTGAAGAATTGACAGCACTTGCTGTACAAGCTTTAGTCGAAGAAACGGAAAAAGCCCAAGAGCGGTTACGATTGTTGATCCAGCAAACAGAAGAAAATTTAAAACGTAAAGATGAACGATTAGTAGAATTAGCAAAATTAGAGCAATATATTCATACTCGTTTCACAAATTCAGCAGCACAAACAATTGGAAAAGATACATTGCAAGAGTTAAGTGAGCTAGTGTACTTTGTTTTACAACGTGTTTATTATCGTTATCCTGATTTCTTTAAAGAAGGTTATAATCCTACAACATTTGCTTCTAAAGCATCGTCTATCGCATTAGGACTAGCCTTGAAAGAAGTATTAGCAAGTTTAAGCTTTGACTTTGAACAAGAAATGCGTGTTACAAATTTCCGCTTAGCTAAATTTATTTTGAAAAAAATTCAAGAGCGCTATGTCTATGATACAAAGCAATTGAAAGATCTAAACGCAAGCTTCTCATTTATGCCATTTGAAGTAGAGGAACCTCAAATATTAGAATTTACAGGTCCATTTACATCTACGAAACCATATGAATCTGTAAAATCATATTACAAGAATAACAAGGCCTTCTTTGAAAAAGGTGATAATATGAAATTACGAGAAGCTCTTGAAGAGTTAACAAAACCAGCTGCAAAATCATATCTTGATGAACAATCTGAACGAATGAAAAAATGGTCAGAAGATGTCATTACAAAAGAAGCTGAAGAATTACGTTTATACATTAGTAAACAAGCTATAGAACAAATCGAAATTGAAAAATCTTTACTTCATGAAAGTAGCAAACTAGATGAATGGAAAGCAATATATGAATCATTAATGGATGGAGTGGAAAATTGATGGGGAATGTATTTATTTCAGTAAAAGATATTGAACTAGCTAAACAACATGAGTATAAATGGATTGATGCACGCTTCAACTTACAAGATACGTCTGAAGGACAAACTTTGTATAAAGAGAGTCATATTGAAAATGCTGTATATTGGGATTTGGTTGAAGATTTATCTGATATGACAAAGGATGCAGGAAGACACCCAATGCCGGGTAAAGAACAACTTAAAAAATTATTTGAGCAAAGTGGTCTACAACAAGATCAAGATATTTTAGTATACGATCAAGGTGGCGCTCCATTTGCTACAAGAGCATGGTGGATGTTGCAATATGGTGGATTTACTAATGTTAAAGTTGTTCAAGAAGGCTATGATGCATTAGTCAAAGCTGGATTTAATACTACAAACGAAAGCAAAGTAATTGAGCCAACACATCTAAAAATTGATTGGCAAGAGCAACTTTATATAGACCGAAATGGGGTAAAAGAAATTGTAGATGGAAAAGTGAAACGTACTTTACTAGATGCAAGATCGAATATCCGCTATAGAGGAGAAGAAGAGCCAATCGATAAAGTAGCTGGTCACATTCCAGGGGCATTAAATTATGATTGGGAACAACTAAAGCAACACGGTTATCTCGCTCCTAATGATACTATTTTAAACGTAGTATCGAAAAATGATCCTATTACGGTGTATTGCGGTAGTGGAGTAACTGCATCTCCACTTTTTGCGATGTTAAAAGAAATGGACTATAAAAATGTCCAACTATACACAGGTAGTTTTAGTGACTGGATTACAAAATATGAAGTTGAAAAAGGAAATAGATAGATTTAAATAGAACTATATCTAATAAATTAAATTATAGAAGTGGAATCAATGGCACTCTTTTCTTTTTACAAAAGAGATTTCAAAATGAGATTTAGAAAGAAGCTGATTCCACTTCTTCTATTAAATAATAGAAATTTAAATAGAAAGTTGGTTTACAGTGTTTAATATCACAACGAGAAAATACAAAAGAGTACTTACTGTTGTCGCATTGAGTACAACGCTAATGGCAACGACCTTTGTCACAGATTTTATAAATCCTATATCTGCACAAGCAGCTTCAGTTGAAGAGTCTGTATCAAGCCAATATATGTTAAAGGCAAATGGTAATGTACGCAATGGGATTGGAACAAATCATAAAATATTAAAAACACTTAAGAAAGGGACAACCATAAAACCAATTGTTCGTAAGCAAAATTCTCAAAATACATATTGGTATAAGATAAAGATTGGTTCTTCATATGGTTGGATTTCAGGTACTCTATTGACGAAAAAAATCATCTATAAAACAAGCGGAGATAGTAAAGCCATTTCATTAAAGGTTCCCTATATCAATCAGTTAAAACCGATTTATGCCCCATTTGGATGCGAAGGAGCAAGTTTGCTACAAGCCTTGCAATTTAAAGGATATGCTAAAAAAACTAGTTATAAAAAATTTTTAAACAACATGCCGAAAACAAAACGTAATCCTTATAAAGGATTTGCAGGATCTCCTTATTATTCGATTAATGGCGTATTTCAATCTATTTTCCCTAAGCCTTTAGCGAATTATGGTAAGAAGTATAGTAGTTCTGTGAAAAATATTACAGGGGCATCTGCAAAGAATTTACGCCAAGAACTATCTGCAGGAAACCCAATAGTAGTATACGTCACCTTAGATTTCTCAAAACCTATATGGACAAAATGGAATATGGGTGCTGCAGGAAAAAAAGTGAAAATGGTTGATAACCTTCATGTTATGACATTAGCAGGCTATAGCAGTAAGACAAAACGCTATAAAGTAATAGATCCAAATAATAAAGGGGAATATTGGGTCAATAAATACGAATTTGAACGTGCTTATAATGCATTGAAATATGCAGTTGTAGTACGCTAATAACTTTCACAGCGGAACAGCGCTGTTTTTATAAGTGCGCCCGGCATGGGTGATTACTTGGTGGTGAAAGTCCACTACAGGCTTGGCAGTAGGAACTGTTAGCGAAGG